>CAZUAX010000083.1:0-6889 GCA_964618435.1 uncultured Solibacteraceae bacterium
ACCAGGATGGCGCCCCAGAGCAACTGGAATCGTTCCCAGGCGGAGAAAAAGAATCTGTTTAATTCGGACACTTGATATCGCAGGAGCAAGCGGGCTTCGTCATGGCCCAGAGTGTCCAGGCGCTGCGATGCGGCAGCGGTGGGAGCATCCAATAGTCGCTCCACGCCGCGGAAGTTTTGGGTAGCCACAAAGAACATACAAAGGCTGCCCAGAAGCCAGGAACCCATCAGAAATGCAGCCAATCGTCGATGATGCATGGTTATTCGCAGTGTAGCGTAGGGGGCGCGCGTGAACACCAAATTCAACAACGCAGGACAACATTAAACAACGCAGGGCAACGGGAAATGGCAGTTCGGTGAATGGGCGTATGTTAGAGCACTGCCGAGAGATCAGGATGCAAGCGCAAGGCTCTTCAGCTTAGCCGTAAGCGTGGTGCGCTTCAAGCGCAGGAGTTCGGCGGCCATTCGCTTGTTCCCCTGGGTTCGCTCCAGTGCCTGGCGCAGCAAAGCGCGTTCGAGTGCACTGATGGTTGCCTCAAAGTCCAGGCCGTCCTCGGGTAAGCTCAGGCTGCTGCTGGACGTCTCGATCACTGGACCGATTGAGTTGCGGCGGGGGAGCCGAAAGTCGCCCGGAAGCAGCACCTGGCGATCTCCGCTGAGTACCACAGCCATCTCGACAGTATTTTCCAGTTGCCTTACGTTCCCAGGCCAGTCATAGGTGCAAAGGTGGTGCATGGCCTCCTGCAGAATCTTCTTGGGCTCCAAATCTTCCAGTTGGCATACCTTCTCAATGAAGGTTTGGGTGAGCAATGGAATATCGCTCACGCGTTCTCTCAGCGGTGGCAGCGCAATGGGCACCACATTCAACCGGTAATAGAGATCCTCGCGAAATTTTCCTTCAGCCACTTTCTGTTGCAGGTCCACATTGGTGGCGGCAACCACCCGCACGTCTACGGCAATGGTTTCCGAAGACCCGATGCGCTGGATCTCCCGCTCCTGTAGAACGCGCAGGAGCTTCGCCTGCAGATCGAGAGGCATGTCTCCAATCTCGTCCAGAAAGATAGTTCCGCGCTGGGCTTCTTCGAAGCGTCCCATGCGTTGAGCAACTGCGCCAGTAAAGGCACCCTTAGTATGCCCAAACAGTTCTGCCTCCAGAAGAGTGTCCGGAAGAGCGGTGCAGTTCACCGGCACCAAGGGCTTGGCGGCACGAGGCCCCGCAGCGTGGATGGCCCTCGCTACCATCTCTTTTCCAGTCCCTGTCTCGCCGGTAATCAGCACTGTACAGCGGCGCTGGCCTACCAGCTCCACCATCCGCATCACCGCGAACATAGCCCGACTTGCGCCCACAAGGCTGCTTCGCCAATCCTGACTGCTCGAAAGTGCGGCCTCCCGGGCGACTTGTCCGGCCCTGAAGTCCTGCGCAGCCGCACGGATCTCCTCGGCGATGACAGATTCCTCGGTGTCGCCCGACAGAACCCGCCGGACCCCTGCTTCTGCCAGGGCAACAGCTTGGCGCAGTTGGTGAGCCACTCCGTCACCGTGCTCGGCAGCCCGTCCTGCATTCACCGACAGGCTTACCACAAGGGCAATACCTCCTCGATTCAAGCTGCACTCGTAGGCGCGCACCAATTCTTCAGTCTGCCAGCCGCCCGAGGCAAAAACCACTTCGGCACCGTCATCAGCCAAAATCGTGTCCAACTCGGCAAGATGGCTGGCAAATCGGACGGAGGCCTCCGGCAGTGCCTCCAGCAACGCACGGTCTGCTATTGTCGGGATTTCTCTCCGAAGCCAGATGAGTTTCATGGTGCCATTCGTCTCTTCAGTGTCATCCTAGGTTGCGGAAGCCCGAAGGAATCCCGCTTCCTAACCCGAATACCCTGTTCCGCCGTTTGCTTCCCCCCCTTTTCTATCGGAGTTCTTCGGGGTACCTGTAGCGGTGGTGGCGCGGAAAAGATACCAGGTCCAGTTCTAGGGGGCAGGCTCTAGGAGTCCAATTCTAGGGCATTTGCACCCATGGCCCTGTTCGCGGACTCTATACTAAAAGGTAATGCTAAAGTTTCCCTTTGCTAGACTTCTGGGTGCTGCCTCCACCGTGGCGTTGTGTGGCATGTTCGCATTGCAACTCGCTTCCTGTGGTGGCGCATCGTCTCAAACCGCTTCCGGGTCAATGGGCACTGCACCCAAGGCATTGACGCCCAGTGAGGTGAGTGCTTACCTGGAGAATCCCGATAAGCTCTTTTTTCTTGATGTGCGTGAAGATCAGGAAATCAAAGACTCCGGCAGCATTGCCGGCTACGTGCACATCCCAATTGGGCAGCTGGAATCACGCCTCAGTGAGATTCCCAAGGATAAGCTAATCATCACCGCTTGAAACCGCGGTGGACGTGCCGCGCGTGCCGCGGCCACACTGCAGAACGCGGGTTTCCAGGTGCTGGGAAGTTGCTCCGTCGCCGAGTACAAGGATAAGGGTGGTAAGGTCGTCTACCCTGGTGGAGTGGCTGAATAGCAGCTGCTTCATTGTTCCCTTAGTCTTCTCTTTTTCGGTTGTGCGGGCGGCATAGGACAATACGGCTAGCGTACGCGCTATGAGTCTCGTCGCCCGCATCTCCCAATCCTTCCGGCGCCGCCGAATGCGGTGGTTCTGTGCCTTGATGGGCATTACCGCCGACACTCGTATTCTGGACGTGGGTGGTTCGCCAGAAACATGGCAGTATTTGCCCTTCACGCCCCAAGTGACGCTGGTAAATATCCCCATGTCTATTTCCGAGGGCGCGCCTGGTTTCCCATGGGTGGCAGGCGACGGGTGCGCACTTCCCTTTCGCGACCAAAGCTTCGACCTGGTATTCAGCAACTCTGTGATTGAGCACGTAGGCGACGCTTCCCGCCAAGTTGCCTTTGCGCGGGAAACCATGCGTGTCGGTACTTCCTACTACGTGCAGACCCCCAACCGTGGTTTTCCGGTGGAACAGCACCTGTTCCTTCCCCTTGTGCACTGGCTTCCCTCACGGTGGCAACGCCGGATAGTCAACCGATTCACGGTGTGGGAGTGGATCGTGCGTCCCCGTCCGGACCAGCGCGAATTCTATCTCCGGCACTACCTGCAAGACGTTCGTTTGCTGCGGGCAGTGCAGTTGCAGGAGTTGTTTCCCGGAGCCCATGTTCACCGGGAGCGAGTACTGGGAATGGCGAAATCGCTGATTGCGACGGGACGCCAGTAGTAAATTGTCTAGGCCGGCAGTCCCCGCAGCCGCCACCGTTTCCCTAAGAATGAGTGCAAGAGTGCCCATCGCACATTCAATGGCAAGATTGCGAACAGGCTCAATATTGCGGTGTTGAGGGCGATAACCGCCAATGCAGGGATCAGTCGCGGGTGTCCGGCGCTCGTCCAAGCCACCAGCCACGCCAGGCCCAGGTTCAGGCAGTCCCACACGAACGGCATCCAGAAAATGCTCCACGCCACCAGGAATACATGGCGATCTCGCTCTCTGTGAGTCACTCCATCCAAAGCGGGATCACTTTCTAACAGGGCGTCTGGGGCGTTGCTGTCCGCCAGCAACCAGCGAGTGGCCGCCGGATAGCAAACCAACGCGTTCACCGTGAGGAAAACCGCCACGGCAAGCCAGGGGCTGCCTGCATCAGATGCGGCAATTGCCTCCCACACAATCGGATAACGGAATGCCACCACCAGCGGCGGTAGCAGAAGCAGGGCGGCCATTCCCAGCAATACAAACCAATAGCGCCACCAGAGATGCCAGGAGGCCCGCAACAGTACCAGATAGGGGACTTCCATTGCCACCTGCTAGTCTCTAGCAGCCTTCCGCGCACGCTTCGCCGATGGCAGTGCCTTCTCTCTGGCCACTTCCATACTGGTCTTGTCAGACGCAAAGCAGATTAGGTCAAGCGGACAATTCCCGCAATCCGGTTTCCTCGCGGTGCAGCGGGCACGCCCGTGCAAGATAAGTTGGTGCGAGAAATCAATCCACTTCTCTTGAGGAAGCGCACGCATCAGGTCGCGTTCAATCTTCACCGGATCTGTTTCCCGGCTAAGTCCAAGCCGGCGCGCGATGCGCTGTACATGCGTGTCTACTACCACCCCAGTGGGAATGCCGTAGCCGCTGCCTGCCACCACGTTGGCAGTCTTTCGGGCGGCGCCTGGAATGGTGAGTAGTTCCTCCATTGTGCGAGGAACTTCGCCGCCAAAGCTCTCCAGTACTACCCGTGCAGCCCCAACGATGTTCTTGGCCTTGTTGTTGAAGAACCCGGTGGAGCGAATCATCGCGGCGACGTCCTCTACCTTGGCCGCAGCCATCGCCTCCACGGAAGGATAGGCGCGAAATAGTCCAGGTGTCACCATGTTGACGCGTTCATCGGTACACTGCGCGGAAAGGATTGTCGCTACCAGGAGTTCAAATGGGTTTCGGTGGTGCAAGGCGCACTGAGGATCTGGGTGCAATTCCTGAAGCTTGGTCAAAATCTGCTGCAGTCGCTCGTCCCGTTCCGACTTGGTGCGCGGCTGTTTGCCTAGCGGTTTTCGCTCCGCAATGGAAACTGGCCGCTTGCGGACAAGACCGACTTCCGTTGCGGGGCTGACGGTGGTTTTCGATGGAGAAACGCTCTGAGAACGGGCCATTCAGGTTGCCTGGACCTCTATCGTAGCATTGGGAATCCTTGTTGGATTTCCCGGTGAGGAAACCGAAGGAATTGGCATGGCCGAGAGTGAGTTGCGATGCCAGAGGATGATTGCGAAGCCCCTACACAAGGTCTTCCGCGTGTTTGAGGGCCTCAGCAATCTTGCCAGCATCACTCCGGGATGGCAGCACTTTCAAGTACAGAATGCCGCCAACCTCACTGTGGGCTGTGGACTCCGAGTGCATTACACCATCTGCTGGCTGGGCTTTCCCTTACGCTGGTGTCCGCACTGCCGCTGAGGCTGGTTGACGAACTGGTTCACGCCCTCTCTGTGCGATCACAGCGAGAGGGCGGCCCAGTCTATTGAGTTCTATTGTGCAGGTTCCGTAATCATCAAGTCCGCCCGAATCAGGTTGCCATCGGGCAACTCATAGGACTTCAGGGTCTTGTTCAAGGGCGCCTGCATTTCCTTACTTTCGTAGGGGCCAAGCGAGACTTTGGAAATCTCAAAGCTCAGCATAGGTGTTTCGTCCACCGCCGCATCCTTCGGCCGAACATTAACGGTACCGCTAAAGGTGGGGGTCTGCGCGGCACCCCCGTTTACGATCACAAACCTCGCTTCTGTCTGCTTATTCTTTCCTGGGACAAAGCGAAGCGCAGTAACGCTCAGGATCCGGTTCAGACGGTGCCCGCCTTGGTCTCCTCCTGAATTTACCAGTCCAGAGGAAGCACCAAAGGAGCCCTTCGACTGCTCATAGTACTTGAACCCAGCGTAACCCAGCGCGATGAAAACTACGGCCGCCAGTACCGTTACCAAGAAGGGGTTCATCTGGCGTCCCCCATTTTCGTCCTCAGAAATCCCAGACCGAAGCGCATTCACCGGTGCCACGGAATTACCTGCTGCAGATGGATCCGGAGGCGTGGCTTCGTACGAAATTGCGGTCGCGGCAGGGCGAAAGCGAGATGCCTGTGGATCTCCAGAATCAGAACTGGACGCGCCAGGGATCTGCGATTGAGCAGTAGTGCCAGACAGATAAGATGCTCCCGTATACGTGCTGCCACCCTCAATGTGCATCAGGTTCTTCAACACCGGGGAGGTGGCTTCCACTTGGGCTGGGCCGGTCTGTTTCAGGTAGGCCTTTTGCTTGTCGTATTCCGGGCACCACTCGGGACAGCCGTCATACTGAGGTGGAATTTCTTTTCCACACTTTGGGCAAATCCATGCAAACATTTCAGCCAGCCTCCATGCACTACCAAAACTCCAGGCGCGCCGCATCGCCCGTGCGGGCTGCCAGGCACCGCCATCTGATAGGATGCCTATCCGCGCCTATTAGGATACAGCCAATCACTAAATCCAGACAGGCCAGCTTGTTACGCATCAGCAAGGCCAGGACTGTTTCGCCCCTTTCGCCTTCTCTGGCGCCCCGTTTGTCGCGTGATGATCCCGAACCCCATCAGGGCTTTGCTCGCGGGGCCTCGCGAATCACCCGGAAGCCGGCAAAGGTCAGCCGGGGGGTCCACTCCAATTTCCCATCGGATGGGGTATCCGCGCTGCCGCCCATCAACTTCCCGCTTCCGTCTTCGGCCACCACCCATTCCGCTGCATTTCCATCCAGGTCGTATACCGGGTCGTCTCCTTTGCCTACAAAGCTGCCTACCGGAAGCAGCAGTTGGTCAGGGTGCAGTTGATTGATTGCGGGAGCCAGGCGCACAGCGTCATCTGGATTCACTTCATAGCCCGCCCATCGGTCCAGCGTATTTGCTCCCTTGGAAGCCTTCAGGTGGCTACCCATCTCTTTCTCCGTGGGCAAGCGGAATCGCTGTCCGGTTTTGGTGCTTAGCCATTCCGCATAGCGCTTCGCCTCATCAAAACGAATACCCGTGGCCGGATAGTGTTCCGTTCCCGGCCTCACTGGATAGTTCTTGTCGAATGCCGCGTACTGCGCGCGCGTAATCTCAAATCGACTCACCTGCAGGTCTCCGAGAATTGCCGTCTGGGGCACTTCTGCCAGTTGGGCGCGGCTCAGCACTCCAGCAAGTGGCGAGCCCTTCTTTATCCACGCCGGCTCTGCTTCCGCCTTTCCAAAAAGGAAACGGTCAAACCAGGCTAGTTCTTCATCCACCTTGCGCTTCTGGTGGACAAACTTGCGCAGCCCATGGGGCTCTCCCGGGAATAGCAGGAACTTTACGTCGGTGTTGCCAAGATGCTGTAGCGCCCGGTAGTGCTGCCAGCCTTGTTCCGTAGGCACATTCACGTCTTC
>CAZUAX010000083.1:6989-18705 GCA_964618435.1 uncultured Solibacteraceae bacterium
TCGGGGTCCACCAGACCCTTGCTGATCAGGGAATCCACCCCTGTTTCCACGTCGATCCATTCCAGGTCGTTATACTTGCCGCGTGAGATACTCTCCACCCATTTCAGCCCGTAGTTGCTGCTGCCGTGGTAGTTGGGCTTGAGGATAAATGCACCGCGCTGGGTATACAACTGGTGCGGATAGGACCAGCTTTCCCGAAAGGCATCCCGGTCAACCCCGGAGGGGCCGCCGTGAATCATCACCACAAGCGGATACTTCTTGCCCGCTTCATAGCCATGCGGGTAATACAGCATTCCCTCCACCTCTTCGTCCAGCGCCCCGCGCCAGCGGACGGTTTCGGTCTTGGAAATGGTCTTCTTGCTTAGTCCTGCATTCAGTTCGGTAAGCTTTTTGGGGCTCTCGATCTGAGTATTGTTGAGCTTGGCACTATACCATTGGGCAGGAATACTGGCGGTGGTGTATTCGTAGGCCACCATGTCGTTCTGGAGAGAACTGCGGAGGCCCACCACATTGGCAGTGTGCTCGCCCGAGAGATCCTGCCGAACTAACTGTCCATCCTGAAACTGGTAGCGGGCCAGAACGTCGCGCACCCCGTTCGCCAGGGACACCACCAAACCGCCAGAGACTGCGGCGATGCCGGAACCCACGCCATTTTCCCAGCTCAAATTCATCTCGCGATGGCTGCGTGTGGCAACCTCAAAGTAGTAGAGCTTCTCGATGGATCCACTCCGATATACCGGGTGGGACGAATAGGCGGAAGTAAAGTAGAACCCTCTGTTGTCGAAGGACCACTGAACTTCTCCAGGTATTAGACGGGTATTGGGGAAGATGGGCTCTGTGGTGCCGTTTTCGAGGTCGTGGAAAAAGCTGGCAGGTGTGATGAGGGAATCGAACACGAAACGGCTCGACCGGTTGTGAACAGTAACCGCATACTTGCCGTTCCAGGAGACTTCAATCCGCGAAATGCGGTCATTGTTCTGCGTAAGGCGCTTTACTGTCTTGTCCTTCAAGGAGACCCGGAATAGCCGCACGGGGCTCTCATTGGGGTCGTCCACTACCCTCGACGTGTCCTTCTCCTGCTTGATCTTCTGAGCGAGTGCGCTGGAGTCTTCCTGCGCCGTCAGCAGCAGTGTCTCGTCATCCACCCAGCGGAACGCGCTCACTCCCTGCGCCAGCGTGGTTACCGCGCGCGGTTCTCCACCCCTAAGGTCGAGTAGCCACACCTGAGACTTAGGAGCACTATTTCCTCCAGATGCGCCCTCTTCGCTGTCGAGCGCCTTCCTGCTGCTGAGGAACGCTACCTGCTTTCCGTTTGGTGAGAATTGAGGCGAAGTGGAAGAGTCCTCGCCTCGCGTGAGTTGTACCAGGTGGCTGTCCGTCAAGTAACGCAGATAGATCTGCGAGACCGCCGTGCCCTTCTTGGGGTCCATCTTTGACTGCACCCAAGCCGCCATCGATCCGTCGCGCGAAAGCTCCAGTGAGGCCGCGCGTTCCATCAGCAGAATGTCATCAGTAGTCCAGGCACTGGCAAAAATGGAAGCGCTAAACACTATGCTCACGAGGAAGGAGAGCAAAATACGATTCATAGAATTGCACCGCACAGTGGGGGCAAACGTCTAAGCGAGAAAGGCCGTCAGCCCTTGGGATATCTTCAGTTTCGCATAGCGCTACTAGGGCATGGACGATAGACCTGGGTCACCGGCGTAGCGCAAAGGCAAGAGGTCACTATCGAAAACCCGGGCCTGTCAAATGCAAATCCTGTAAATAACCAGGTCTACTTGCAGGCCAAATGTCTGTAGCGTGCCTACGTAGCGGAGGGAAGAGGGAAGAATGGCAGGCGCTGGGACATGCAATCGCAATGTCCCAGCGTCTCAAAGACGATGAAGCTACTTTTTCTTCTGCTTCTGCTGACCGACGCGGACCTTGTTGACGCTGGCCTTCATGTCGCGATAGGACTTCCAGTCAAAGCGCTCAGAGGCTTCTTTCAGGTACTGCTCCACGTCAGTGCCCTTGGGCAGGACTGCCATCAGAGTGGCGTGTTCTGTGCCATCGGCACTGGTGAGACGGTAGCGCTTAACGTTGGGAATGGACATAGTTCTTACCTCGGAGCGCGATGGCTCTTGTATCAGGATAATATGCGGAGGCGCATTCCGTCCAACGTCTAGCGAAACTCGCTCTCCAACGAAGGGGCGATGTGGGCCGATTTACGCTACCGACATCCCGCATTCCGCATGAACCGCCTTCACTGCTTTGTCCACATCTTCCCGCCTTACGACGATGGCAATGGTGAGTTCGCTCGATCCCTGGCTGATGGCAATGATGTTCACGTGCTCCCGGGAAATCGCTGTAAAGATGCGCCCGGCAAGTCCCGGTTCCCCCTTCATGCCTTCGCCTACCACTGCCAGCAGGCCAACGTCGTCATTGACTTCAATTGGCCGGATGTAGCCATGATTGAGCTCCAGTGACAGCACGCTTTCCACGCTACGCATGGCTTCCGCCAGTTCTGTCCGGCGCACCAGGAAGCAGAAACTCTGGCGATAGCTCGAACTGGAAAAGGTGAGCACTTCCGCGTTCACACGAGCCATCGCTTCCAGGCACCGAGCCATCAGCAGGCTTGGGTTTACGGCGGCGCTGGCCGGCTCCACGTTCACCAGCACTACGTTGGTGGATGAGGTTACCGCCCGTGCTCCTTGCTTTTCCTCGCTGTGCGCCACGATGCGTGTGCCGGGAAAATCCGGGTTGAAGGTGTTCTTGCTCCACAAGGGGATTCCCTTGGGCACCAGCGGCAGTAAGGTGCGAGGGTGAAGTACTTTGGCCCCGTTGTAGGCCAGTTCCGCTGCTTCGTTGTAGGTGATCTCAGGCAGCACGCGCGCTTCGGGAACCATCCGTGGGTCCGCGCTCATGATGCCATCAACGTCGGTCCAAATCCAGACTTCGCGCGCATCCAACGCGGAGGCCAGAATCGTGGCCGAAAAATCAGATCCTCCGCGTCCCAGGGTCGTGATGGCGCCCTGCTCCGACGCTCCGCAGAAGCCAGTAACCACGGGTAGTTGCCCATTGGTAATCGCCGAGCCCAGCAGTTCCCGGCACTTGAAGCTGGTGAGTTCCATCCTGGGCGTCGCATTGCCGTGCACCGGGTCTGTCACGATCACCTCATAGCCTGGTACCAGCATTGCCCGCTGGCCCCCTGCTTCCAGAAACTGCACCAATATCGTGGCGGACAACAACTCGCCGAGACTAAGTGCTTCGTCCAGTGCGCGTGGCGGACGCTCTCGCAGCATCATCATCCCGCGCACGATCTGCTCAAAGCGGCTCAACAGCGCAGCAATCTTCTCTCGGGTTTCCTCAAGGCGGTCCGCAGGGAGAATCGAGCGGCTAGCCTCTTCGTGGCGGACTGCAAGTCGCCGCAGGTTTTCGTTGACCCCATCCTCGTCTCCCCGCTCCGCCCGGTGCATGGTTTCCAGCAGCATGTCGGTCACCTTCGACATCGCCGAAACTGTAACTACCGTGGGCCGTCGAGCGCGCTCCCGGAGGCAAATCGCAGCCACCGTGCGGAGACTTTCGGGGCTACCCATGCTGGTGCCTCCGAACTTCATCACCAGAAGATCCTGCAAGTTTCCGGTTTCCTTTCTGATGGGCGACGATCGCCCGGGTCTGCACCATTCAGTGCCTTCAGTGCCTGTCTCAAGCATTTACTGCGAGACGCGAACTACATACCTTCCTCAGTGGGAGGTGCGCTCCCTCACTATCTTCAATACCGCTTCCTCCACCTGTGCGATTTCCAGTCCGGACGCATCCACATATTCCGCGTCTGGAGCCTGCAGAAGAGGAGCCTCCGCCCTTTCCCTATCTCGCGAATCCCGTCGCAGCAAATCCCCCTCCACCTCGTGAAGGGCCGTGCGGCGACCTGACTCTTCCAGTTGTTGCTTCCGCCTTTGTGCACGGACGCCCGCGTCGGCATCGAGGAATATCTTTACCCGTGCGTCGGGGAACACCACCGTGCCGATGTCGCGTCCCTCCATTACGATGCTATTGGATTCTGCCAGCACTTTCTGCTTGGCCACCATCGCTCGGCGTACACCGGGTACCGCAGCCACGCGAGAAGCCGCCTCACTGATCTGTTCCGTCCGGATTGCCTCTGTAACGTCTTCTCCGTTCAGGAATACTTTGCCAGCCTCCGGCTTCAGACCAATATCCGCAGCCAACGCCAACTGTTCCAAACGGTGCCAGTCGTCCAGCGAGGTTTCGTTGCGGATTGCCCAAAGGGCTACGGCGCGATACATTGCCCCGGTGTCCACATAGAGAAAGCCCAGCCGTTCGGCAACCCTGCGTGCAATTGTGCTCTTGCCCGCACCAGCCGGACCATCAATCGCCACAACAATGGGGTTTCGCATCATTTCCCATATGTAATTGTAAGGGGCGCGGGCTCTCTGATGCCGGGGCCTCTGACATCAAGCCGGTGTGGAGGGGTGTGGGAGATAGCCTTTACGAGGGGATTGTTGTCGAACGGCCAACGCAGCTGCGCTTTTGTAGCGAATGCTTAGCGCGCCGCGTCACTTATTGACGCAGCGCGCTTCAAAATTGCGATAGATCTACTTCTTGCCTTTGCCTGTCGTTTCTTTAATAGCAGCTTCCTTGCGGCGCTTCCAGGCCATCCGCATTTTTTCGCGCGTGGCTTCAGACATTGGTCCACGGCGGCCGCGGCGCTTCTTGGGCTCTTCTTCTTCATACCCAAGTGCTTCCAACTGCTTGTCAATTTCTCCGCGTTTGTTCAGCAAATCATTGATTGCAGATTGGCGCTTTGACTCGTAGTCGGCTTTGGCTTTCAAAACTTGATCGAGGGGGGTGTTGCTCACTGGGCTTCTCCTTACTGTCCCCGGCTATTTGGCTTCACTGCCGGTACCCACATTTTATCCATAATTGTTCCGTGATGTATACACAGAAGATATATGTGATAACCATAATTGATTCTAGTACCTCACCACGCCTCACCATCCGCCTGCCTTCCACAGCTCTTTCGCGGCTCTAGATTTCTTCTGAAGTAACCCTGTAGCCTGCTGTGATCTCCCCATTACACCCTCGTGTGCCCATTACACCCTCGTGTGCCCATTACACCCTCGTGTGCCCATTACACCCTCGTGTGATAGTATCCCTAGAACCAGTGCACTCACAGGTTTCTCTTCGTGCTGGTGAGCTTGCTTTTGCGGTCAGCATCAGGTTGATGATTCATGAAAAACTTCATTCCCGTCTTGCATTCCGTGAGCTATTCCGGCGCATGGCCAGGACAAACTCGTCTCTCCGTCACTGAGTTTATTGGCAAGGCTGCGGCTCTTAGCTTTCCTGCCATCGCGCTGGTCGCCAAAGATCCGCATGTATCTCCCATGCGCTACAACTCTGCGGAACGTGAGGAACTGCGCAAGCGCATCGCGGACGCTGGTTTGGATCTCGCTGCCATGATGGGCTACACAGACTTTACCTGTGGTCTGAGGCAACCAGGAATTCCCTCCGCTGAATTGAATGCGGCGTATGTGGCCTCGCTTTGTCAGCTTTGCGAAGACCTGGGTTGCAAGTTTCTTCGTATCTTCACAGGGTATCGGCTTGAGTCACTCAGCTACGACCAGCAGTATCAGGAAGTGCTTCGCGGACTGCGTCTCTCCGCTGAAATTGCGCAGCGACACCAAGTTACCCTGCTTCTACAGAATCACCATGACGTTGCCGCGCACTATGCCGAGTTTGCCTGGATGTTGCAGGAAATCGATCATCCCAATCTCAAGGCTGCATTTGACTGTTGGAGTTGCTATTTACAGGGGGCGCAAGGCGAGGAATTGAGGGCTGCGGTACGGGCTGTTAAACCTTGGTTGTCATTTACTACGGTAGCTGATTACAAGGTGTTTGCTCAGTACATTTATCACCCCGGTCAGGTGAACTATAGTCCTGTAGATCCTCCCATCGTGCGGGCTGTGGCGCCGGGTGCCGGAGTGTTGGATTATCGGTCATTCTTTCAGGGATTGCGGGACATTCAGTATCAGGGCTACGTAGCGTACGAAATGTGTGCGCCGCTAGAGGGAGGCGGGAACGTTGACAATCTTGACCGCACTGCCCGTCAGTTCCTGGAATACCTCGATACGATGAATGATATGCCCGCAGACGGTTGAGCCGCAGACAGCTGAGGCACAGGCGATTGAGGCGAGTGATCAACCGCCTTAGCCAAATTGCTGAACGCGCAGGGAATCGCCGTCCTCGCGGGAGTACTTCCCAGGCCTAGATCGTTTCCCCAGCCACCAACTGGGCGAGGGTCTCGCGTTCACGTACCACTCGCCAGCTTGAGCCGTCCACCAGCACTTCCGCGGGACGAGGGCGGGTGTTGTAATTGGATGCCTGCACGAACCCATAGGCTCCAGCCGTGCAAAGCGCAATCAATTCCTCTTGTTCCACCGCGCCCAACTCCCTGTTGCGCGCGAAAAAGTCGCCCGATTCACACACGGGGCCCACGACGTCCGCCAGCATGGTGGCGCGTTGCCCCCACTGCAGTGGGACAATCTCATGGTGTGCGTTGTAAAGCGAGGGGCGGATCAAGTCGTTCATCGCCGCATCCACGATTACAAATTCGCGGCTGCCAGACGCCTTTACATAGAGCACCTTGGCGAGCAGCACCCCCGATTCGGCTACCAGCGACCGACCAGGTTCGGCCACCACGGTAACCCCTGCACTCGCAAACGCGCGCAGTACCTTCACCCCATAATCGGGCATCTCAGGAGCCAGATCGCCCTGATGATAGCGGACTCCCACTCCCCCGCCGATATCCATCTCGCGGATGGCGATACCCGCGTTCCGCAATTCACCCACAAAATTCACCAGCTTCTCCGCAGCCTCGGCCAGCGGACTCACATCCAGCAATTGCGAACCGATGTGGCAACTTATGCCCACCCACTCAATGGCTGGCTCTCCCTGAAAGCGCAGGTACAGCGATAGCGCTTCGTCCATCGCAACGCCAAACTTGTGTTCGCGCAGCCCAGTGGAGATATAGGGATGGGTTTTCGCATCCACATCCGGGTTCACCCGCAGGGACGCTCGCGCCCGCATCCCCTTTTGTCGCGCTACGGAGGCTAGAACTTCCAATTCTGGCGCTGACTCGCAGTTGAAGCTATGGATCCCGCTATCCAAGGCATAGTCCATCTCTTCGCGAGTCTTTCCCACACCCGAAAACACCACTTTCGCAGGGTCACCCCCCGCCTGCACCACGCGGTACAGTTCGCCGCCGGATACGATGTCGAATCCTGCGCCAAGATCCGCCAGCAGGCGAAGTATCGCCAGATTGGAGTTCGCCTTTACCGCATAGCAGATACGATGAGGCAGGCTCCCAAAGGCCGCGCGGTAGGCTTCGTATCGCTCCCGGATACCATTTGCCGCATATACGTAGCAGGGCGTGCCCACCTTTGCCGCAATCTCCGCTAATGGCACGTCCTCGCAGTGCAGTGCGCCATCTCGGTAGTCAAACGGTGGATTCGTGAAGGGAGCTTCTGCTGGATTAAACGGCACTTGGCCGGTGTCGGGGCTTGGCATGAGCTGTTTCGTTCTTCTTCGATGCAGGCTGTGGGAGTCCAGAGTGCTTCTTAAGTCCTGGGTACTTAATGATGATCGCCACCAATGCTGCCTTTGTGCAAGGAAGCGGTTCATTTAGGGGGCGATGGCATGCGCGGTCACTGGATCCGCAATGCAATGAGTGTCTGGTCGTCAAACACCGGCGCCCCTGCCGCAAAGCGAGTAACGTCCGCGAGCACTGCATCGCAGATCTCCGGAAGGCTCCGGTTCCTGCACGCCAGCACAATCTGCCCCAGCCGTTCCTTGCCGTAATCTTCGTCAGCAATGTTGGTTTGGTCTGCCACACCATCGGAAACGAAAACCGCAAGATCTCCAGGATGCAGAGTGATGTCCATTTCTTCGTAGCTTGCGTTGGGCAGGAGCCCCAACGGCAGGCCCTCCAGTCGCAGGTCTTCTGTTTGGTTGCCACGCACAATCAGAGGCGGTACACCCCCCGAGTTCGCCAGTTGCAGGATACGGCGCGAGGGATCCCATACCGCCAGCATCATGGTGACGTAACGGGCGTGCACCCGCCGCACGAGGAGGGATTCGTTGAGGAGCTTCAGGATCTGCTTGGGGCTCCCTATGCTCGGCGCCAGGCTGCGCAAAAGCCCGCTTACCATAGCGCCATAGAGCGCTGCGGCAGCACCTTTTCCACTTACGTCTCCCACCGCGAACAGCACCTTTCCGCCATCCAGTTCCAGGTAGTCGTAGAGGTCGCCGCTGATTGTCCGTGCCGCGGCCAGCCGCGCCTCAATCTCAAGCCCATGCTTCGACGTGGGCATCCGTGGCAGAAGAAAGCTCTGCAATTCGCGCGCCGCTTCCAGGTCTGCCTCCATGGTTTGTTCCCGCTGTGAGAGTTCCTCATAGAGGCGCGCGTTCTCTACGGAGATGGCCAGCTGCGGTGCCAGCAGACCAAGCAGCTGTACGTGATGCTCGGTAAAGTGGTTCAGCTGCTCACTTTCGAGATCAAGCACTCCCACCACCTTGTCCTGTACTACCAGGGGCACGGCGACCTCGGAGCGAATGTCGCTATGGGTGACAATGAAGCGCGGATCTCGCAGGGCATCGCTCACACGCGTCACCTCGCGCGAGGTATAGGCGTGTCCGGTGATCCCCTTGCCCAGCGGAATGTCCGCGAAGTGGACACGTTCGTCATAGCGCAGGCTGAAACGATGCCGCAGCAATTGCTGGGTTTCATCTACCAGAAAGATATTGAACGACGCATAGGCCACGTAGCCGTGGAGAATCCTCGCCACTTTGTGCAGCAACGCATCCAGGTCAAGCAGTAGCCCTACCTGCTGCGAGATCTCGGCCAGTCGCTGAAGTGTCTCGTTCTGTTGCTCCGCGCGTTGGTAGAGCCGAGCATTCTCCACTGCGAAGGCGATACGGCTGGAGAGCAACTGCAGCAAGAGCTGGTCGTACTCGGTGTAAGCGTTGGGCTCCGTGCTTTGCACGTCAATCACGCCCACTAACTTGCCACCAGCCTCCATGGGAACGGCAATTTCACTGCGCACGGCATCCACTGCGGCCAAATAGTTCGGATGCATCCGTACATCGCCGCTCACCACAGCCTTTCGCTCTTTGGCGGCCACCCCGGTAATGCCTTCGCCAAGAGGAATTGTGAGATTCCGTAGTAACTCTTCCCGATGCCCCTGACCATGCACCAGCTTCAGTTCGCCGCTTGCCTCGTCGTAAAGCAGAATGGCAATCAGCGTTCCGGGAATCACTTGCCCAATGATGTTGCCGATGGTCTCAAGCAAAGGCTCCAGCTCAATGGTGCGGGAGATCTGTGAAGACACTTCCAGCAGGAAGTCCAGTAACTCGGAGCGCTGGCTGAAGTGAAAGGCGGTCTTGTTCAGGGGTGCCATAAGGCAAGCGACTTCGCGCTAACGGGCCAATTCCTCCACAATGCGGACGCTCGCACTGGCCCCAATGCGGTTCGCCCCCGCAGTAATCAGGCGCAAAGCGTCCCCGGCAGTGCGGATTCCACCCGCCGCCTTTACCCCCATGTCGGGGCCCACAGCCTGCCGCATCAGGCGTACATGATTTTCTGTGGCGCCTCCGGCCGGGTGAAAGCCTGTGGATGTCTTCACGAAATCGGCGCCTGCCAGTCTTGACAGTGCGCATGCAACTGCGATTTCCGCATCGCTCAGCAAGGCCGACTCCAGAATCACTTTCAGCAGAACATCTGCCCGATGGCAAATACTCGCAAGGGCGGCAATTTCCGCCTTCACTGCATCCAGATCGCCCTGCCGCAGGAGCCCCACTGGTATGACAACATCCAGTTCCCGCGCTCCTTTACGGATTGCAAGGCCAGCTTCCATGCACTTCACTGTCGCCGGCACAGCCCCGGTCGGGAAACCTGCCACCGTACACACCGCTACTTCACTACCGCGTAAAGCGCGCTCCGCAACGCTCACCCAGATTGGCTGAACGCATACAGCGGCAAACCCGAAAGCTCGCGCCTCAGCACATAAATTCAGGATGTCGTCGCGGGTCGATTCTGGCTTCAGATTGGTATGATCAATGCAGGCAGCAAGTTCCGTAGCGGCGCTACGCGAGCTGGCTGGGGTCCAATTGGCGGTGGCAGGCTGCTTGCTGGTGGCTGGCTTATCTGGCTGAACCGAGACAGTTCGGTTGCGAAGGATTTCTTCCGTAATCTCGCTTACCAATTGCGTCAACGCGGCGGGATCCAGCGTTTTCCCCTCCAGCCCCAAAATCGCCTCCAAACTCACGTCCTACCATCTTCAGCCAGGCACCATGAGGCCCAGTCCACACACTTTTTAAGAGTACCATAGCAATCGCGATCCCTGGTGCTAAATAATTGAAAAGAATATCCATACTATTTCCAGATCCTCATTCTGTCCATCCCATGGCACCGCTTCGGAATCACCAAAACGTGAGACTTCGATTTCAGTTCGAAACGCTAGTGCCGGCGTCCCGTGAAGTTGTGCTTGGCTTCCATGAACGGCCAGACGCCATTCGTGTATTGACGCCCCCCTGGCAGCCCATGCAGGTGGTTCAACGGGACGATAGCCTCGCCGCGGGCAGCGAGGTTAAGTTCCGTATTTGGATGGGGCCTTTTCCTGTGATCTGGCTGGCGCGGCATACTGAATTCCGCGGTTTGGATGGATTTGTGGATGAACAGATTCGTGGACCCTTCCAGTTTTGGCGGCATGAACACCGATTTCAGCAACACCCGGAGGGCACACTTCTGGTAGACGACATTGAATGTGAACTGCCGGGAGCACCGCTCAGCCATTGGGTCTTTGGTTGGCTGCTACGCCTCCAGTTGGCTGCGATGTTTCGATACCGTCACTCGGCAACCAGGCGGCATTGCGCCGCTGCCACGGATATGTGCGCTGTGCATTCGAAAAATGGGTAAAAATAAAAGAAATGAAATGGCGGCTGCTCTCGTGCGTTGTCCATTTACGCTACCTACCCGGCTTAGCTGACGTTCCCGAAGGTCCATGTTGCCCTACTATCAAATCCTGGCGATTTTCGCGCTGTTATTCATATTGCTTGAGCGGTTGTGGCCACGCGTGTCAAGGCACCGTCTGTTTCGTAAACGCTTTCTCAACGATGTAGCCTATCTGGTGTTCAATAGTGAATACGCGGGTGTCCTGCTGGGCTATGTGACGGCAATTTGGATTGGCCAGTTCAGCAGCCACTTGCCAGCGGGCATGGCTTCCCAGTGGAGCTTAGGGCTGCAGTTTGCTGCCCTCTTCCTGGTTGTCGACTTTCTGAAGTGGTGTACCCACCTCATGCTCCACCGTCTGCCTTGGCTATGGGAATTCCACAAAGTGCATCACAGCACCACGGACATGGATTGGATTGGCAACTGGCGTTTCCATTGGATGGAGATTGCAGTCTATAACACCATGCTCTACCTGCCGACCGTTCTGCTGGGGGTAAAGGGGGAAGTTGCTCTTGCGGTGGGGATTCTGGATACCGCGATTGGACACTTCGCGCATGCCAATCTGCGCTTGCGCATTGGCTGGCTGAAGTATCTGATCAACTCTCCGGAGATGCACATCTGGCACCACGCGCACCCTGAAAGCGGGCCCGTGGACCGCAATTTCGGTCTGAGCTTGAGTGTCTGGGACTGGATCTTTGGGACGGCCTACGTTCC
>CAZUAX010000084.1:0-18653 GCA_964618435.1 uncultured Solibacteraceae bacterium
TTGCGAAACTTCCCGCGGATCACATTGCCGCGCACCAGTTGCTGGTAGCCCCGCATTTGCACTTCGGTGGGATTGGGGTCGGGGTTGGGATAGTTCTCGGGATAGACGTCAATAAGCTTCACCACCCAATCGGAGTCAGTCCCCGAAGTGCTGACAAAGAGATCAGCCGTAATCGGGCCGGCGATGGTGACGTCCTCGGAAAGCTCATCGGTCTGGTAGACCAGCACATCGGGACGAGTGGAGGCAAAGCGCTGATCCGCAAGCATGTGCTCGGGGGACATGCTCACTTGAATCTTTCCGATGTGTGGGACCGGCTTTGTGGGGTCACTGATGTATTCATCGAAGACCGGGGTAGCGGACGTCGGAGGGTCAAAGCTCAGCTTGCCGTTGGCATGAAAGTAGAGCTTCTTTTCCTGGGCGCTGGAGGGGGGCCACTGGTCAAAGCGCCTCCAGAGATTGCGTCCGGTCTCAAATAGATAGGCTTCAGGCAAATCCGGCGCATCCGCATTCTTCAAGTAGTGCATGAAGAATGGGAACTCAATTTTTTCTCGGTAAAAGACACTGGTCTTTGACGCAAAGCTCACGTCACCCAACTTGTCCCCGTCATTACGGGCCCACTGCCCGTGATCCCAAGGACCCATCACCAGCTTATTCCAGGCACCTTGCGACTGACGTTCCGTGCTCCGATACACCTCCAATGCACCGTAAAGGTTCTCGGCGTCAAACCACCCGCCAACGGTGAGCACCGCGGGACGAATGCGAGAAAGGTGCTGGTTGATGCTGCGCGATTTCCAAAAGGCGTTGTAGGACTCCTGCTCCATCAGTTCATTCCAGAACGGAATCTCACCCTTAAAGTAACGAGCGTTGGCCTCAGGCATACCGCCAAGGTTCAAGTAGAACTTATAGCCATCGGCCGTACCGTAATCAAAAGGTGTACTTCTTTTAGTACTGGGTTCCGTACGAGGTTTGCCAAAAGCAGACAGAAAATTGAATGCGTGCTGGAGCATAAAGGCACCATTGTGGTGCCAATCGTCGCCCACAAACCAGTCGCTTACCGGGGCCTGCGGAGACGAAGCAACAAGAGCCGGATGGGCATCAATCATCCCGGCCGCGGTGTAGAAGCCTGGGTAGGAAATGCCGTACTGCCCCACCTTGCCATTGTTCGGCTGCACATTGGCAAGCAGCCACTCGATGGTGTCGTACACATCACTTGACTCATCAATCTGGCTGCCCTGCTTATTGGCAATATGGGGACGAACATGTACGAACTCGCCCTCGCTAAGATAGCGCCCGCGCACGTCCTGATACGCAAAGATGAAGCCCTCCTTGGTGTAAATCTCGGGGGAAGGCCCCAGCGAAGCCCGGTAGTTATCCGTTCCGTAGGGTGCAGAACTGTAAGGAGTGCGGCTGTAGAGGATCGGATAGCTACGGGAGAGATCCTTGGGAACGTAAACCGCCGTAAAGAGGCGTACACCATCGCGCATGGGGACCATGTACTCGTACTTAGTGTAATGGGCACGAACGTAATCGGCGCCCTGCCCAAGCAGGGTGAATGCGGTAAACGCCAGCAGCAGAAGTAGCCGCAGGGATGGCAGGCAAAATGGGGAAAGGTTCAAGGGCTTTGCGACAAAGGAAGACAGAAGGCGATGGACACAAAACATGAAGGCGATTGTCGCACAAGGTCCAAGGTGGAAGACAGAAGGCCCAGCCTGGAAGACTCACGCTTCATTGATCAAGGAATAGGGACCGGCCCGAAAAAGTAGCCCGTTAATGCCCGAGCCTGGTTCGGCCGATAAATCCCATCAGGATGTCGAGTCCCGTCAACACGAGTGCGGACAGGCGCCGTAGCATCATGCTGCGCGTCCTTGGCGCCGTGGCGACCGCTGGTTTCCTGGTTTCCCTATATTTTCTGCTCGCGCCCGACCAACCGCTCCACCGAGAGTTGGTGGCCGCCACTGACCATTCCCCTCCGTTCCAGATTGTGTACCCCGACGGGCGCATTGGGGGCGCTGTGGTGGAGGCGATCAATCTCGCGGCAACTCGCGCAGGGATCAAGATCAAATGGAAGTACATGGAGGTGCGACCGGACGACGTCCTACGCGACCTCGACAGCGGTGTAGACCTGTGGCCTATGGTTACTTCTACTCCGGAACGCCGCACACAATTCCACCACACGCAGCCGATTGGTCGAGCGGAGTACCTGATCGCCGCTATTGACGATGGCAGGATCAACCTGCGGGATTTCCGGCCTGCGCGCGTGGCAATCACATCTGGGCCCTGGATCCGAGAAAGGCTGCGCGCGGACTTCCCCACGTCAACGGCGGTGGTCGTGCGGTCCGGCCAGCAACTAACCGAAGTCTGCGACGGGCGGGCAGACGCGATGATTGCAGACGCAGCGTCCCTCTATGCGATGACAATGAATCAGCCGGCCGGGTGCGCCGGGAAAAAGCTCACCAATCGTCTCCTGGTGAACTGGTACTGGGACTTGGCGATTGGATCGACGTTCGCCCGAGCCGAAGAAGCAGACCGCATCAGGGCTGAGTTCGGCCACCTCGCGCGGAGCGGCGCACTGCATGAAGTGTTCGCCGATTACCCCATTCAGGCGCAGTATCGCAGCCACGACACCTTCGCCGAAACAAGAACAGAGCGCGACGCGCGGCACTCCCGGCTGACGCTGCTGGGCCTTTGTGTCTGCTGCCTCGCGCTGCTAGGAATCGTGGCGGAAACGCGGCGACGGACTTCTCAGGCAATGCGATTGGTAAAACTGAAGTCCGAATTTCTGGACCGCATTAGCCACGAGCTGCGAACTCCCTTGAATGGTGTCCTGGGCCTGGCGAGTCTGCTCGCCACCACACCGCTTTCCGCAGAGCAACGAGACTATCTCCGGCTGATCCGGCAATCGGGCGAGGAACTGCTGAAATTGGTGACGGATTCACTGGCCCTCAGCCGGCTGACCGCGCAGAAGCGCGACGCCCAAACGCAAGTCTTTTGCCCTAGAAAGCTGGTGGAGGATACCGTCGCAGTACTCGCTCCGCTGGCTTTGGACAAGAACCTGGACTTCGTGTGGGTGGTGGAACGCGGTGTGCCGCGATGCGTGCGGGGCGACGAAGGGGCCGTGCGCCAGTTGCTCATTAACCTGACGGGAAACGCACTGAAGTATAGCGACAGGGGCACGGTCCGCTTGCGTATGCAATTGATCGGCGCAGAATCAACCTACCCCTTCCTGCGTTGCGAGGTGGACGATAGCGGCCCCGGAATACCCAAGGAGGACCGTGCCCGCATCTTCGAGAGTTTCGTGAGACTGAACCGCCCACAAGATCAGCATGCGGTGGGCACAGGGCTTGGCTTGGCCATCGCTCGCGAACTGGTTTTTCTGCTTAACGGCAACATTGGCGTCGACAGCAGCCCCTATGGTGGAGCGAAGTTCTGGTTTGAGTTTCCAGTGGAAGCTGCGACGTTCGGCGAACATTGCGAGACGCGCGGAATACCAGCGCAGTGGATGGCGGCGGAGGACGATAGCACTCCGGACCCCGCCAACGCGCATGGCTCCTCCAAAGCCGCTCAAGTAGTGGCCAGCGAAGTACCAGCGCCTGAAGATTCCGCAACCGAGAACTCCACGCTCTTTCGCCCCAGCCACGCACACTTGGTGTGGGCGTTCGATCACGAGACCTTTGCCGGTTCCACCTCGGGGAACGCAGCCATGGCGTTGGTATGCGAATCCGGAGAGACATCAGCAGAGCATTGCTCCGGCTGCGTTGGACAACATGGACAACACTTTGGCAAGGACGACGAAACTGTTGCCACAAATCTACAGCAATTGGTGCGAGCGACAGCGGCATCGACGGGTTTTCATCCACCTCCAAACGATGGAGGCACGCCATCGAACCAGCCACATAATGGAGACCACCTGCCAGAATCCCTGGAAATGCTCGCACAATACTTTGAGTTGGAGAACGTCACCGTCACCATCAGCTTGGGGGCAAAAGAAGCTCTGCGGCGGGCGCGCCAGCAGAGAGCAGTGGACTTGCTGGTGGTGGAAGGTCCGCGTCCCGGTCGTTCGTTGCAGCGCATTGTATCCTCCATGCGCGAAGCGTATGGAAACGCGAAACTGCCGGTGGTGGCCTTTTGCCCGGCAATGGCAGGCAGCGGAACCTGCAGCACTCGGCGTCCGGCACTGTTGCGCGTGCTACGACGCCCGTTCCTCAGCACTCGCTTCTCGGATGCTCTTGCGGAACTGAATCACGAGCAATCTTCGGCTGTACCTAGCTCAAGCGAGGAACGACTGGCCCTCTACCCTATCCATTCATCGGACGGAGAGCGCTGTCCTGCGGCGAGCAATGGTAGTTCGCGAAGCGTGAGTGCCCCGGCCTCAGAGAACCCCCTTGCAGGACTTAGCAGCCTGCTGGAGGCACATCCCAAAAGCATGGATGGCTGCAATCCGCCTACCCGGAAGCCGGAAAGCGATACGAAATTAACCAGTACCAGCACGCGCGCGCTGGTCGCCGATGACAATCCGGTAAACCGTCTGGTCCTTATGTCGATGCTTAGAGCCTTTGGTGTGGTTTCTGACGGCGTGGGCGACGGCCATCAGGCACTTGCCGCATGCGAGCGGATATCCTATGACGTCGTGATCCTCGACCATCACATGCCCAACCTGGATGGTCCGGACACGGCGCGCGCATTGCGGGCTTGTGCAGACTGGCGCAGCACGGTGCCTGTGATTGCCTGCAGCGCTGCCGATCTCGCCACAAATGAGCAGCGATACCGGGATGCCGGAGTAAACGCCGTGCTGCCAAAGCCATTCACCCTACAGCAGTTGCGAGCCATACTGCAGGGCTCCGTACCACTGCTGAGTACCATGCCCGCCCTAGAAGACACGCATCAATCTGCGCCTATTCCCTAATGCCGATCCCGCAGCATGCCGATGTCCTTGCAGGCGCGAAGCAGACTTCACCGTCCATCTCCAGGAAATCAGGGCCTCCCATGCAACATCACCTGCGTTTTGTAATTCCGTCAGCGATCCCCGCACTCCATCTCCTGGATGTCGGCGCACTGTCTGTTGGGGAAGTGCCCCCATATCAGCCACTTCTGGCATGGCCGGAAACGCAGCTATTCGGCTTTGAACCTCAAGCAATGGAGTGCGCCCGCCTAAACGCAACCGCGGCGCCGAACACACGTTTTTGGCCCTGTGCGCTTGGCAACGGAAAGCCACACACCTTTCACGTGGGGCGCCTGGAAGCCACCTCCTCCCTGTACGCGCCCAACCTGACGCTGGCGAAGAACTTTCGCGCATTGGCCGAGTTCATGGAGGTGACCCGGGCGTTCACGATCGACACAGTCAGGCTGGACGACATCCCAGATCTGCCTCCGCTCCACTACCTGAAGATGGATGCGCAAGGTGCAGAGCTAATGATCCTCGAAAACGGGCTAAGGCAACTGGAAAGCGTGGTGATGCTACACCTGGAGGTGGAATTCGTACCCCTCTACCAGGAACAGCCATTATTTGGGGACGTGGATTGTTTCCTGCGACGGCAGGGCTTCCAATTTCACCGTTTTGTTTCCATCAGCGGACGAACCGTTCCGCCGTTTCAGATGAATGAGAGCCCCTATCACGCAATGAGCCAAAGCCTCTGGGGGGATGTGCTCTACATCAGGGATCTGGAGAAGCTAAATGCTTTGCACATTGACCAACTGGTGAGACTGGCCATCTTGCTGGATGTGCTCTATGGAAGCTTCGACGTGGCGGGACTACTGCTTGACGAGGCGGGAAATCGATTGGGACTGCCTTTGAAGGATCGATACATTGAGTGCTTTGCCACCCGTGCTCGGCATGCGTAGAGGACACGAGCGCTTGCGGGTCGGGGAACTTTGAGCCACCAGTCAAGCGCAAAAAAGAAACGGGGTGGCGCGGTAACGCCACCCCTTCCCGTAAAGTCATCGGCTCGCGCTTATCGGCCGGAGCAACACTTCTTCACTTCGTCGCCGGTGCCTACTCGGCGGCTTTGGCGCTATCCACAGTGAGCTTGTCCCCAGCAAGCTTGCCGGTGACGGTTACTTTCTTACCGTAAAAGTCGGAGACCTTTTCCTTGTTGGCGATGGTGACCACTTTGTCTCCAACCACAAGAACGGCATCGGCGCCACCCTTGATGCAGCCGGTGACGCAGTTGATGTCGGCGGCAGTTCCCTTGTTATGCTTGGCGCCGCACTTGGAATCGGATACATATCCGGTCCAGGATTCTGCAAACGCCATGGAAGCGCTGAGTGCCAGCGCGAAGGTGAGAACGAGAAGATTCTTACGCATATTCCCTCCAGGTCCTTAGATTCTACATTTTAGTACAGGATGTAGCAATCCCGATTCCTGCTCCCAAGATTTCGAAGATTACCGAAGATATTTCGAAAACCACTGGTCAGCTGCGCTAAATGCGAGGTCATCCTGCCAGAGAGTTCCGTCTTGCCCACATTCCATGAGACAAGGAATAGCCCGTTGCTATACTAAGAGCTTGTGTTTCATCTGATTGAACAAGAAATTGCGAAGAGCGTACAGGCTCTGCTGCGTCGTGAATTCGGCGTTGACAGCGCCGTGGTGGTGGAGCAACCGAGACAACCGCAATTCGGCGAAATTGCGCTTCCCATCGCCTTTCAATTGGCGCGGGAACTGAAGAAGGCCCCACGCGAGATTGCTTCCACCATCGCCGCGATGCTGGTGGACGTCTTGCCTACAGTGGGCAGCCTAGACATAGCCGGTAATGGTTTTCTTAACCTGAAGCTGCGGCGAGCAGACTACGCCCAGGCCCTGCTCTCAGGAGATTCCACCAGCATGAGTGCCGCCAAGATTGGGGGTAAGGTGATCGTGGAGCACACGAACATTAACCCCAACAAAGCCGCACATATTGGCCACCTGCGCAATGCCGTCCTCGGCGATACCTTTGTGCGGATGCTGCGCGCCATGGGCGAGCAGGTAGAGATACAGAATTACATCGACAATACCGGGGTGCAGGTCGCGGATGTAGTGGTGGGCTTCCACTATTTGGAGCGCAAGTCTCTTAGCGAAGTCCGGACGATGGTGGACGACCCAAGCCAGCCATTCGACTATCTGTGCTGGGACCTCTATGCACGTGTTAGCGCCTATTACCAAACGAAGCCAGAGGCCGTAGCCTGGCGGCAGGAGACCCTGCACGCAATTGAGGCAGGTGAAGGTGAGATCGCCGCACTTGGTCACCTGGTAGCCGACGCGATTGTGCGCTGCCACCTTGCTACCATGTTCCGGCTGGGCATTGTCTATGACGTTCTTCCGCGAGAGAGCGAAATTCTGCATCTGAAGTTCTGGGCAAAGGCGTTTGAACTGCTGAAGGAACGCAAGGCTATCTACCTTGAAGACAAGGGAAAGAACTCCGGTTGCTGGGTAATGCCAGCATCCGCATTTAGGGAAAACGGCGGCAAGGAATCCGAGGGCGTAGAGGCAGAATCCTCGCTGGAGGAAGCCGAGGATAGCAAGGTGATTGTGCGCTCAAACGGCACCGTCACCTACGTTGGCAAGGACATCGCCTATCAACTTTGGAAGTTCGGTCTGCTGGGCCAGGACTTTTTCTACAAAGTCACCCATCGCTATCCGGATGGCCACCCGCTGTATGTCAGCACGGCAGAGGCAAGCGAGGCGGCACCCGTGGAAGAAGCTCGCTTCGGTGGCGGTGTGCGTGTTTACAATGTGATTGATTCGCGGCAGAGCTACCTACAGGACGTGGTGGTGGCGGGCTTACGGGCATTGCACTACGAAGACGCGGCGCAGAACTCCATCCACTTTGCCTACGAAATGGTAGCACTCAGTCCTCGCTGCTGCGCCGACCTTGGCATTACACTTTCCGAAGAAGACAGCCGCAAGGCATACGTGGAAGTTTCTGGCCGTAAGGGATTAGGCGTAAAGGCCGACGACCTTATTGATAAACTCACTGAGGCAGCCTACCACGAAGTGTTCTCACGTAATGCCGAGCGCGGCGAAGAAGCCTGCAAGAGGGTAGCGCAACAGGTAGCCGTGGGTGCATTGCGGTACTTCCTGCTGAAATTCACGCGCAATTCCGTCATCGCTTTCGATTTTCAGGAAGCGCTGAGTTTTGAGGGTGAAACGGGCCCCTATGTGCAGTACGCCACCGTGCGTGCCAACCGGATCTTCGAAAAATGGGAAGAAACCGGCGAAGCGCTGCCCGATTTTGCGGCGGTGCTTACGCGAGAGACGCTGGATGCCCTCTTCGCAGACGAAAAGCTATGGCAGTTGCTGGTGCAAGCGTCCAAGCGCGTCTTCGCCATCGGTCGTGCGGTAAGTGCTGGCGAACCGGCAAATTTGGCAAAATATGCGTTCCAGGCCGCCCAGAGCTTCAATGAGTTCTACCATGAATACCCCATCTTGAAAGAAAAGGACCCAGCCCGGCGCGCGGCACTGCTATGGCTGGCTACCTATTTCCGAAGAGAACTTATAAGTACCCTGGACGTTCTTGGTATTGAATCGCCTGGGTTTATGTAGGGCCCGGCGAGCGATACGGATCCGGGCGCGGAGGAACGATCAATGCGCGTACTGATTTGCGGAGGTGGTGACGTAGCGTTGCTGCTTGCCCGACGCATGAGCCGCGAAGGAAACGACGTGGTAATCGTGGAGCAGGATGCCAAACGTTGCGAGCACCTGGACGAAGCGCTGGACGCTACCGTAGTTAAAGGCAATGCAAGCAGCATCCGCACGCTGCAGAAGGCAGGGCTAGCCCAGGCCGACATGCTGATTGCTGTAACCAACTCCGACTACATCAACTTTCTGGCTTGCCTGATGGCACAAAACGAACGTGCCGCCAGCATTCGCATTGCCCGTATGCGCACGCCGGAAGTGGCGTACTGGCGGCACATGGCCGAGAACCTCGGCCTGGAAATCGATCTCATCATTCACCCGGAATCAGAAGTGGCGGAGCGCATCATGCGCGTGCTTCCCACACCCGGCGTTTCGGATATGTTCGACTTCGCAAATGGCCGGGTGAGTCTTTTTGGCATGATGATTCCGCCGGACAGTTGGGTTGCTGGCAAGACACTGAAGGAACTGGACGCGGCGGGTCCGCCACGGAATTCCATCATCGCGATGATCTTCCGCAACCAGCAGGTGATTATCCCGCGGGGAGACGACACGCTGGAAATTGGCGACCACGTTTACGTTTGCTGCAACCAGGACGAAGCGGACGAAGCCATGCGATTCATGGGCCTTCCCGGGCGCACTCGACTCGAAACCGTATTCATTCTGGGTGGACGGCAAATCAGTATACTGCTCGCGCAGGAACTGGAGCGACGCGACGTAAATGTGAAGTTGTTTGAGCACGACATTGAGCGCTGCCACAAGTTGACCGAGCTGCTGGATACCACGCTAATCGTAAACGCAGATGGAACGGAAGAGTCCATTCTGCTCGAGGAGAACATTAAGGGAGTCAGCGCCTTCCTGAGCCTAACCAACGATGATGAGGACAACCTGATTGCGTCTCTGCTTGCCCGCAAACTTGGGGCGCAAAAAGTAGTGACGTTGCTAAACCGGCTGAACTACCTCTCCATGGCCCAGCGCTTAGGTATCAATACAAGCATCAGTCCGCGCACGGTGGCGGTGGATCAGATCCTGCAGTTTGTACGCAAGGGACGGGTTCTTTCCGTCACTACTTTCCGCGAGGAGGAAGCGGAAGCGCTGGAACTTCTGGCAATGGAGGATTCGCGTTACGTTGGCAAGCGACTGATGGATTTAAAGTTTCCCGAGGGGACCATTGTGGGGGCAATCGCCAAGCCTAGTGGCGAGGTGATTGTACCGCGCGGCACATCCATGATTGAGGCCGGCGACCGTGTGATCTTCTTCGCCCTAGAAACCTCCGTACCGAAGCTTGAGGCTGCATTCTTCCGAGATCGTTCCGCGGTAAAGGAAACTCGTTGATCCGCTATAGTGCACTGGGATTTATCAGTGGCCAGTTTCTTCTGGTGTTCGCGCTGTCGATGCTTCTGCCTATTGGGGTTGGAGTGATTTACCAGGACAACGGTCTCCATGTTCTTGCCTCAACCGCCCTGGCAGTAGCTTCAGCGGGCTTCCTGCTGTTGCGATTCTGCGTACGCCCTCTCACCGATCTGAATCTTCGGGAAGGGATTCTGCTGGTGGTAACCCTCTGGACGGGAGTGATGTTGGTGGGGGCGATTCCGTTTGCCTTCACACCCTGGTTCCCAACCTATGTGGATGCGCTATTTGAATCCACTGCAGGCTTCACCACCACGGGAGCCACCATCCTTACCGATGTGGAAGTGCTCCCACCCAGCATCCAGATGTGGCGCCACTTTAGCCACTGGCTAGGAGGCGTGGGCATCATCCTGCTGGCTATCGCCATCCTGCCTCTACTGGGCATTGGGAGCATGGCGCTGTATAAGGCGCAGGCTGGAAACATCAAGAGCGAACGCATCAAGCCTCGAATCATCGAGACCGCCCGGTCTCTTTGGCGCTTTTACGTGGTGGCCACACTGGCCATGTACATCCTTCTGCGCTTTGCTGGAATGGACTGGTTCGATGCTCTCTGTCACACCTTTTCTACTCTGGGTACGGGAGGATTCTCCACCAGGACCGCATCGATAGGAGCATTCCAGAACCCCTTCATCGAGTACGTCATCGTTGTCTTCATGATTATTGCGGGGCTAAACTTCACGGTGCATTACCGCGCCGCGCGAGAGCGGTCGATCTTCACCTACCTTCGCGATATCGAGTTTCGTGTATTTCTGATAACCATCGCGATTTGCACATTCGCAATTACCCTTTCCCTGCTCCACGGACAATTGCACGGCTTGGAGCCAGCCTTTCGTCACGCCCTATTCCAGGTAGCTTCCATCGCCTCCACTACGGGCTTTGCAACCGTAGACTACGAGCTATGGGCTCCGCTTCCCCAGATGCTCCTGTTCATCATTGGGGCGCTCGGCGGCAACACCGGCAGTACAGCAGGAGGTATCAAGAGTTTCCGCGTCTATCTGATGCTCGTCTCTCTAAAGCGTGAATTTAAGAAGATCGTCGAGCGCAGGGCTGTTTTCGCTATTCGTGTGAGCGGCGAAGTAATGTCTGAAGCCCAGGTGCATAGCGCCCTTAGCCTGCTATTCCTGGGGGTGGTTTTCCTGATTGTCGCAGCCACAATCCTGGCCGCGCTCGGTTTGGACCTACTGACAGCCATTAGCGCCGTGGTGGCCTGCATGTTCAGCGTGGGTCCTGCTTTCGGCACCGTGGGCCCTGGTGAGAACTATGCACATCTCCCAGCTATGGCGAAATTAGTCCTGTCCGCATGCATGCTTGCGGGGCGCCTGGAGTTCTTCACCTTGCTCGTGATCTTTAACCGGGCCTTCTGGCGCAAATAGCAAACGGCGTCACTCACCGAGCAAGTTCCTTGATGCTTCCACACCCTCCCCAGGCGGTTGATGGTTCTGCCGCAGTACATCCAGGAAAGCACGTCCGTAGCGGCGCCCGTTGGCAACCTGCAGTTCCGTGCGCTGGAAGAACACAAGCATTCCCAGAAAATCAGCATCGCGAGGCTTGGGTACTTCCGGGTGCTCTCTTAAGCGAACTTCAAGTTCCGCGATGCGTGCGCGTACGCGACTGGCAATGCCGGCTGCGTAGGGATTCGCCGGTCGGGTTTCGTAAACCAGTCCAGATTGCAGAGTACGGTAGGTCTGGATGAGGGCATCGATCGCCTCCCGCAAATCGCTATCCACACTTGCGGGTTCCTCTCGCGCTGCAAGCCAGAGCGCCTCTCCCAGGAAATACCCTAATCGGGCATGGTCTTCGAGGTAGGCCTGTGTAAGCACAATGTCCCGATGGGGAAGAGATTGCGGATCGAGTTCACGCAGCGATTCCCGTTTGCGTGCCTCTCTCAGGTGCTCGCAGGATAAAGGACAGCGGATCGTTTCCTCCCGATGCTGGCCGCAACACGCCGAACAAATGGCATCGTTCCGCGCTGGACAGGCACGTGACGCCTTGCGAACGTTGCAGATTGGGCACTTGATGGTGGAGACAGACATGGCGTTCTTCCGATGGTACCCCGGAAGCGCACCATCAACCATCACGCCACGCACGGTGCAGTGAATGACGGTAGCAACCGCGCAGAGGCTTGGCTAGGCACTGGAAAAACCTTGCGGAAAGCCTTACACGCAGATGAGCACACCTACACGGCAGTCGCCATGCGGCATTCGACGGGAGGCTATTCCAGGTTTTCAACAAGCGTTTAGGAGCCGGACCGGGGCTTATAACCGGGACGTGCGCGGATGCGGTATTTCTTGCCTCGCGGATCCGGCCTCAGCTCCACACTGATTTCCCGAAAGTCCAGGTTCGGATTCACTTGCGGATAGTAGGTGATGGTATACGAATTACCCAAGTCCTCACGGATGGACTCGAACGCTTCCACTTGTTTCTGCCAGCTTCGGGCAAAGTACGCCTGCCCACCCGTGCGCTCCGCAATCCGCTTAAAGACGTTAGTGGAAATGCGGTCCTGGTTGGCCTCGGCAGTGGAGATCACATACAGAGGAATTCCCTCTTCTTCGGCTACACGACGTACGTCGTCAGGAGCCACCATACTGGCGCTATCGGGCCCATTGGAGAACACGATCACAACCTTGCGACCCGGCACTTTCGATGCATCGCGGAGAGTCAACAGCAGCGCGTTGTAGAGGGCCGCATCATCGCCAACCACTGCACTGCGCAAGCCCTTGATGGCGTCGTTACGGTTCCGTGTCAGATTCGTCGCACGCGAGAGATTTCGGCTGAATGTATACACCGCAACGGAATCCGCATCGTCCAGACCACGCACGAAATCCGCCACGGCGTCGGACGCGTACACAAAGCCGCGATACATGTAATTACTGGTATCAAACAAGACAAAGACGTTGGTGCCAGCGAGTGTATCTGCGAAGGACTCCGCAACCCTCCCTGCCGGTGCCTCCGGCGAAGATGCGCGAACGGGAACGATCGGCTCCAGAGCGCCATTATCGCGTACGCGCATTGCCGGCTGATTGCCCTCTGAAAACGTAGCGATTTTTTGAACGATGCCATCCTCGAGGATACGGAAATCGCTCGGCTTCAAACCGTTCACGTAACGGCCTTTGTCGTCAGTGACGGTGAAGGAGAGAACCACAAGGTTGGTATCCACCCGAAAGACGGGGTCCGATTCCTGGGCGGAAATTCCAGAAAGCGACGATAGTCCCAGCAGCAGGCATCCCGCGGTGGCGAGCGCAACAATTCCAGAGAAATTCTTCAGCATGTCCGCAGTCTACTCCTCGTTCTATCAATCGATCTCCCCGCAATGCCAGTTGCGCCCCGGCGATCAAGGAATACCTTGCCAGGCATTGCCGTTAATGACCAGTAGCTAGCCCAGGGCTCGCTGGTTCAAAGCCTGCCAGTTTGCTTTCCCCTACCTTTCTCATGGAGCGTAGTAAGGCCGGCCAATCCTCAAGGTGGGTAGCGAAGATGCCCTCCACCGTCTCACGGGTCCATTCCGGTACCGTAAGGTTCAGTTCCTCCGGGCGCATGTGCAATCGGTCAGAGAGCTCCGCCCAGTAAAGCCCGCTGGACTCCCAAGTCTCCGCCATCAGTCGGCTGGAATAGCCCATCAGCGTTGGCATGGTGCGGAGTCCAAGCAATTCACGACGGTACGACCGGGTCAGCGCCGGCTTCGGCGTGCCAAATAGATCGCTGATGACGGCCATCTCCACAGATTTCTCAGTCTGCTGCAGATTGCGAATTTCATCGAAGATCGGCGAGTGCAAATCAGTCCGCGATGCCAGCAGGTCGTGGGCCACCCGAAACAACTCCGCCGGCATCATCTGCTGTTCGGCCGCGGCCACGTCACCGGAGTCCAACGCCACCTTCGTTTCCGTCACGCGGTGGGGGTTCGACCATCGATCGAGGGATGCCAGGAAGTCCTTACGGATTTCTGAATTGAGCATCGATTCTGCCAGAAGGCTGCGACCGGCACGTTGCAGCAACGCGACGTAATGGCGCTGCACGGGGCTGACATTCCACCACCGGGGAATCGTGGCTGTCAGCAGCATCTGTGGGACAAGGTCGCCCCAAATCAGCGCCTGTTCCTGTTCAGGAATCAGAAAGTTCTGTTCAGCCTGGGCGAGAGCGTAGGGAAGCTCGCTCAGAGAACCCATCAACCGTCCGCCGGAGGTTGCACTCCATCCCACACCCACCACTTCTGTGGGCGCCCAACTGTAGTCGCTTCCTTGTAAGCCTGCAAAGTCGTGGTACCGCACAAACTGCGAATTGGTGAGAAGGATCTGCCCGCCCGGTGGAGCATAGTGCGCATAGCTCAGCCCAACCAGCGTGTCGCGCAGGTGCGGCGCCAGCACTTCGCGCAACTCCAGCAGTTTTTCAGGCGAATTCGCGTACTTATCCACCTCGGCGCGCAGTCGCACTTTCCGTTCCCGGTCGATGTGGTCCTCGGTGAATCGGCCAAAACTCAGTGCGTTCTTTTCCTCGGTGCTCAGGGAGGAACGAGCAGACTGGATCCTCCCAATCTTGGCAGTGAGCCGGTTCACCAGTGCTGTATCAATCACAGATCCGTCGGCCGCGCCACGCAACTGGTCTGCAAGTAGGAAGATTTCCGTGAGCGTCATCAGCCGTTGCGCATCCAACACGTCGTTCATCGCGCGTACCTGTCGGTTCAGCACATCGGAACTATCTTCACTTTTCGTACCCGCGAGTAGGCGCACCAGATGAGCCTGAGGATCGCTGGTGTTATCGCCTCCCGTGGACGCCAGCAAAAGCTCAACGCCCTTGCGCGTCTGGTCGAACAACTGCTGATGATTGTCGATCTTCTGAAAAGCACTGAGAATTTCCCGGAAGGTGCTCTCCGCGGTGCTTCCCTGGAGAATGCCGTGCCGGGCATAGACTTGCCATAGGCTCAGCAGGCCCTGAAGGGAACCAACGGTATCTCCGCGAAGTTGTTCATTGCGCAGTTTAGAGACAGCGGGCGCAGTGGTTAAGAGTAGCTGTACCGCCTCATCAGAGAGCGTGGGCAACTCGGACAAAAGGGAATACTGCGCATGCAATTGGGGGTAATTGTCGATGAGGGCTTGCACCGTGGCTGGCTCCAGCGGTTTCTCGCGCAAGCGATTCATCTCACTGATGGCAACAAAGATCCTCAACGGCACGTTCTCAACGTAGCTGCGGCTTAGGCCAAACAGTGAGGCAATAAGGTCATCCGGATCTTGCCAGGACGGTGCGGCGCGTCGCAGGCGCTTGTCATCCACAAACTTTTTGTCCGTGAACATCGCCTTCCATACTGCCAGCCCGCCCGGCACATGAGGTTTGCCGTCCGGGTCAAGACGCAGGCGGTGCGTGAAGATGAGCATGTCGGTATTCGCGCGGAACACCGGACGCGCAGGGCCTGGGCTGGTAATCCGTCCGCGCAGCGCCTCGTAGAACCGTTCCATACGCGAGGGTTCGGTGAGATAGTCCTTGATGGGCCCTTCAATGCGAGACAAGGCATCGAAGTAGCAGGTGAGCCATCCGTCATCCTTGGCAATCAGCTTCAGGAAAAAGTCAGCAGGCTTGGAGACGGAGCCGCCTACCATGCTCTCCCACTTCGCTACGGAACGCGCGCCGCCAGGGGTAACCACCCGGCCATCCACAACATGAAACATGCTGCCGTAAAAATCGATGACATGCGCGAAAGCCCGCAGTTTGTCATATTCAATCTCTTTGCGGAGCATCTCGGCTGTCGCCGTTTCCAGCTTAGCCATGCTCAGATACATCCGACAGCGGGCAGGATCTGACAAAAATAGTTCAATTGGACTCTTGGCATCCTTACTCTCGTCCTTCAATTGCCAGTAGTCGGCTGAAAACAGGATCGGCACTACCGTCGGGGACATGTCATACCGGAAGGGGCGATTGGTCCGCAGTGCTTCTTCCAGTTCTGCGAGCGGAAATCCGGAATCCACCGTAACAAAAGCCTTTGTCGGGTTCACGGTTTCCAGGACCACTTCGCCACCACAACCCCCGCGCATGCGGTAACCCAAAATCTTCAGGAGTTCCCCGGTCTCCCGAGTCTCGCATGTGGGAATTTCCACGACGGGCGAATTGCCGGCAAGCTTAGTAAGGTCACGGGCATGTTCAAGGTATCGAAACACCAGCCGCAGATATTCCGTTTCCATCATGCCGCCCTCGGGGCCGGAAGACCGGAAGCCGGAGATCACCACGTTTCGGGCTAGCGCGCTCAATAACTGCTCTGGGGCAATGTCTGGGGTTATGGCCGTCATCCGTGCGAAAGCAGTGAGAGGACCAGGAATCTCGATGGTGCCGTAGACCGGTTTATCCAAAGGCGCTGGCGCGGCACTAAACTTGAGATCTGTGCCTCCAGCCTGTTCATACAAACGAAGGTAGCGCTCCAACGCCTGACGATTATTCTGTTCCAGGCTCAGCAAGGCCAATCGACGGAGGGTTTTCTGCTTTTCCAGCGCATCGTTGCCGTTCTCAATAAGGCGCCAATGGTTCTGATAGGCCTCAAAACGCGCGGGCGCACCGAACCGGTCTAGGAATTGGGCTAGTGCCCTGGAGGCGTCTCGATCGTCGGGGTTCTGCCGCACGGCCGCGCGGAGGACCTGAAGCGCTTCCGCCGACTTTCCCTGTTGCGCCAATAAGCGCGATTGCTGGTCTGCTTCAGCCGCTACCAGAGTCAGCAGCGACGAAACCAGGAGAGCCGCGATGGATACAGCAATCCTCATAACAAACCTCTCTCGTGATTCTATAGGCAGGCAGAATCCAGGTGAACTTGGAGCCTACTCTACCACTTTCCAGCAGGCTCGTGGCAATCCCGGGCCTACGCGATTACAAGATAGTCCACACCGCTCGACTGTCATTGGATGCATTTCCGGTAGCATAGATGTCAGAATGCGTGCGCTTTCTTTTTGCGCAATCCTGCTGATTGGAGATATACATTCGTGCGGAAGTTGAACCTGGCCCTGATGCCACTGCTATTCCTCGCGTTCCTGCTGCCCGCGCCGGCTCAGGAACCCACCATTGCTGTTGTAGGAATGGTGCACTCCCATGTGTGGGGTCACCTCTCGAAGATGATCTCTGGCCAGCCCGCCAAACTGGTGGGCGTTGCCGAAACCGAACAGATTCTGATTGACGATGCGGTGAAGGCTGGCCTGAGTCGCGACTTGGTCTTTGCGGACTGGCGAAAGATGCTCAGTGAGAAAAAGCCCCTGGTGGTTTGGGCCTTCGTGGAAAATAATCGCCATCTGGAGATCGTCCAGTATTGCGCACCCCGAAAGATCCACGTGATCTTTGAAAAGCCGCTTGCGTCGACTTATAAAGACGCCCTGGCCATTCAGTCACTTGCCAAGCAACACGGCATCAAGATTATGGTGAACTACCAGATGGCTTGGTGGCCAACGATGCATGCGCTGAAGACCAAGCTCGACACCGGCGACCTGGGAACCGTTTGGCGGCTGCATGGCATTGTGGGCCATGGCGGACCCGGAGGCGCCACCGGTCGCAACAAGTTCTTTTTTGAATGGCTCACTGATCCTGACAAGAATGGCGCTGGCGCGATGATGGATTTCGGTTGCTACAACGCTCTTTGGAGCCTGATGTATCTTGGCAAGCCCACCAGCGTTTACGCCCACACCATCCAGCTAAGGCCGGGTGAATTCCCGAAGGTGGAAGACAGTTCCGCCATTATGCTCACCTATCCGAAAGGTGTAGCACTGCTGGAGGGCAGTTGGGATCTCCCGAACAGCTACCAGCAGGTAGAGGTGTTTGGGTTAAAGGGTAGCGTGATGGCAGACCGTCGCGAGGCGACGTTTCGGCCCTCGCGACAGCAACCTCAAGTATTGCCGTCGCCGGACTTGAAGCCCTTCCAACTGGAGCCAATTGCCTACATGCTGGAGGCGATCCGGTCCGGCTCCGATCCCGCAGGTATGGTGTCGGTTGATTACAACGTAGGTGTGAACGAGATCATTGAAGCTGCTAAGATGTCAGTAAAGAGTGGCAAACCGGTGGCCCTGCCTTTGCGTTAGCCCCTCCTTCGATCTCTGAAAAAAGTTGCCCGCTTTCCCACTAAGGAAGCGGGCCTTCTTTTCTTGAAACGACCTGGTCCCTGTCGCTGGTCTCGCCTCTGCTTCGGATTCCCACGTTCTTTTTCACGTCGCCACGTGTATTCCGTCGCATGCTCAGCCATGCACCTGCGCAGCAGGCATGGGCAGCAAACCGCACAAAACTGATCGATCGTTCCATGGACAGGTAGAAAGATAACGATGTCTGAATCTGCTATCGCCAACAAGCAACTCGCAACAATCCTGGGCGTTCTAGGCCATCCTCTGCGCATCCGCATTGTTCATGAGCTCCGTCAGGGGGAACGGGACGTCAACACGCTACAGCAGTGCGTTGACATTTCGCACTCTGGCGTCTCCCAGCACTTGGCGGTGTTGCGCGCAAATCGGATTGTCGTCGAGCGTCGCGAAGGACGAAGAGTACATTACCGGCTCGTGGAACCTTCACTCGCCGACTGGCTGGCGGAGGGCCTGCGGTTCCTGGAGGCCACCGAAGAGCGCTATGGCGCGGTACGGGATGCGCTACGCCAGGTGCGGGAGAACTGGTCGGCGCAAGTGTCGGGCAACGG
>CAZUAX010000085.1:0-4137 GCA_964618435.1 uncultured Solibacteraceae bacterium
CCCCAAAGGTCGCGCAGCATTTTGCGATTGAGAGCGGAAATCATTTCACCAACTCAGTTCCTCCGGTCGCTTGCGATGCTGGTTCACGTGGATTTCGGAGATGTGCCCGTCAGAGAGGTGAATTACCCGGTGGGCCATCTGGGCGATGTCCGCGTTGTGGGTGATCACTGCGGTAGTGGTGCCAAGTTCGCGGTTCACGCGATCAAGAGCCTCCAGAACCACAACGCCCGTGGCGGAATCCAAAGCGCCTGTCGGCTCGTCACACAGCAGCACCTGCGGGCGCTTGGCGATGGCACGGGCGATGGCTACCCGCTGCTGCTGTCCGCCGGACAACTGCGTTGGAAAATGGTCCAATCGATCGCCAAGCCCCACGAGTTCAAGGGCTTCTTGTGGGCGCATGGGGTCTTTGGCAATCTCGGTAACAATTGAAACGTTCTCGAGCGCAGTGAGACTGGGGATCAGGTTGTAGAACTGAAAGACGAAGCCGACATGATGGCGGCGGTACTCGGTGAGGGTACGGTCGTCCGCCGTGGTAAGTTCCTTGCCTTGATATTCCACATGGCCAGAGGTAGCCCGGTCCAGGCCGCCAAGGATATTCAGGAGTGTGGACTTGCCACTGCCGGAGGCGCCAAGCATCACCACCAGTTCACTGGCGTAAAGGTCAAGGTCAATTCCGCGCAGTGCATGCACCTGGACTTCCCCCATATCGTAGACCTTACAAAGGCCACGTGCATGAAAGACCACTTCGCGATCTGCGGCGATGGCGGAGGAAGGCGACATGGGCGAACCAATTTCAGTGTAACTGCAAGCTCGATTCGCCGGCTTCCGGGATTGTCTGTAGGATGTTGAAACTCGTGTGTGCCCGCCTGGTAGCCAACAGTTCTTGTGGCTGCCGTGGCGCTGCTAAGGCAACCCAAGCACGGCTCTGCCCAGGACGTAAACCATTACGGGGATGATTCCCAGCGCCATCACATCGAGGGCGGTGCCAGCCTTGAACATGCGTGGGACCGTAATCCAGCCGCTTGAGAACACAATCGCGTTGGGAGGGGTGGCTACCGGCAGCATGAAGGCGAAAGAGGCGATGATGGTGGCCGGGATCATCAGCAAATAGGGGTGTACGTTCAGTTGAACAGCCGCCTCGGCCAGAATGGGCATAATCATCAGGACCGTGGCGACGTTGGATGTCATCTCCGTCATCAACACCGCGAAGATGCAGGCAATGGGAAACAGCACCCAGATAGGCAAACCCTTCAGCCCGCTGATTCCCGCTCCAATCCATGCGGCAAGCCCGGAAACCTCAAGGCCTTGCGCCAGCGCGAAACCGCCCCCGAACAGCAGCACTACACCCCAGGGCACGCCATGCTGAATCGTCTTCCAGTCGATGAGGGTGGCTCCATCGGCGGGTGCGTCCGTACGGCGTTTACCCACTGGCCAGATGCACAACAGGATGGCGAAGAACATGGCGACGGTGGCATCGTGGATGAAATCCGGGTAGGGAAGCCAATTGCTCCAGCCTGCCAGACGAAACGAACCCACCACAATATCCTCACGGAAGATCCACAAAAGCGCGGTGGAGCTGGCAATGGCAAGGACACGCTTTTCCTGAGGTTTTACGGGACCCAGGGCGGCAAGTTCGTCGTCAATCACGCTGGCGCTGGCGCCAAACGTGATGTGGGAAATCGGAATTTCGGCCCCGAAGCGACAGAGATAAAGCCATGTGATGGGAAGAAACACCAAAACCAGGGGCAGGCCAATCAGCAGCCAGTCGAGGAACGAGATGGGGGGCAGGTCGGGGAAGCGTTGGGCGGCAAAACCTACAAACGCCACGTTTGTGGGCGTACCGATTACGGTGCCCACTCCACCAATACTGGCGGCGTATGCCACCCCCAGCAGCAGCACAGAGCCAAAGGCACTCCTCACCAAAGCAGGGGCCTTATCGTCGGCAACGCCACGAATAGTTGCGGATGCGGCCAACTGATTCACCACGGCCATGGTGACGGGAAGGAACATCATGGTGGTAGCCGTATTTGAGATCCACATCGACAGAAATGCGGTAGTCGCCATGAAGCCTAGTACCAGCCGCTCTGCGCGGGTACCGATGCGGCGAATGGTGAGCAGGGCGATGCGCTTATGCAGATCCCACTTTTCCATCGCCAGCGCAATTACGAAGCCGCCCAGGTAGAGATACACCAGGTGATTGGAGTAGTTCGTGGCCACAGGCTGGCTCTTCATGATGCCGAGTAGCGGAAACAGGGCAAGGGGTAGCAGTGCGGTGACGGCAATATGAGCCGCCTCGGTAATCCACCAGATGGCCATTAACGCGGCAACGGCAGCCATGCGCATGCCGACTGGGGAGAGCCCCTCGGGTGGGGGCATGACGAGGAAGAGACAAAAGACGGCGAGGCCCGCCCACAAGCCGATGTTTCTGATGTTCAATCTGACGCTAAGGCTAAGGAATCGGTGGGGTTGCTGTCAAGGGATGCACGCGCGAATTTGGCAAAACCAGGCAGATGGAGTAAACCGGATCCCCGTGGAGCGCATCTGGAGCCTATGGGGCTTGCGCTGGGGAAGAAACGTCGTACGATAGCTGGCATGGGGGGCTGGCGCATGCCGTTGGTGTTTTCGCTGGTGCTGTGCACGGCGGGCGCTTGGCTTGCTGAGGCACAATTCCAGCCTGCGCAATGGTTTGGTGAGTCTGGCCGCGGGACGCGAGACCGGGGTGATAGCGGGCGGCGCTGGGCGATGTACGAGGGTGAGATGCAGAATCCCCTGGACGACCCTCCCGACGCTTTCGAAGAGACGGAGTTTGCGTTTGCCAGGCTGCGCTTTCGCTCACAAAGGGCCAGGGGCTGGTATTTGCCGTGGGGCATTGATGCTAACCAGGCCGACCGCCTGTTTGCGAAAGTCCTACGGCGGCTGACGCGCATCCACGTTCGTTCCGTGGAGCATATTGTGGATGTGGACAGCGACGAGATGTTCGCCTGGCCCTTCCTGTACGCGGTCTCCGTGGCGGATTTTGAGATCACAGATTCCCAGGCTGCCCGCCTGCGCGAATACTTCGCCCGCGGTGGATTTCTGATGGTGGACGACTTCCACGGAGAAGCCGAGTGGGACGAGTTTTCAAGGGTGTTATCCCGAATTCTTCCAGATGCGGATGTGATTGAGCTTCCGGATGACCACCAGATCTTCCATACGGTCTACGACCTAAAACAGCGTGTGCAGATTCCCGGTTTGAATGTGGTGCGTGGACGGGGCTATGAGCGCGGTGGTGTGGAACCCCACTGGCGTGCGGCAGTAGACGAAAACGGCCGCGTGCTGGTGGCGATGTGCTTCAACATGGACGTGGGCGACGCGTGGGAATGGGCCGATTCGCCAGAATATCCCGAGGAGTACGCCACCATGGCCTACAAGCTGGGTGTGAACTATATCGTTTACGCCATGACGCACTAGCGTTTGCTAGTGGTTGGATGTTCGTGCCGCATCCAGGTTTTTGGTGTCGAAGATATCGCGGATGCGGAAACCAGTGATCAGGAAGGCAATGAAGCCAGAAATGACCAGTGGGACGGTGATGACCGCGAAAACCACGGTTGCCAGGCCAGTGGCCGTGTTTCTGTCCACTCCAAACAGGCTGAGGCCTAACACGAGCACCGCTTGCGACACACCCACATTCCCGGGCCCTTGGGGAATTACCGTGCCTAGCCGCAGGATGATGAGCACCGTAGTGGCTGCGAAAGCCGAAAGCGGCACTCCATAGCCATGGGCGAGGGCATACACGGGAACCACCTGAAAGGCGAGGTAGAGGAAACTCAGGGCCACTCCCAGCAGCAGGCTGCGTGGGCGGGCCAGGGCGTTGAAGCCAAGTAGAAACGTAGCGAACTTTCGCATGCGTCGGCCAGCGCGAGCCATACGAATGGCAAGGCCGCGACTGAACATCAGAAGCACCAGCAGCGCGGCCAATATCGCGATCAGGCCGGCCAGGGCTTGTGCACCCATCACTACCCGGCGGGGTAGATCAATTACGCTGACGGTGATGGCGAAAAATGTAAGCAGCCAAATCCCATCGATCACGCGTTCCATCACCACGGAACAGAAGACCAGGCTGAGGCGGATGCGCGCCCACTTGGCAATCAGCAGGGG
>CAZUAX010000085.1:4237-18420 GCA_964618435.1 uncultured Solibacteraceae bacterium
ATAGCCCAAGACGGGAATTACCCAAGATCGGGAGCGGCCGGGAACTGCGCTTTCCTGCGGAGAAGGTTCGGGGAGGCTTGCCATTCGGCTGTACTCTTTCATTCTAGCGGCATGACGTCACTAGCCACACTGCTGAGCCGATGACTGGCAAGCTGAAGGCAAAACAAAAGTTCATGAAGTTGCGCCATCCAGTGGCTACAACCTGCACTGGGCACGATAAGTAGCGCAGGAGCAGGGGGGATGATCCCCTTACGGGGATGGGTTGGCTATCAGCCCTTTAGGTCAGCGAAAGCTTCCTCAATTTCCGCGCATGCTGCCGGACTTGCAGGTAGAAGAGGCAAGCGTGGAGGTCCGCCGTAGTAGCCGTTGAGGTCCATGGCGTGCTTGAGGCCAGGGATGCCGTACTTGGTGGTCACCAGGCGGGCCGCCCGGCTGATACGGCTCTGCCAATCGGCTGCGGCTTCCTGCTGGCGCGTGCGGAAGGCTTCCCAAATGGAAATGGCAGCGTAAGGGGCTGCATTGGCAAATGCCAGAATTGCGCCGCTGGCGCCCATCAGCAAGGAGGGGTACAGCGTGGGTGCCGAGCCTACCAACACCTGGAACCCGGGTTTACATTCAGCAACCAACCGCATCACCTTTTCCATGCTGCCGCTGGATTCCTTGATGCCGAGCAGGTTGGGATGCTCACTGAGTTGGATGACGGCTTCTGCCGTGATGTCCAGAACGGTTGCCTGCGGAAAGTTGTAGATAAGAATGGGGAGCGGGGAGTTATCAGCTACTGCGCGAAAGTAGGTAACCTGCGCCTCCGTGTTGTTCAACAGACTGCGGTAGTAGTGAGGCGTACGTACCATGGCCACGTGATAGCCCGCCTCTGCCGCTTCGCGGGTGAGCTGCAGCGTCTCACGCACACTTTCCACTCCAGTGCCCGCAATCAGGATCTTCCCTTCTCCCGTGTGCTCGGCCACCATGCCCCAGAGCCGCACTTTTTCCTCGTGCGTGAGCATCACGCTCTCGCCTGTGGAACCGCCCACCACGTAGCCGCCCAAGCCAAGACGATTCAGTTTCTCCACGTTGTGCTTTACCTTGGAGGGGTAGATTTCTCCCTCGTGGTTGAAGGGCGTGGCGAGCGGCGGAAAAATGCCCTGTAGGCGGATCATCGGAAGACCTCAGGCGAGTGGAAGGGAATGGGAAGGCAAGCAGCCATTCGGGCTGCTTGCCAGAGAGCGAACTTGCGGCAATGCCGCCGGCAACTACACGTTCAAGAAGATAATCACGAGGGTGTAGAGAGCCAGGGACTCAATCAGGGCGAGGCCCAGAATTAGTGCAAAGCGAATGCCACCAGCAGCACCGGGATTCCGCGCGAGTCCTTCGCAGGCGGCGGCGGTTGCGCGCCCTTGGGCGAGACCACAGCCCACAGACGCAATTGCCATTGCAAAAACGGCGGCCACCACGGGCCAATTCACTGCGCCCGAGGCCGCTGCCTCCTGTGCAAAAACGGGCACCGCGAGCCCAAGGGTGAGGAGGCCAAGCATCAACTGTTTCTTCATTTCGGATCTGCTCCTTGCATTCCAGACAGCGGACACGCTGGCGCCAAGCTGCGCAAGCGGCTGGCGGTGCCTGCTGGTAAACGTTATGAGACTATCAAAAAACTGCAGTAATTCGTGAGCTAGTGCTCATGCGACACCATCTGCCCGAGGTAGACCATGGACAGCAAGGTGAAGATGTAGGCCTGCAGGAACGCGACGAACGTGTGCAGACCCATAAAGATGATAGGGATTCCAATCGGCACCAATCCGAGGAACACCAGGAATACCATCTCGCCCGCAAACATATTGGCGTAGAGACGGACGGTGAGTGATAAAAGTCTTGAAGAGTGGCTGAGAATTTCGATGGGCAACATCAGGGGAGAAAGCCACCAGATGGGACCCAAGAAGTGTTTGAACCAGGCAACCGCACCTGCCTCCCGGATAGCCATCGACTGATAGTAAAGGAAGGTGACACAGGCAGCCCCTAAAGGCACCACCGCAAACATGGTGGGGGACTCAAACGTAGGCAGGATGCCAATCAGATTACCAGCCAGGATGAACAGGAACAATGTCCCGAAAAAGGCGAAATGCCGCTGCGGGTGATGGTCAATCATGTCCTCGGTTTGGCCCTTGATGAAGCCGTAGAAAAGTTCGAGGACGGTTTGGATTTTCGACGGTCGGTCCACGGAGAACGTGCGCCGGGCCAAGCCGAAGACCACCACTAAAAGCAGGACTACAAACACCTGCATGGAATAGGCGTTCGACCACGGCGCCGCCGGGTCCTTTGGCGTGATCCCGACGAGGTTCAACAGCGCCACGGCGGGAGCAGCCAGAAACTGGTTGAACAGGGCGGTTACCCAAAGCTCATGTTCTGGCATAAATCAACTCAAGGATAGCGTCAAAAAGCATCGCAAACGGAGCGACAAGCAACCCTGCGCAGAAAGCGGCTGGATTGCTCCCGAAAACCCTAAGAGTAACATAGCCAAGGGCTCCAAGGCCAAGATATCGGAGTGCGAAAAGCGAAATTACCCTCCGGCTGCCCGGTTTAGGGTCTGGGCCAAGGCGTTCTACCACTGCATGGAGCAATCCGAAGTTGAACCACGAGGCAATCGCTCCCACCAGGAAGCCCGCCAGCGCCGGAAGCCCAGCTCCGAAAAAAATTGCCGCACCACCGCCCGCTCCAAGGAGTGTGCTCCAGCGGCGCAGGCGGGGAAGGGAAATCGTGAATTCAACGTTCGCTGGACTTGGCATCGCGAAGGGCCTTCGTCACCAGTTGCACGAATCCGGAGGCGATTCCCAAAACCAGCCCGACGATGGCCAGAAAGCGGGTTCCAAATTCTTCGTCCAGCCACTGGCCCAAAAAATAACCGAGGACCGCGCCAATGGGAAGGGACATGGCGAGGCTGGAGTATTCGGCAACCTGGCGCCACGCCTTTTGCTCGGCTTGCCGGCCCGAGGATTGAGGTTTATCCTCCTCCCGGACTTTCGGTTCTGGGTCTGTCTCCATGACTGTTTTCCGCTTCAGAGGCTGCGTGGTTCCGGTTGCGTTCTGGTATCGTCTACTAGCGCGGCTTCCACTTAATGTTACAGCCGATGCTCGGTTTCTGGTCCTCTGGAGGAGTTCTTCCAGACAAAACGGCGTTAATGGCAAAGCGCAAGTCCTTGCCGGTTACAGGAATCGACTTGCCAGGGCGGCTGGCGTCAAGCTGCCCGCGGTAGGCCAGTTTCATGTCGCCGTCATAGAGAAAGAAATCCGGCGTACAAACCGCATTGTAGGCCCGCGCCACCTGCTGGCTCTCGTCGTACAGGTAAGGAAAATTGAAGCCCAGACGTTCCGCTTGTTCTTTCAGTTTCTCGGGGGCGTCGTCCGGATGCGTGCCCACGAAGTTGGAGCTAATTGCGACAATTCCCAGTTGCTTCTCCGCAAAATCGTGGCCAAGGTTCGCAAGTTCCGCCTCCACGTGCTTCACATAGGGGCAGTGCGCGCAGATAAACATCACCAGCAGGCCGGGGCACCGACGAAATTCGTCTAGCGAATAAACCTTGCCGGAGACGACGTCGGGCAAAGAAAACGGCGGAGCTGGGGTTACCAGTTCTTTCATGACGGATGGTGTAAGTGCCATGGTTATCTCCCGGGTATATCAGACAGTCTGTTTTTTTGAGTGTAGCGTGGCGCGAATGGATTCAGCGGCCAACCGCCCGAAGCATTCTTTCGTCCATGTCGCTTGCCGCCGTGCGGATCTGTTGCCGACAACAGGGCGCTGGCAAACTGCAAATTCGGGCAGCTCTGGGTTCAGCCAAGCCGGGTGAATCCAAGTTGCGGCAACGGCTGCGCATCGGTGCTCGACACCGCCAGGCGCAAGAGATTTGCGGCCTCCAGGCATTGCTCGCGCGTGACGTCAACGTGGGTAACGGCGCGCATCCTCTGCTCGTCGATGCCATTCAGCAGCACACCCTTCGCGCGCAAACGGGCGCTGATGGTGGAAGGGCTGAAGCCGGTTTCCGTCACGTCGAAAATCACGATGTTCGTTTGTACTTCGTGGGTGATGCGGATACCTGGGATCCCCGCAATTCCATCTGCAAATGCACGCGCGTTGTCGTGATCCTGCTGCAGACGGAGCGGCATCTGTTCCAGCGCGATCAAGCCCGCGGCTGCCAGGATCCCTGCTTGGCGCATGCCGCCTCCCAGGCGCTTGCGGAAGGAATGGGCACGGGCAATGTCGTCTGCACTCCCCACCAGCAAGCTCCCAACTGGGGCGCCCAAACCCTTAGAGAGGCAGAACATTACGGTGTCGGCATGGCGGGCTATCGCCGAGACGGGCTGGCGCAGAAACGTAGCGGCGTTAAAGATTCGGGCGCCGTCCAAATGAACTTTCAATCCAAGTGCCGTCGCTTCGCCATAGATTTCTTCGGCCACCTGGATGGGACTCACGATACCGCCCGCCATGTTGTGAGTGTTTTCCAGGCAGATGAGTGAGGTGCGCGCGTTGTGAGGAGAGATGGTGCGGATGGCCGGGTGAATGTCACGCCAGCGCAGCACACCCTCTGCAGCTTGAACGGGGCGCGCAAACACGCCCGAGAACCAGGCGGACATCGAGAGTTCCCAGTCCAGTACGTGGGCGTGCGCTTCGCACACGATTTCCTCGCCATGCTGCGTGTGAAGCTTAATACCGATGGTGTTTCCCATCACCCCCGACGGTACGAACAGCGCTGCCTCCTTGCCGAAGATTTCGGCGGCGCGCCACTCCAGCTTCCGTATGGTGGGGTCCTCTCCATAAACGTCATCCCCAACTTCTGCGTTTGCCATGGCCTCCCGCATGGAGGGACAGGGGCGGGTGACGGTATCGCTACGGAGGTCAATTTTTGGGCTTGAAACTTCGGTCATCAACGTTTCGCTTCTGATTTCCAGCGTAACGCAGGGGCCGGGCGGTTGGCGGTATCAGCGTGTTCCGCCAAAGGGGGCATTGGTGATGATGGAAAGCATCAGGGTGTGATTGGATTCCAGCACGGCCCCGCTGCGTTGAAGAACCGCCTGGTTCATGTAGCCTGTTTCGAGACGCCAGTTTCTGCCATATTGCCAGCCAATCGCTCCATAGGCACGATTTTGGTCGAAGGCGGAATTGGACGCGTACGGCTTCACATAAAACCAGATTTCGTTGTAAGCCGTGGCGTAAATGTTCTTGCTCAATGGGTAGCGGATCTGCTGCAGGATGCGGATACGGTTCTCAAAACGATACTTTGGATCATTCGCTTCGCGGGAGGCGCGTTCCAGGAAGCGCTCTTCGAAACGAATTCGTGTGCTCCAGCCGGTTTTTCCCGTGGAGTAGCGGAGGAGCGCCTGCTGCCATAAGCGCTGTTCGTCGGTGCGCACAGATGCTGGGAAGTCTCCATACGGAAAAGAACGGATAAACCCATATCCCGCGGTAAGCATCAGGTTGTCGTTCACCTCGAAGTTCACGCCGGGGCGAAGGAGCAACTGCTGCCAGCGGGTGATGACGTCGTGCCGTCGCCACTGGCCTTCGAGGTGAACGCCCCAGCGGGAGTCGCCGATGGGATGGTCGCCGAAGTAGTTGTACCAGCCGTGGGCGTTATGGTCAGTTTGTCGAGTCTGAGATTTACTTGTTGGAGGGAGGCCAAGCAGGGCAGCCATTAGTATGAGCGTTAGGTATGGAAATCGGCGCATTTCTTCGAGCTCCACTGTCTGGAGTTCCCAAGCTCCATCGTCTGAAAGCTTTCTGGCTCTATCGGCGGGAATCGTCGATTTCTGAGGAATGCGGTAAGCGCTCAAGCGCCGCCTCCGCGCATTGGGTGCCTAAGCGCACACAATCAGGAATCCCTATTCCTTCAAACGCATTACCGGCAAGGTGCAGACCTGGGATGTCCGCAATGCGGCTCCGCACCTCCTGAACCAAGGCCGCGTGGCCTACTTCATACTGGGCCATGGCCCTTGGCCAGCGGAATACCGCCTGTTCGCGGGGTTCGGCGGAGAGCCCGATAAGGCGCCGTAGGTCCATTAAGACTGCTTCCATCAGGCGCTGGTCGTTGCGAAGCTCTTCACTTTCCTCGGCTGCCTTTCCCACAAAGCATCGCAGAAGCACCTTATCTTCCGGGGTGCGGTGTGGGAACTTATTCTGTACGTAAGTTGCCGCAACCATGGTCTGCCGTTCGCGCCGGGGTACCAGGAATCCGAATCCTTCGGGAGGGTGCGGAAACTGGGAGGCATCATAGACCAAGGCGACAGTGGCTGAGCTGTTGTAGGGAACGCGGTCCAAGAGGGCGGCAGTCTCCGCTTGGAGCGGCTTTATGAGCGAGGCTGCGGCATAGGCGGGCATAGCAAGAATGACCTGGCTGGCCTGGATGGAGCCACTGCCCAACTGTACATGGAATCCATTTCCCTGCGGTTCTACCGCCAGCACCGGCTGGCCCAGCAGGAAACGCTCAGGGCCGATGGCAGTCACCAGGCCCTCTACAAAGCTGCCCATGCCGTCACGCAACGAGCGGAAGATCGGGCCGGTTGGGTGTTTGCCCGCCGCCGCCTTCCGTTCGCGCAGCACCCCCCGCGAGAGACTGCCGTATTTGCGTTCGAGATCAACAAAACGGCCCAGCACGCTGGGTGCGCTCATCCGTTCCGGGTCGCCCCCATAGACGCCCGCCAAAAGCGGTTCTGCCAGGTAGTCTACTGCTTCCTGGCCGTAGTGGTCCCGGAAGAAGTCGGCGACAGAAACATCCGCATCCCGGCTATTAGCTGGCTTGCCGCGCAGGAGTTCCAGGCCCATGCGGATCTTGGTGGGCCAACTTAAGAGGTTTGTCCCCACCATCGGAAGGATCTTGGTGGGCACCATCATCAGCAAACCGTCTGGCATGGGGACCAGCCTGCCGTTGCGCACGATGAAGGTTTTCCTGCTCTCGTCATTGGAGCCGATCAGTTGATGCTCCAATCCAAGTTTGCGAATGAGAGCGGTGGCCCAGGGCTTCTGCGAGAGATAGCTGTCCGGGCCGCCTTCCACCAGGCAGCCAGCGAGGCGTGTGGTTTCCATCACACCCCCGGCGCGCGGGCGAGAGTCTACTACCAGCACCTCAGCGCCAGCCTGCCGCAAGGCATAGGCTGCACTCAAGCCTGAGATGCCGGCCCCCGCCACCACTACGGGGCCACTGCTCTTGAGGGGCTGGGAGGAGGCGTTCACTGGATAACTAGTCGCGGCCCTGCGGCTTGAAGTCGCGCACCATCTGTACGACGGCCTTCACGTTCTCAACCGGTGTCTCGGGCAGAATGCCATGACCAAGGTTGAAAATATGGCCTGGACGGGATCCTGTGCGCTTGAGAAGTTCGGTAACCTTTTCCTTCAGCTCAGGAAGAGGAGCAAAGAGTGCCGCGGGATCCAAATTGCCCATGATCGCGGAACGGTAGCTGATTTCGCTCCAAACTTGATCGATGTTTACCCGCCAATCTACTCCAATCACGTCGCCGCCAGCAGCGTGCAACTCGCGGAAGAAGCCAGCCGCGCCGGTGCCGAAGTGGATGGCTGGCACCCCGGCGGAACGGATCCGCTCAATCAGCGCACGGGAGTAAGGGGCTACATAGCGCACATAGTCGTCCGGTCCGAGAGCGCCTACCCAGCTATCGAAGACCTGGATGCAGCGAGCGCCGGAGGCTACCTGGAGCGTGGCAAAAGGTCCCACGACGTCCACAATCTTACCCATCAAGCGACGCCAGAGAGTCTCGTTGCCATACATCAATCGTTTGGTATTCAGGAAGGTACGCGAGGCGCCTCCCTCAATCATGTAGCTAGCGATGGTGAAGGGCGCGCCCACGAAGCCGATGAGGGGAATCTTGTTATCCAACTCTGCGGTCACCTTACGGATGGCCTCTCCCACATAGCCCAGTTCATCCGTATTGGAGATGGAAAGGCTGTCCACGTCCGACATGCTGCGTACAGGATTGTCGATCACTGGGCCTTCGCCAGCCAGGAACTGAAGCTTCAAGCCCATCGGTTCAAGTGGCAACAGGAGGTCGGCGAAGATAATCGCGGCATCAACGTCCAGTGCCTTGATGGGCTGCATGGTTACTTCGGCCGCCAGTTCCGGCTTTTTGCAGATTTCCAGAATCGTGTGATGGCGACGGATCTCGCGGTATTGGGGCATGTAGCGCCCTGCCTGGCGCATGAACCAAACTGGACGAACGTCCGTTGGTCGACGTCTGCAGGCATCCAGCAATCGATTATTTACGGTAGCCAAGCGCATGGGTTATCCGCCTTATCCTCGCAAAAAAACACTTTGAAATCAGATGGTTTGTGGGATATTGCCCACGCCCTGCCCAGAATAAAATAGGGCTTTGCCCAAACCTCGCTGTCAAGCGTGGAGGGCGAAATGATGGAGACCGCCAATGTGCCACGAGCGGGCATCCCGGTGCGGGGATCCATGATGTGGCTGTAGGTGACGCCGTCGACCTGGAAGAACTTTTCGTAACTACCGGAGGTGGACATCGACTGGTCCTTCAGGTAGAGAGTCTCGATCGTTTTTTCAGGGGAGCGAGGGTCTTTGATGCTCACTTTCCATCCTCGCGGTTCTCCCGGGGGAGTTCCAATCGCATAGATACTACTGGTGGATGCCGAGATCAGCGCGGACTTCACGTTGTAGGCTCGCATTTTTTCCGCAAGCCGGTCCACCGCATAACCCTTTCCCACGCCTCCGGCGTCCAGTTCCGTTCCTGCTTTGCGAAACGCCACCGTACGTCGGTCTGGGTCTAAGACTATATTCTCCGCGCCCATCTTGTCCAGAGCTTCTCGAATTTCCCGCTTGGTGGGTAGCTTGCCCTTGCCCTTATAGAAGCCCCAGACCCTCATGAGAGGCCCAACGGTGATATCAAAGGTACCTTCGCTTTGCCGGGAATACTCGAGGCAGCGCTCCAGAAGAGAAAACATCTCTGGGGTAACTCGTTGTGGCTCTGTTGCGGCGAGTCTGTTGATCTGGCTCAATTCGCTGGAGGGCTTATAGTTCGACAGCAACTCATCGACCCGGTGCACCTCTTCAAAGGCCATATCCAGGATCGCTTCCAGGTTAATCGCGTTCTCGCCATACGCAGCAATGGTGTATGTGGTGCCCATTGCCTGGTAGCTCTTCTCCACCCGCATGGTGGAGGCATTCAGCGCCACGGCAGCAAGAATGAGCAGCAGAAGGTGCCGCCACCGAATCATTGACTGCCTCCGGGGCTGGCATCGCTGCCTGCATCGCGCTCTAACTTGCGGCGCCACCGCTGGGCGCGCTTCCAGAGGACTTCCAGGCGATCCCCGGATGCCGTTCCGGAATCCGGGCGGAAGCGTAGATCGGGCACATGGCGCAAGCCCAGGCGAAGGGACAATTGTTTTCGCAGGAACCCGCTTGCCGCGCCAAGGGCCTCAATGGTTTGTTCTTGCTCAGCTTCGGTGCCCGTTGTGTGGACGAGGACATCAGCCCGTTTGCCATCGGGAGACAGATGTACTTCGGTGACGCCCGCGATTTGGACGCGGGGGTCGGCCAGTTCGTAAATCACCAGCTCCGCCAGTTCATCGCGGATTGCCTCCGCCACCCGAATTTTCCGTCGCTCTTCCATGGCCGTTCCCGGCAATCCAGCGTAAACGCTAGCTCAACCACTCCAAGTTTGCATTTGTTAGGCCACCCGCCAAGTGGCGCTCGGCAATTTCTTCAGCGTGACGGAGAGTGCCTTCGGCTACCTGCCGGCTGCTGGCCACGGTAACCACTACCAGTTCTGACAATTGCCAGAGATTCTGGAACTCGGTTTCGGCTACCGCGACGTTCAGGTGGTGACGAAGCTTGTCCTTCAGACTCTTCACCACCTGGCGCTTGTCCTTCAGGGATTGCGCATGTTCAATGCGAATTTCCAAAGTGAGAGCGGCAACAGAAACCATGTTCCGGGTTTCCTGGGCGCGGAAACGTGCCCCTGGCTAGACGAAAGCCTCCACCTGAACCCGCTCACGGACAAAGGCCTCGATGATGTCACCCGGCTTCAGATCGTTGAAGCGCTCAATGCCGATGCCGCACTCCAAGTTGGTCTTCACTTCGCTCGCATCGTCCTTGAAGCGCTTAAGTGAACTGATCTTGCCGGTATGGACCACCGTGTTATCCCGCAGCAGGCGCACTTGGGCATCCCGAGGGATAGACCCTTCAACCACCAGGCAGCCGCCAATGGTGCCCACCTTGGTGATGCGGAAGACGTCGCGCACCTCAGCCCGGCCACGGAAGACTTCCTTGAAGACTGGTTCGAGCATGCCTGTCATTGCGGCCTTCACCTCATCGGTGAGCTCATAGATGATGGTGTGCAGACGGATGTCCACATCCTCTTGAGCCGCCAAAGCCAGCGCATTCTTGTCAGGACGCACGCTAAATCCGATTACGATGGCATTCGAAGCGGAGGCGAGCAGGACATCGGATTCGGTAATGGCGCCTACGCCCGTGAGGATCACTCGCAAGCGGACCTTTTCATTGGAAAGCTTTTCGAGTGTTTCTGCAATCACTTCCGCGGTGCCACCAACGTCCGCCTTCAGTACAATCAGCAGTTCCTTGGTTTCGCCCTCACGCAACGTGGTGTGGAAGCGTTCCAAAGTAATCTTGCTGGTCTTGGCCATCTGGACATCGCGCGCTTTGGACTCGCGATAGAACGCAATCTGCTTGGCCTTCGCGGTATCTGTCACCACTTGCAGGGTGTCGCCCACTTCGGGAACACTCTCCAGACCCAGCACCTGCACAGGCATCGACGGCCCTGCTTCCTTCACGGGAACACCATGGTCGTCGAACATCGCGCGCACCCTGCTAAACGCAGGGCCACAGATGTAGTAATCACCAGAACGCAATGTGCCATTTCGCACAATGACGGTCGCCACTGGTCCCTTGCCCTTGTCAAGCTGGGCTTCCAGAATGGTGCAGAGCGCGGGTCGGGTCGGGCTAGCCTTGAGTTCCAGCATCTCCGCAGTGAGGAGAATCATTTCCAGCAGAAGATCTAGATTCTGGCCTGTCTTTGCCGACACCGGTACAGTGACGGTTTCCCCGCCCCAATCTTCCGGCATCAGGCCCTTATCGGTCAGCTGCTGCTTTACCCGCTCGGGGTTTGCATCCGGCTTGTCGATCTTGTTGATGGCTACAATGATGGGCACTTCCGCGGCGCGGGCATGGCGAATGGCCTCTTCTGTCTGAGGCATCACACCATCGTCCGCGGACACTACCAGAATGACGATATCCGTTACCTTAGCGCCGCGGGCACGCATACGAGTGAACGCCTCGTGACCCGGTGTATCAACAAACACAATGGTCTTGCCGTTCTTTTCCACGGAATAGGCGCCAATATGTTGGGTAATGCCCCCCGCTTCGCGTTCCGCCACACGGGTGGTCCGAATCGAATCGAGCAACGACGTCTTGCCATGGTCCACGTGGCCCATGATGGTGACCACCGGAGGACGGGGCTCAAGGTCGCCTTCCACTTCCATTTGTACCGCGCCGTGGATGGACTCCTCTTCGTAGCTCAGCTGGTTGGTGCCGGCACCAAAAGCGCGGGCGATCTCATCCGCGAGAGCAGAATCAAGAGTCTGGTTGATGGTGGCGAAGATCTTCTTGTCGAGAAGCTTCTTGATGATCAGGCTGGCCTTCACCTCGAGCTTTTCGGAAAGCTCTTTCACCGTTACGCCCTCGGAAATGGTGATCTCTCGAGTGATTGGCGGAGGAGCCTCGGGCTCACGGCGACGACTGGGCCGAAGCAACAGTTCCTTCTCTTCGTGATCCTGGCGACGTCCACGGTCACCAGCACGCTTGCCGCCAGTAGGCTTTCGACCAGGCGTGGCTGGCACCGGACCCATGTCAGGAAGCAGAGGAGCCGACGTGGGGTGCATTCCCCTTCCGCGACTCACCATTGGCGAGGAGGGCCGTCCTGGTGCACGACCCCGGTCGAGCGGTTGGCCCGGCTTCACCGGTCCGCCATAAATTGGTTCGCCCGGACGTGGCTTCGTCGGGACGCCAGGACGCTGTGGGGCTGCGGGGCCAGCAGCGTTCGCACGAAATTGCTTTAACCGCTCCACCATCTCTGGCGTGGGCGGGACAACGGGGCGCGACACTGGTCGGCCAACCGGAGTTGGGCGATTGGGCAGCGGTGGCCGCACCTGACCGGGCTGCGGGCGTCCGGGCGCGTCTCCTGCGATAGGACGACGCAATCCTTCCCCTGCTGGCCCAGCCTGCCCCGGGCGAACCGCACCCCGGGCGGCACCCGGTACGATTATCCGGGGCGGTACAATCACGGAGCCTGGCAACGGGCTTGGCTTCTGCGGGAGCGCCCGCAGGATCTCGCCCGGCCTGGGACCGGCTTGATCTTCTCTGGCAACCGGTGTCTCCGGCGCAGCGGGTCCCGTGACGGCTGCTGCTGGTGGAGCCGGACGCTCGGTTACCTGGTCTGCCCTTTCCACCCCACTTGGGGCGGGCGCAGTGCCCGGGAGTGGCCGACGCGTTGGTGGGGGCAGCGAAGGGCTTGGCCCGACTCGGGGTGTGCCTAGCCCTGCGTCAGTGCGCAAGGTTGCTGGCCGTGGCGGCAGCAAGGGGCTGGACGAAGGCGCAGCTGGCCTTGGCGGTGCCGGGGGTGCCTTTGCCTCTTCAACTGCGGGTGCGCCCGGCTTGGCTGGGGCGACTGGCACTTCGGTGGTCGGCTTGCCGGGTGCCGCAGGCGCACTGCTGCCAGTCTCCATCCCTGCTTGAGGGCTCACCACCGGCCTCACTTCCGGTTCTGCCGGGGCGGTGGGCGGAGTAGCTGCTAATGATTCAGCAGGTTCTGCCACGCCAACATCGCCCTGCTCGCCTTCGTGGCGGAAGAGAGAAGATTTCGCTTCTACAGCCGGACGTAGCTTGATGGGTGGCGGCAGCAACGAAGAAACGGGAGCATGTTTTCGAGTACTTTCGTGCTCATGATCCGCACCGCCAAGTGGCGGCGTAATCGGTGTTGCCCGACGGTTGAGTGGTGGCGGCAGCGGAGGCGCCACGGGTCTGCTCTTTTTTGCGTCGGCAATCGGAGGGGGAAGGGTCGGCACAGGGATAGAGGAACTCCTCACTGAACTTGCGGGTTGCGCTGGGGAAGCGCTCGTGCTGCTATCGGTCGCAGTCTGGTGTTGCACAGACGATTCCCGGGAAAGATGCTCTTGTTGAGGCGTGGGCTCGGTCCTGGGAGAAGCGGATATCGCCTTCGGGCTATCCGCTGTCTTGCGGCTTTCCATCGTGGATTCGCTATCCGCAGTGGAGCTAGCCCCCGCGGAACGAAAGGCCGGTTCTCTGCTTGGCGCAGGAGGTTCAGCGCTCGATGGCTCCGCAGCTGCCGGGGTAGCAATAGCTTCAGCCGCAGGGGTATGGCTCTGGCTAGTGATACCGCCTGTTGCTTCTCGACGATCCAAGGGCTCACTTACGTCTGGCGTATCTGGCGAATCTGGAGGCACATCCCTCTCGCTGGTGATCTTGTCCCGCAAGCGCGCGGCAAGTTCGTCATCAATTGCGCTGGAATGCGTCTTTTTCTCGGTTACGCCCACTTCTGGAAGCAGTTCAAGCAATTGGCCTGGCTTTACTTCCAACTCGCGAGCGAGCTCGTTAATCCTGATTTTCGCCATAATTTGAGCGTTTACAACGGGCTACTGCAGAGAAAACCCCGCAGATAGCTTGCCGGCAAAGCACTTTCCGCCGCCAGAGCCCCTTTCATCGATAGATTTTTTCCGCGAATTCCGACCCTAGTATCGTATCAAATTCCACACCCTAGTCTGCACGATTTTCAGGAACTTGGGCGTCTTCGTGGTTTTCGGAAACATTGCCGGTCAATTCTGTTTCTCCAGCAGTCAATTCTGCTTCCCCTTCATCAGAGGGTTCCGGACTTGCCGAAATTCCGGCATCCTCTGCATTGGTATCCGCATACTTCTCCACCTCATGGACGCCTTCGGGCGAAGCAATCTCCTCATGGGTGGTGACGGATGGTTCCTCTGCCACGGACGGCTGCTCGTCTGCGTCTGCCATTAGTATGGGTTCGTGTTCAACGATGGCCGCGTCGACGTTCGTGCTTTCCGCCGATACTTCCTGTGCCAGCATGGCCTCTTCGAACTGGCCGTAGTAGCTTAGAACCGCGGATTGGATCATGGGCACATACTCGGG
>CAZUAX010000086.1:0-18226 GCA_964618435.1 uncultured Solibacteraceae bacterium
ACCACCAGCAGCATGCGCTCCTGGCTCTCCGAGAGCATAATCTCGTAGGGGCTCATCCGCGCTTCGCGCTGTGGCACATGCATGAGGTCGATTTCCACGCCCACATGGCCGCGACTCCCCATCTCGCAGGTGGAGCACGTCAATCCGGCCGCTCCCATGTCCTGCATTGCCACCACCGCTCCGGTTGCCAGCGCTTCCAGGCAGGCTTCCAGCAGCAGTTTCTCCATGAAGGGGTCGCCTACCTGTACGTTTGGGCGCTTGTCCATGGAGTCCTCATCGAACTCCGCCGAGGCCATCGACGCGCCCTTGATGCCGTCCTTGCCGGTCTTGGAGCCCACATAGATCACCGGGTTGCCCACGCCGCTTGCCGATGCCAGGAATATTTGATCCTTGCGCACCACCCCTAACGCGAACACGTTTACCAGGGGGTTGCCTGCGTAGCTGTCTTCGAAAACGCACTCGCCCCCCACGGTGGGGACGCCAAAGCAGTTTCCATAGTGGGAAATGCCAGACACCACGCCGTCAAGGATCCGCCGGTTGCGCGACCCGTTCTCGGGGTTTTCCAGCGAGCCAAAACGTAGCGAGTTCAACACCGCGATTGGCCGCGCACCCATCGTGAAAATGTCGCGCAGGATGCCGCCAACGCCTGTCGCCGCACCCTGAAATGGCTCAATGAAACTGGGGTGATTGTGGCTTTCAATCTTGAATGCAATGGCCCAATCGCCACCAATGTCGATAATCCCCGCGTTCTCTCCTGGCCCTTGCAGCACGAACTCGCCCTTGGTGGGAAGCTTCTTGAGGTGCACACGGCTGCTCTTGTAGCTGCAGTGCTCGCTCCACATGACGCTGAAGATTCCCAACTCGGTGATGTTGGGCTCACGGCCAAGCCGGGCGACGATGCGCTCGTATTCATCCTGCTTCAGGTTGTGGGAGGCGATAACTTCGGGGGTGATGGTGGCCATGATGTATCGGTATAGCTTGTCCTGGCGAAAGCTGGAAAAACCAACAGTTGTCACATCCGCAATAACAAATCCATGGTGTTGGACGGCATCAGCCGGAGTTGCTCACCATCTGTGACGTGGTGACCACCGTTGTCGCGTCCGCCTTTGTCTTCGCCGGCGCGCCCAGCGCGGAATGAAAGGAAATCAAGGACTCAAAGACCGTGCGCCCGTCCGCTGAACCCATCAGCGCGTGCGTCGCCCGCTCCGGGTGGGGCATCATGCCCATCACGTTACGCTGTTCGTTCAAAATTCCCGCAATGTCCCGCATGGATCCATTGGGGTTATCCGTATAGCGGAACGCGATGCGGTCTTCCGCTTCGAGTAGGTCAAGTGTGTGGTCATCCGCCACGTAGCAGCCTTCGCCGTGGGCTACCGGAATTTGCAGAACGGCATCGGGCGGGCAGGCACTGGTGAACCGGGAGGTCTGGGTGGCGGCGCGAAGCCCCACCGTTTTGCATACAAAGCGGAGATTACGGTTCCTCACCAGGGCACCGGGGAGCAGGCCCGTTTCCACCAGAATCTGGAAGCCATTGCAAATGCCAAGAACGGTGCCGCCGTCTGCGGCAAAGCGATGCACCGCACGCATTACTGGGGAAAACTTCGCAATGGCGCCACAACGGAGGTAATCGCCATAGGAGAAACCGCCTGGGAGGATCACGGCGTCGACGCCACGAAGCGTCTCCTCCTGGTGCCAGAGAAGTTCGGCCTCGTGGCCAAGATCCTGCGTCACGGCGTGGAATGCGTCGTGATCGCAATTGCTGCCGGGAAAGACCACCACACCGAAGCGCATAACGATGACTTCAGTGTAACAAAGCATGGTGAGCGGATTGGAAGCCGGACACCAAAAACCGGTGGCGACAGCGTCACGAAATACCCCGGGGACCGCACATTGGCAATCCCCAGGGCTTCCGAAGGCGAATCCCGAAGGCGGCTCTAGCTGGGAACCTCCGGCTCCGCCTTCATCTTCTGAAGGTAGTCGTAGCTCTGCTTCAGTGCTTCCATGGGATCGCCAACAAAGTTCTCCATGGCCATAAAGTAGTGCGCGACCTCGCCATTGTGAGCGCTGTGCATCGTCAGGGCAAGGTCAAGAATGCCCGTGCCCAGGGCGCGGAATGCCTCGGGCGGTACATCGTCGTTGAATGTGGGATTGGTGTACATCCGCATATCCGCCAGATGAAGCAGTTGGATATGGCGTGCGTACTTCCGCATCAACGCCACCGGCTCCTGGTTTCCAATCACAGCCCAGAAGGGGTCAAGCTCAATGGCCACCAATTCCTGCTCAATGTTGTTTAGCAGGATCTCAAATCCGGTGGGCTGGCCGAATTTCCGAAACTCGAAGGAATGGTTATGATAGGCCATCTTTAGACCCATCTTCTTGGCCTGCTCGCCCGCTTTGTTCAATTGCTGGGCCACGCGCAGGTACATCCCCATGCCACCGCGTTCCTTCGCCGAAATGGACGGGATCACCACATACTCGACGCCCGCTTTCTTCGCTTCAGTGAGGGCTGCGGAAAGGTTATAGCCTTTGCGCGGCGGGTTGCCGCCATAGTTTTCCCATCTATTGGAAAGCACGGCGTACTCAAAGTGAGCGCTGGGAACGGCAAGGCCCAGGTCTTTGCAAATTGGAATTAGTGCGGGCAGTTCGGCGCGCGTCATTTCCACCGCCTTATAGCCCATGTCAGCAATGGCCTTCAAGGTGGCTTGCGGATTCTCCTTCAGTTGCTCACGTACCGTAACCAGGTTCACGCCCAGCACATCTGGCACGGGCGCCTTGGGAACCACTTCCTCAACCACTTTGGGGCCGCTGGAGCAGCCGACGAGCGGCAACAGCGCAGCCGAGGAGGCGAGAAAGCCGCGGCGAGATATCGGGGTGGGTCTCATGAGAATTCCTCCGCCCCTATCATGAAGCAAAACGAAGCAAAATTCACTCATAATCAGACCAGAAACTCTAGATTGTGGCCCATCCCCGCCGTATTTACCGGATTGGCTCATGTTCTTCTGGGCCGGAGGTGTTGGCAAACCTTCTGGCGCAGGAGCGAACGGATGGCTGCGGGTCAGGCATTCAGCCTCAAATGTATCCACAAGAAGGTCATCGGTTCGTAGGCATTTCAATTGCCTATGCAATTTTCCTTTGAGCACAATCTTTTCGGAGTGCGATTACTACTGCCCAATCTGTATGAGGGAGTATATAAATGATCGATAACCAGGTTAAGTAGATGCTGATTAGAACACATAATCAACGCTCCGTACAAAAGGTAGACTGCTCAATAATTAAAAAAAGTTAACCTATGTCATTTATGGCGTTTTTTTATTGAACGCGCATGTAATCGAAAGCTAATCTCAAGCAATCAGGTGTCTCGCATTTGAAACGAACGGACACCGTTTTAATTTGGTCGGGAGAGAAAATCGTATGAGCAAGAATCGATCGGTTGCGCTCGCAGTATCCCTGTTGGCGTTCCTGATGCTTGCCGCTCCAGGTTGGTCCCAGGCTCTGGGCCGACTTCTAGGTACAGCGGTGGATCAAACAGGTAGCGCCATACCTGGTGCGCCAGTCAGTCTTTATATCGCAGGTGGTTCGTCACCCATCGCGTCAACAACTACGAATGCCGATGGCGCCTTCACGTTTCCGGGTATTCAGCCGGTTCAATATGACCTTGCTATTGAGGCCCCCGGGTTTAGCCGCTACATTCTGCGAGGGGTGAAAGTGGACCCAGGTCAGGATCTTGGCCTTGGGAACGTCACGTTGGAAGTGGGCACCCTTGCTGAGTCAGTAGAAGTTACGGCGGAGGGAGCTGTCTTGCAGACGACCTCGGCTGAGGTCAGCAACACGGTAACCAATGCACAGATTGCCCGCCTACCCCAGCTGAACCGTAGCCCCCTGGCGCTGCTGAGCACGCAGGCGGGTGTCGGCTCAAACGGGCGCACGTCCACTACCATCAATGGCCTGCGCGTAACCTATAACAACGTCACCATTGACGGCATTAACATTCAGGACAATTTCATCCGTACCAACGCGCTGGACTTCCTGCCGAACCTGCTGCTGTTGGACCAGATCGCCGAAGTGAGTGTATCTACCTCGAATGCCTCCAACTCATCAGGCGGGGGCGCCACACAGGTGGCCTTTACCACACCCAGCGGTACCAACCGCCTTCGCGGCAACCTCTATTGGTTCAATCGCAACAATGTGACCGCTGCCAACGGGTTCTTCCGGAACCGTGATGGATTGGAACTTCCGTTTCTGAACCAGAATCAGGTTGGAGGCAGCCTTGGCGGCCCCATCAAGAAGGACAAACTCTTCTTCTACGGCAACTACGAAGCATTCCGCCTGCGCCAACAGAGTTCCGCGAATCGTACTGTACTTACAGATGCGGCTCGCCAGGGGATCTTCACCTATGAGGACACGGCCGGAAATGTGCGCCAGGCAAATGTGCTGCAGTTGATGGGAACCACCATCGACCCAGTTATCCAGGGTCTGCTGGGCCAGCTTCCGTCGGGAAGCCAGATCAACAACTTCCGTGTCGGCGACAGCCGTGCCGATCTCTCCCGCAATACCGCCGGGTATTCCTTCAATATCCGCCAGAACCGGACGCGCGATAATGCGCTGATCAAACTCGACTACTACCTCTCGGAAGCACATTCCTTTGCGGGTAGCTACAGTTGGAACCGGGACATCAATGACCGGCCAGATCAATCGAACAACTTCGATGCTGTGTCCCCGGTTGCCAACGATTCAGACCGGCACCTGCTGTCGCTCACCTGGAGATGGGTTGCTTCGCCGACGGTGGTGAATAGTCTTGTCGGTGGGTTTAACCTTGCCCCATCTCTGTTCGCCACATCCAACGAGCAGCCCCAGTTCTTTGTCGGCAACCTGCTCTTTAGCAATCCGGAAAACACCTTCATGCAGCAGGGGCGGAATACGAATACCTTCAACCTCAGCAATACTACGTCCTGGGCCAAGGGCAATCACAACATCACCTTCGGCTATCAGGGGCAGTACATGCGCATCAATCCCTTCAACGATGCAGGAATCATTCCTACCATCAACGTAGGCATCGGGGCGGGACAGCAGGGCCTTGTGTCCAGCCAACTTCCTGGCATCAGGGCGGCTGACCTTACAGCGGCAAACCGCCTGCTCTCTACGCTTGCGGGGCTGCAGAACACCCGTTCCCAGACCTTCAATGTGGTGGACCGTACCTCCGGCTTTGTCTCCGGCGCCGGGGACAGTCGCAACTACGAGTTCGATATGCATGGGATCTTCCTCCAGGACACCTGGAAGTGGAAGCCCAACTTCACCATCAACGCCGGCCTTCGTTACGACTATTTCACCGTCGTCAACGAACGTGACGCTTTGGCCCTGATGCCGGTTGTACAGGGTGGCAACTTCATCAGCACAATGCTGGGCGACTATACGCTGGACTTTGCTGGCAGCAGCGTCGACCGGCCCTTCTACCGTCCAGACCGGAATAACTTCGCTCCAAACCTGGGCTTCGCCTGGAATGTCTTTAAAGACTCAGACCGCCTGGTGCTGCGCGGTGGCTATAGCATGAACTTTGTCAACGATAGCCACATCCAGAGCATTCGCAATAGCGTGAACACCAATGCAGGTTTAAGCCAGGTTTCCCAGCAACAGGCACTTACCGGTACGCTTGGCGGCGCGCTAGCTCCCGAGATTACTCCCTCCTTCCTGGTTCCGCGCACAGCCGCCGACAATTTCGCGGTGAACCGCAACCAGGCCGCCGGCATCCCCAACCCGGATCTGGTAACTCCTTACGTGCAGCAGTGGAATTTCAGCGCGCAGACCAAACTTTGGGGCGGAGTGCTGGAGGCACGCTATCTGGGCAACAAGGTGACTCAGGCCTTCCGTGCCTTCGATTACAATCAGGTGCGCATTTTGGATAACGGATTCCTGGAGGACTTTGTGCGTGGCCGCGAGAATGGCTTTCTCTCGCAGGCTGCCACTGGCACCTTCAACCCCGCCTTCAATGCCAACATTGCTGGGAGCCAGCCCTTGAGCGTCATTGGCGGACTTCCTGTTGGTGGCACGCTCACCAACGCTACAGTCCGCAATCACTTTCAACTGGGCCAAGCGGGCGAACTGGCGGCCTGGTACGTAGCCAACAACCGGGCTGGGAGTTTCCCCTTCTATCCCAACTCGCTGGCTCTGGCGGCCAACGTCGTCAACAACTTCAGTAACTCGAACTACCACTCCGCGCAGATTGATTATCGTCGTACCTTTGCCACAGGACTTAGCTGGCAGGCCAACTACGTCTATGGCAAGGTGATGAGCGATGCGGCGGGCGATGGACAAACCAGTTTCGAAGCCTTCCTGGACCTCAACAACACGGGTCTTGAGCGTGCGCGGACTCCGTTTGACATCACCCACGCCTTCAAGAGCAACTTCGTCTACGACCTCCCCTTCGGCGAAGGTCAGCGCTGGCTGAACGGCAACGCGTTTGCTCGCAAGGCCTTCGGCGGGTGGAGTATCAGCGGCATCTTTACCTGGCAATCTGGCAATCCGTTCTCCGTGCAGAGCCTCCGCGGCACCCTAAACCGTAACGCGCGCTCTGGTGGACAGAACGGGAACACCGCTTCCACCCTTGCAGACAAGTCCACCTTGGATTCGCTGATAGCGGTGCGGGTGACCGGAGACGGTCCCTTCTACTTCGCACCTAGCGTCACTGGCCAGGATGGCCGCGCTGCCCAACCGGACGGCCAAGGCTTCTTCCAGGGCCAGGTGTTCTTTAACCCCGGTCCCGGACAACTCGGCGGTTTGCAGCGCCGCATGTTCTCCGGACCCTCCTGGTACAACATGGACATGGGCATTGTGAAGACCACACAGTTGACTGAGCGGCAGAGCATCGAGTTCCGCGGCGAAGCAATCAATGCCTTCAACACCGTTGCCTGGTACATCAGCGACCAAGATATCAACAGCGTGAACTTTGGCCGCATCACTTCCACCCAAACAACTGCTCGCAGGATTCAGTTCGGCTTGTATTACCGCTTCTAGAGCGGATTTCACTCTGAAACAAGAAGCCCGGATGCGCGTTCATCGCGCATCCGGGCTTTTCGATGAGGGCTACTCTTGTATGGCTCTCCCATGCACTTCAGCATGGCGCATCCGTTGCCGCGCTAGCGAAAATCATCGAGAAAACGGAGTTGCCACTGCGCATGAAAGGAATCATGCAGCAATGCATTCCAGGCCTCTCCTACTGAGCGGCCTTCCTCCCCCAAACACACTCCTTCGTCGGTGTACCAGCGAAAGATGTCGTCATCCTCCTGCACCAGTTTCAGGTGGACATCGCGGCGCGTGTCGTCGGAGATGATGGCATGGCCGTAAATGACTTCATACGAGGTCATGGCGCAAGCACCTCCTTGGGACTTGCATCTTTATTGGCCCACATGGCGGGTATGGGATCAAGCCCCGCAGTCGCGCATCGAACCCAGCCACTCGAATGGCCACTATTCCGCCGCCGGTGCGTCTGGCCCGCGCCCGAACGATTGCAGTGCGAGGTAGTTCGGGCCAAACTTTCGAATGTTTTCCATCTGTTGGTCGAAGATGTCGAAGTGGCCTTCCTCGTCGTTTACCAACTGCTCAAAAATCTGCTTCGACGCTGCATCTGCGTTTGCGCTGCAGGCTAGCGCCATCTGGTTATAGTCCTTCGCGCTTTGCTCCTCCATCTGGGCAGCCTTTGCCAGAATGCCTTCCGGTTCCCGAATCTGCTCCACCGGTCCGGCGAGCTTCATATCCACATCACCGTTCAGGAACAGGATGCGCTCGGCCAGATGCTCCACGTGGCCCATCTCTTGGATAGCGATGCGCTTGAAGAGCGATGCCAGCGGCCCTAGCCCCTGGTCGTCGAGGTGAAAGTGAAAGTACATGTATTGGTGAACCGCCTGCAGTTCGTCGGCTACTGCGTCGTTCAACATCGCGATGCTTTTGGATTTATCCATGAAATTCCGCTCCTTTGGCACCGTCGCTGAGCGGCGGCGCGGATTGCTTACCCCTCCAGATGTATCACTCTGAAATCGCCGTTGGGAAGCCCCCTGCCTGCCCGGTACAATAGGGGTTGCCTCGCCACCGGTCTGGAGGCATCGTCCGAGATTAGCATGAAACCCAATCGCCTTCCCTGGAATCAACTGCGGGTCTTCCCCCTGGAAACCCGCAACAGCCTCACCAGCGTCGATGACGTCCTGGTAGATCCCGCCTCTGAACCGCCCCCGGTGGACTCTGCTCTCCAGCAGACAATCCAGGATTGTGCCAGGCACATCCGCAACGCACGGGCGCGCGGGGCGGGCGTCATCCTGATGTATGGTGCGCACCTTCTGCGAAATGGCGCACCGCTGCTTTTAGCCCGGCTCATGGAGGCCGGCTGGCTCACCCATCTGGCGACCAATGGGGCTGGTTCCATTCATGATTGGGAATACTCCTGGCTTGGCCGTTCCACGGAAAGCGTCCGCGACAATGTCGCCACGGGGACTTTTGGTTCCTGGGACGAAACCGGACGCACTCTACATCTGGCAATGATGGCAGGGGCGCTTCAGGGCGATGGCTATGGCGTTTCGATGGGCCGCTTCATTCACCAGGACGGTGCTGACCTGCCACATCCCGCAAGCCTTCGCGCGGAAATCGCCGCCGACCCCGGACATCCCTTAACCGCTGCCCGCGCTGATCTGTTGCGCGCGATGGAAACCCATGCCATTGCCGGTGGCCGCTACGCCCTCCACCACCGCTGGAAGCAGGCATCCATTCTCGCAACGGCTTACCGCCTGGGTGTGCCAGCCACCGTCCATCCCGGGATCGGTTATGACATCATCGCCAACCATTCCATGTTTAGCGGGTCGGTGATTGGCCGCGCCGCGGAACTCGATTTCCGCTTGTTCGGTGATTCGGTGGAGACTCTGGAAGGCGGGGTTCTGCTTTCGGTGGGCTCCGCCATTATGGCTCCCCAGGTATTTGAGAAGAGCCTCAGTTGCGTGAACAATCTGCGGCTGGGCGCCGGACGCGACATCGTCCGCGGCCATCATCTCTTTGTGGTGGATTTGCAGGAAGGCGGAGGCTGGGATTGGAGCCAAGGGGAGCCTCCGAAGACGAATCCGGCCTACTATCTGCGCTTCAACAAGAGCTTCGCCCGTATGGGGGGGGATCTGCACTATCTGCAATGCGATAACCGCACCTTCATTCACCATCTAATGCGCGCGCTGGAGGGCTGAGTCCGTTTCAAGGCCTTGCGACTAGCGCAGGACGGCTACAAGATGCGATGCCATCCACTGGATATCCTCTTTGCTGGTTACCAGAGGGGGGGCAATTCGGATGACGAAGTCGTGTGTTTCCTTGCACAGCAACCCCAGCCTCATCAGTTGCTCGCAATAAGGCCGCGCTTTCTCGTATAGTTCGATGCCTACAAGCAGTCCGCGCCCACGCACTTCACGTACTTTGCCGCCTTCCAGGGGCTTCAACATCTCTAGCAGTTCTTTGCCTAGTTGCGCCGAACGTTCGATGAGTTGTTCCTCCTCCAGAACGCGCAGCGCGGCACGCGCTACCGCACAGCCCAGTGGATTTCCTCCGTAGGTGCTGCCGTGGCTGCCGGGGTTGAATAGCGACATCACGTCCCGTCGTCCCACTACGGCAGACACTGGATACACGCCTCCAGACAGTGCCTTGCCCAGGATGTAGATGTCCGGCGTCACCAGTTCGTGATGGCAGGCAAACCAAGCTCCTGTGCGGCCTAGGCCAGTCTGAATTTCGTCGGCCAGGAACAGCACTTTGTGGTCGATGCAAAGTTCGGCAGCAGCCTCCAGATAACCCTTCGGCGGCAGAATGATGCCCGCTTCACATTGGATGGGCTCCACCAGAAAGCCACAGGTGTTTGGCGTGATGGCATTCCGCAGCGCCTCAAGGTCGCCGTACGGAACCGTCACAAACCCGGGTGTGAAGGGACCGAACTGATGCTGATAGTCGGCCTCCGAGGAAAAGCCCACAATGGTGGTGGTGCGCCCATGGAAATTCCCCTCGCAGACGATAATCTCGGCTTGGCCATCGGGAATTCCCTTGTGGGCATAGCCCCACCGGCGCGCTGCCTTGATTGCGGTCTCCACTGCCTCCGCGCCGGAGTTCATCGGCAGCACCACGTCCAATCCGGTGAGCGTGGCCAGGTCGCGACAGAATAGCGGTAGCTGATCGTTATGGAACGCGCGTGACGTCAGCGTTACCCGCTGCGCCTGCTCCATGAAGGCGGCCAGAATCTTCGGATGCGCATGACCCTGGTTGAGGGCGGAATAGGCACTCAAACAGTCCAGGTAACGCCGGCCTTCGGTATCCACCACCCACGACCCCTGGGCGCGTTCCACCACTATAGGAAGGGGGTGATAGTTGTGTGCGCCATAGCGATCCTCCATGGCCAGCAGTTCCTGCGAACGCGCTTTCCCCGAATGGGCATCCGCGGAGGCGGAAATGGTACCGGATGCGGACCTCATGCTGCTTCTCCCAGAGTCTCGTCACCCAACCGGGCATTGGGCACCAGATAGTTCACTACGTAGTCCCGAACTGCGTCGGCCAGTGGCGTCAGCGCTTCATCATAGCCAGTTGCGCGCAACTTGGAGATGGTGGCGCAGGTGCGGTATTGGTACTTGCCGCGCAGGTGTTCCGGCATGGGGATGAAGTGGATGTTGGGTTCCAGATCAAGCGCCGCAAAAATCGCCGTCCCCAGTTCCAGCCAGGTGTGTGGCACGCCAGAGCCGAGGTTGAAGAGGCCGTTGGCTTCCCGTTTCTGTGCGAGGTGTACGGTCATCTTCACGGCATCCTTCACATAGAGGAAATCGCGTTGCTGGCAGCCGTGCTCAAAGTCTGGTCGATGGCTTTGGAACAACTCCAGCTTGCCGGTCTCCCGAATCTGGTGAAACGCCTTGTGTACCACACTGCGCATATCGCCTTTATGGTCCTCGTTAGGCCCGAACACGTTAAAATATTTCAGGCCCACAATGTAGTTCAGCAAGCCGCTGCCCGCGGCGTACTGGTCAAACAGATGCTTGGAGTAGCCATACATGTTGAGCGGGCGCAGGCTGCCTAGTGGAAGGTCTTCGCGAAAATCATCCTCGCGGGCTCCGTAAGTGGCGGCGGAGGATGCGTAAACGAACCGAACGTCGGTGGCCACGGACCATTGGGCCAGAATCTTCGTGAACTCGAAGTTATTCCGCATCAGGAAGTCGGAGTTTGTCTCCGTGGTGGCGGAGCAGGCCCCCAGATGATAAACAGTGTCGATATCCGATAGCAGGTCTGGCGAAAACTGGATGCGGTCCAGCAGGTCGTTTCCGTCGATGTAGTCTTCAAACTGCAGCGGCACCAGGTTCCGCCATTTCTCGCTGGAGTCCATACGGTCCGCAATGAGCACGCGGTCGTAACCCATGCGGTTGAGCTGCCAAACAATCGCGCTCCCGATCAGCCCCGCGCCGCCGGTTACTAAAATCCGGCCGCTTTGTTTTTTCGCCATTCCTTCAGCGTAGCGGTCAGCGATGCCATGGGGCAAACAATTGTGTGGTCACACCCGTTCCAGGTCACCCGATTCCCACAACGTGGGCTCTCCAGTTACTGGCTCATGCCCCGGGCGGCAATGGCCCAGGATAACTCCACCTGTTTGCCGCGGACGCCGTAGATACGCTCATAAAGATTTACCGTGGGGTCGCAGTGCGGGACCAGGAACTCCACACGGTCGCCCACGGCAAGGCTCCGCGAAGCCTTAGCCAGATTCAGTTTTCCGTGCTCATCGCCGCCCCATCCAAACTCGATGCCGTCGATTCCTTTGGCCTCCGGCTTGAACGGCTTATCGGTTGAGAATGCCTTCAGTCCCCCGTCTACTACAACTTCCGTTGAGCTTGGCTTGCTTACCACCGTGGTGAGTACGCTCAGTGAATACTGAAAGTCCCGATACACGGTGTCGCCCTTACCGCCAATGCGGGCATAGTCGAGATCCATAAACAGGAAGCTACCCGGCTGGAGTTCGTTTACGCCTTCCACCTCAGAGTCGATGTTGTAGGTGCCGGTGGATCCGCCTGTCAGCAGTGGGCAGGGGATTCCGTCGCGTTCCAACAGACGACGGGTATCCACCGCGGTGTTCATGATTCCGTGCGACATCTCCCGCCGCGCCTCGAAGCCAGCCTTGTGCGAAGCCTGGCCCGCGTATGCCTGCAGCCCGGCGAGTTTCACGTGCTTATGCCGCGTGATTTCCTGGGCGAGTGCCAAAGCGGGCTTCCCGGTTGCAATGCCTGTGCGGTTGCCCACGTTCAGGTCGATGGCCAAATTCAAATGTGCTCCAGCTGCGCGCGCCGCAGCGTCCAGGTCAGCCACATTCTGCGCGTGATCCACGCAAAAGATGGTGTCCGGTTTTCGGGCCGCCAGCCGCACCGCCCGTTCTATCTTGTGTTTGCCAATCACCGCTGTGGTTACCAGCAGTCCGCTCACTCCGCCCTTCGCAAAGGCTTCTGCCTCGCTCAGCTTCGCGGCACAGGCTCCCACAGCACCTGCCTTCACCAGGAGTTGGGCGATCTCCGGGCACTTGTGCGTCTTTCCATGCGGTCGAAGCGCGCGACCAGCCGCCTTACAGTGAGCTGCCATTTTTGCAATGTTGGCGTCCAGCGCGTCCAGATCCACCAGCAGCGCCGGGGTTGGCAGATCGTCCACCGAAAGCCGACCCCGTACGTCTCCCTCAAGAAGCATCTTTTCCACTTCCGTCCAAGGGCGGCGCGTGTCCGCCAACAACAGCGAGGGCGCAAGAGCCAGCAACGATCGTCTCCGCATAATGCCCACAAGAATACCATCCTGCCGCTTCATTTCCTGCGAGGAATCTGCGGACCTCCCTGGACGATTCAACTCCGGTTCGCCAACGCCACAGCGGCGCACTGGCTACGGAGCAATGAAAAGCCCAGGCAGCGCGCGTTGTGCCGCGCGGCCTGGGCTTTTTCGGAAAGCAGTGTTTGGACGGGGCTTATGCCTTCAATGCCTTGGCGTACTCTTCGTTCACGGCGTCCCAATTGATGGTGTTCCACCACGCTGCAAGGTAATCCGCACGACGATTCTGATAGCGAAGATAGTAGGCGTGTTCCCATACGTCCACTCCCAGGATTGGCGTATTGCCGCTCATCCACGGGTTGTCCTGGTTTGGCGTGGCGCTCAGCACCAGTTGCTTGCTGCTGTCGACACTCAGCCAGGCCCAGCCGCTCCCGAACTGCCGCATGCCCGCGCCGCTCAGTTCTTCCTTCAGCTTGTCGAAACTGCCGAACTTTGAGTCGATGGCCTTGGCCACGTCGCCAGTAGGTGCACCGCCGCCGTTCTTCTTCATGATCTTCCAGAAGAGGCTGTGGTTAGCGTGGCCACCCCCGTTATTGCGCACTGCAGTCCGGATGGCTTCCGGTACCGCGTTCAGGTTGCCGAGAATTTCCGCGAGTGGCTTCTTGGACAGTTCAGGCTGGTCCTTAAGCGCGTTCACCAGATTGGTTACGTAGCCCTGATGGTGCTTCGTGTGGTGAATGGTCATGGTTTGCGCATCGATGTGGGGCTCAAGCGCGTCCACTGCGTAAGGAAGGGAAGGGAGCTCCAGCACCGGACCGCTCTGGGCGGTGGCACAGGAAGAAAGTGCGGTGGCGGCGATGCCAACCGATACGGTTTGAAGAATTTCGCGGCGTGTGGTCATGATGTGTGTCCTTGGTTTTGTGCGACTTCGGTTAGGGCGATTTCCGTCTTGAGCTATACGGATGCGCCTGCCCGCGCCAGGGATGCGTCGGATCCAGACCCGGCAGTTCAGGCTGGCTCCGCCACCAATCTCCCTATCCGCGCGTGCTGGCCGCCTGAATTTGTTTAGTCAGCTGCTGGAACTGCTGTGCGCTTCCGGAGCCGATGGTAATACAATCCACCACGTCGCTCGCCAGCGCATATTGCAAACATTCGTCTGCCTTGGATGCCAGTTGCCCGGCACCCAGAATCTTCATGCCGATCACACCCTTGCCCTTGGCCTTCATCTCACGGAGCACGTTCAATACGGTCGGTACGTCCGCGTCCATCACCGCTCCGGCGGGGTTGATGCGGGCAAGGTCTACTTCCACCCATTCGGATTTCGCAGCCGCCTTCAAGGCTCCCAGTGTGTGGCAACTCACGCCTCGCGTGCGGATAAGGCCCTGCTCCTGCGCCTCGGCGATGTACTCCATGGCGCCGCGACGCTCCTCCGGCCAGGTGTCGCTCATCATGCAGTGCAACAGCATGATGTCTACGTAATCCGTATTCAACTCACGACGGTAGCGGTCCAGGTCTGCCTTCATCTCGGCCGCGGTGCGCGCATGCGTCTTGGTGAGCAGCACCACCTTCTCGCGGGGCACCCCCTTCAGTGCCTCCCGCACGTGCGGATGGCTCCCGTATTGGTCCGCGGTATCCCAGAAGTTCACACCTGCGTCGAAGCCAGTGCGCAACAGTCCTGCCAGCCCGCGCACTCCCAGGCTGCGGGTTTGTTGGGAACTCCCCCCAAACCCGGACGTTCCGGTGCCCATGGCGAGTCGGCTCAGCTTCAACTTGCGCGGACCTAAAATCACTTCGTCCGAGGCCCTCTTGACGCCTGAAGCTGCGTAGCTGGCATAAGGGAAGTTTCCGAAGACGGCAGCCATGGTGGCGGCGTTTACCGTATTGCGAAGAAAGCGGCGACGGTTCGTCATAGCAATGCAAAGTCCCCGGTTCTGAGAGTATAAGCCCTGCCAGATTGCCCGATCCGGTTCGATCTGGAAGAGTACTAACGATACCGCCGCTAGGCCCCAGCCAGGCGGTACGCACTTCGTATTCTACCGGAATACCCCTTTCCGAAGTGGGCAATGTCAGTAATGCAGCCCCCGTCTCGTCCTCTCTCCCGTCATCGAAAGCGCTCTGACTGGCAGTCAAATTTTGGGGGAGGCTTTAGCAGTGACCTGCCAATTGAAATAGACTGTTGAGGGAGTTTTACCATGCCATCTAACGCATCCCTTGCAAATTCCGCACCACCGGTTTTTTCCCGTCGACATTTTGTCAGCAGCGCATTGGGAACTGTTGCCGCAGTGAGCGCGATCAACTGTGCGCAGACGCCATCGAAGCCCAATATTCTGTGGATCACCTGTGAGGATATTGGTCCGGAACTCGGCTGCTATGGCGACGCCTATGCCAATACGCCGAATCTCGATAAGCTAGCCGCTCGCGGTCTGCGCTATTTGCATGCCAGTTCCAATGCTCCCGTGTGTGCCCCCGCCCGAACCACCATCATCAGCGGCGTGTTTCCTCCGAGCCTTGGCGCGGAGCACATGCGCAGCGTACTGCCGCTTCCCTCCGCGATGAAGATGTATCCGGAGCTTCTTCGGGAACAGGGTTACTACGTCACCAACAACCAGAAGAAGGACTACAACCTGCGGGAGCCTGTGGAGGTATGGAGTGAGTCCAGCAAGGATGCACACTGGCGGAAACGTGCCGAAGGCCAGCCATTCTTCGCGATCTTTAACTTCACCACCACCCACGAGAGCCAGATCCGGCGCCGTCCCCATGACGCAGTGCACGATCCCGCTAAGGCGCCCCTCCCCGCCTATCATCCGGATACCCCTGAAGTGCGCCAGGATTGGGCGCAGTATTACGACAACATCACCACCATGGATGGTCAGGCGGCCAAGGTTCTGGCCGAACTCGAAGCGGATGGGCTCGCGGACGATACTATTGTGTTCTTCTATGGCGACCACGGCTCAGGCATGCCGCGCAGTAAGCGCTGGCCCTATAACTCCGGTCTGCACGTGGCCATGCTGCTGCACGTGCCAGAAAAGTATAAGCACCTGGCACCGCCAGAGTACCAGCCGGGTGGCACCTCCGCGCGTCCGGTAGGCTTTGTCGACCTGGCTCCCACCCTCTTGAGCCTCACCGGCACTCAGCCGCCATCCTGGATGCAGGGTCAAGCATTTGCAGGGACTCACACGGCCCCGGTTCCGCAGTATCAGTTCGGGTTCCGTGGTCGGATGGATGAGCGCTACGACTGTGTCCGCGCCTGCCGCGATACGCGCTATCAGTACCTGCGTCACTTTATGCCGCATCGTATTTACGGCCAGCACATTGCCTATATGTTTGAAACTCCTACCACCAAAGTGTGGAAGAGTCTTTATGACGAGGGCAAACTGCAGCCGCCGCAAACCTATTTCTGGGAGACCAAGCCTTTTGAGGAACTTTACGATCTGCAGAACGATCCAGACGAAGTAAAGAACCTCGCTGCACTGCCCGCTGACCAGCGCACGCCCGAGATTGACGCACAATTGAAGGCCATGCGCCAGGCTGTGCATGACTGGATGCTTAGCATCCGCGATGTGGGTCTGTTGCCCGAGGCGGAGATCCATTCCCGATCCAAGGCCAATACTCCCTATGAGATGGCCCGCGAGGCGGGTAAATATCCAATCGAACGAGTGCTGGCGGTTGCCGAAGCAGCCTCTGAGGGCTATGGAACGGGAGACCAGCAGGCGATGGACCTTGCCGGGTTGGCCGATGAGGATAGCGCGGTGCGCTACTGGACCATCCTGGGCCTGTTGATGCGCGGCAAAGAGACCGTCAACGCGAATGCCGAGGCACTGCGCAAAGCCATGGGAGATGTGGAACCAAGCGTACGCATCGCTGCCGCTGAAGCGCTTGGACGGTATGGCACAGACGCCGATGCCAAAGCAGCTCTCGACGTGCTCATTGACCTTGCGTCGCTTGCCAGCAACAGCCTCTACGTGGCCCTTGCAGCAGTCAACGCCATCGATCAGATGGATATGCGTGCCAAGCCCGCGCTGTCTCGCCTGCGCGCACTGCCCAAGGAACAGCAGGGCCTGGAGCCTCGCTTACGTGCGTACGTGCCACGCTTGATTGAGGATGTGATCGCCAAGCTCAGCTAACGCCGGACACGCGATGGGAACGGCGTTCCGCCTACCGGCAGGGGAGGCCTACTCCCTTGCCGGTAGCATCGCAATCTCTTCGCCCGTGGTGTCGATTTCCACTTGTACCTGGCTGCCCGGCGGTACGCGGTTTCCTTCGTCCAGAAACTCTACCAATACCTCTGCGCCCCGGAACCCGCTCACGCTGCCGGGAAACTCGCGGATGTCGGTAAGCGTCTGTGGCCGCACCTGGGCAGGTTGTCCTACGCGAATCCGGCGCATCTGTGCCTCACCCGGCGAAACAATCGCATAACGCACTGCATCCACTGGCGCAATCTCCATGAGCGGTTCCGCGTTCGGACCCACCTCCAGGCCTTCGGCCGCGCGGATTTCCGTTACCACGCCCTCCACCGGAGCAAAAACCTCGCCTAGCCCTACGTCTCCCTTGGCCGCTTCCCACTCCGCCTGCTTGTCGGCCACCGCGTAGCGGTCAATGTTCAATGCCTGCTCCTGCGAAAGAACCTGCGTTTCCGCCGTGCGGAGCACTTCCTGCAGAGCCAGATGCTGTCTCTCCGCAGTTTCTCTGGCGGATTGAGCTTGCTCATACTTCTGGCGGGCGGTGGCCCCCTGCTCGTGCAGCAGACGCTGGCGGTCTGCTTCTTGCTGCAGCAACCTTAGCTGGCTGGCGGAACTCTCCACTTCACTCTTCAGCCGGATGGCGTCCAATCGCGCGCGGGCCAAAGATTTTTCGGTTTCCTGCACGCGGGCGCTCAACGCTTCGTACTCCCGCGATAGCCGTTGCTCAATCGCCTCAAACGCGTCGTTGCGCACAATGGCCAGGAGGTCCCCTTCCTTCACCATGTCACCTTTGCGTACGTGCAGACTCTGCAGGGTGCCGCTGGTGTCTGGCAGGACGTCTACCGGATTGGCTGTGCGCACCACACCCGCCAGCAAAATGCGCTCCGGATCCGCGGATCCTGGAGACTGAACAGGTGCGTTGGAAGTTTGTGCTTCGCTAGCCGCGCGCTGCCCGGCCCAGTACGCGCCCGCGCCCACCAGCACAAGCATTGCTCCAAATGCCAACCACCGGCGCATCATTCGCTCTCCTTTCCTTTGGAACTGATGGGAAGAGGACTCACTTGGGTGCGGGCATTCCAGACCTCCGGCACTTTTATCTTGCCATTCCGCCGTGCGCGGGTTAAGGTTGAAAGTTGCGACAGGATCCCAGACATGAGTTTTCGATTGGGCGACACGATCGACGATTTCTGCGTTAAGTGTAAGCGGCTAACGAATCATCATATCGTTTCCTTGGTGGAAGATAATCCCGCCAAGGTGCGTTG
>CAZUAX010000087.1:0-2752 GCA_964618435.1 uncultured Solibacteraceae bacterium
GCAATCTGGGCATCAGCGCAGTGCTATCCTGAGAGGAGCCACACCGTGCGGAGAGGTGCGAGAGTGGTTGAATCGGGCGGTCTCGAAAACCGTTGATGGCGAAAGCTATCCGTGGGTTCGAATCCCACCCTCTCCGCCATCCTTCCCTCATGCGCTGCACTTCTCTTCTCCTCTTGCTGCTGTCTCTTGTCGCGCTAAGTGCTTCGTGCAAAAAGCCTGAATCCTGGACCGCCATTGTCTATCCTAACCAGACAGCCTCCAACTACCGCGAAGTGGGTGTCTTTGAAACCGTCCAGGACTGCTTGCGACGCGGACGGCAATTGAAAGGGGAAGGCTTTCTGGAATGCGGACTGAACTGTCGCTACGACGCGCAAGGCTTGTTTGCTTGCGAAAAGACCGTCCTGCTGATGGAGCACATTGAGGAAGACTAGCGGATGACACCTACGTCTTCCATGGCTGCCTTAACCGCTTCCATTACCCTATCTTCCACCTCAGGCGTGAACTTGCCAGGCTGTCCGTAATACATCATGCTGTCGTCAGCCTCATAGCCGCCCTCCTCCAGTATGCGGCGGTTGGGGATGTAACACATCACATCGTTGGTGTAGCCTGCCACCACCAGGCGCAGGCCAGGATAGGCCCGCTTGATGTCTAACCCGTAATCCACCACCACCTCGCCGCCGAGGCCCACCAAGCCGAACCGTTCCCCAACGCGTAGTACCTGAACCGGGTATTCCACTGCGCTGATGTCTTCTCCCTTGTCCATGCGGCTAAGCACTAACTCCGCGCGCCGCTTCCGGTAGACATTATCGTTGCTACGTTCCTGCTCAAATTCAGCCCGGGTGTGGGGTTCAAGTGGAAGGCGCTCAAACCGGAGACTGTGACGCAGGGGGCCATTTATCGGCTCAAATGCACGCGGGCTAACCAGCAGTTCCTGTACGGAGCGGGCCAGCGTCTGGCCGTGTTGGGGGGCAAGTTCCGCCTTACTGCGCGGGAAGGGATTCTGGTCGCCACCGCACAGCATCAGGAACAAGGCGGTCGTGCCTGGATAGGCCTTCTGCAATTCCTCCTGGGCGTAGCCGGCATAGTCGCCCGCCACCGCGTTGAACTCCGCCGTCAGCGTAGTGTTGTGGCAAGCATAGCCAAAGAGCACCGCAATTAAGCGGCCGTCCTCCCCTTCCACGCGCAGCACAGGCACACTGTGGTCGACGGGGCTCACGGGCTTGGTTTCAGGGTCATCCGCCAGTAGGCGCTGGGCGCGCCGGTTGATCGCGAAAGGGGCGCTACCTTCGCCGTAACTTAGCTTCGCGGGAGCCAGCGATGCCAGCGCGCTACCTACCGCCATCACCACACGTTCCCGCAGAAACTCGCGGTAGCGCGCGGTCTTCTCCTTTTCCGCTTCGTCAAAGGAGAAGAGCACTTCCAGATTCTCGCGAACCGCCGGGCCGCTATGTGTGTGCGAACTATTGAGCAGGAGTGCGGCAGGCGGCAGCCCGTGGATGCGCTCCACGTCGGAGGCGATGGCTTCGCGTAAGGTGCGGGGGATTCCGATGATGTCGATTGTGACAATCACCTGCCTCGCGCCCTGCGCGTCTTCAATTGCCAGCGCCTTAGCGAAAATTTCCTGGCGAACCTCTGAGGCAGGCTCCTTCCGCGCGGCGTAGCCAGACAGCCAATAGGGCATTTCCCGGGGCGTGATGGTTTCCGTTGCCACACCCGCTTGCATGCTGGGCTGCTTGGCACAGGACACACTCATTAGCAGCGCAACGAAAGCAACCGCGGTGGCGAAAGGGGAACGTGGGAACATGGTGGAACTCCGTTCTGCCTAGCCTAGCTTAAACCCAGGATGCCTGGCAGATTTGGCCAGTCCGGTGGTTGGCCCGGCCCGCACCATTTATGCACTTCGGGTGCCACGAATGGGCATCTTTCGCACTGGAGTGCCGCCCAAAGCAAACACTGCGTTGGCAACCGCAGGGGCTACCCCCACGATCGGTGTCTCGCCTGCACCAGCTGGCGGACTGTTCTTTCGGTCGAGCAACACAATATCCATCTTGGGCATGTCGCGCAGCCGCGGCACACGGTATTGGCGGAAGCGGCCATTGGTAACCATGCCCTTGGCGAACCGGAGTTCCTCCCGGAGCACAGGGCCCAAGGCCATCACCATACAGCCTTCCACCTGTTGCAGCAAGCCCGCGGGGTTCAGAATCGCCCCACATTCAAAGGCTTGGCACAGCTCGATGATCCTGGGAATGCCGGTCTTGGGATCTACTTCCACCTCAGCACAGGTGGCCACCACGGAATTCTTCTCGGTGCCGCAAGCGATGCCTGTAGCCCGGTTCTCCGCTGTCTTCCCACGGCGCTTGTCCCACCCGAATCGTTCCGCCACGGCGCTCAGGACGGCGCGCATGCGCTCATCCTTCAAGTGCGCCATTCGAAACGTAAATGGATCCTGACCAGCGGCGGCGGCCAGTTCATCAATTGCCGTTTCGCGGGCGAAGTTATTGGCAGTGGACGCAAGAGCGCGATATGAGCCCTGCCGCAGAGGCGTCTCCGTACGGAGGAACTGTTCCCGCAACGCAGGAGCCGCGTAGGGGCTGCGGAGCCCTGATCCGCCGGAGTTGTAGTTGAGAAACTCCCAGGCGGCCAGCCGCCCGCTGGCATCCAATCCTGCCCGGACTTCGATGAGTGCGGCGGGCCGGCAGTAGGCCCAGGCAAACTCTTCCTGCCGTGTCCATCTCAATTGCACAGGGCGTTT
>CAZUAX010000087.1:2852-18200 GCA_964618435.1 uncultured Solibacteraceae bacterium
CCAGTCACGATGTCTTTGCCGTTCATGCGGCTAAAAGACCGGCCGAGTGTTTTCCACTCTGCGGGGGTGGTTAGCGTTACGCCGGATGGTTTCGCCTGTGTCCGCAGGAAGTCCGAGGCCTTAGCCAGATCGGCATAGCTGACTGACTGCTGTGAGCGGGGTTCCGTCACTTTGCCTGCCAGGACGCTGAGAGGACTGATGTCGATCTTCCACTGCACAGCAGCAAACTGCAATAGCAGCGTGCGACCGGCAGCCGCCGCTTCTCTAACCGCAGGTACGGTGGATGGCGTGGTGCGGCTTCCGGCGGTGATGCCATCGTCGGGCGTGACGGCGGTGTCGGCCATCTGTACATGGACGCTGCTCATGGGTACGCACAGTTCCTCGGCGGCAGCCATCGCCAGTTCAGTGCGAGCACCTTGTCCCTCTTCCACTTTGCCGTTGTACACCGTAATGCTGCCATCGGTGCCGAAGCGGATTCGGGCGTCAATGGCACTTTGGGGCGCGGGCTTCTGGCCCGACGCATCCTGGCATCCTACGGCCAGCAGCAGAAAACCGCCCGCAACGGTTTGCAGAAAGACGCGACGGTCCACGGAGAAGTGGTAGGGCGGCGATTCCAGAAGTTCGTAACGTTCGGGTTCCTGTGCGCCCAAGGGGAGAGGTCTATTGGCCTGCATTCTTCACCTCCACTACTACAGGCTGGGCGGCCGATTGTGGCGCTACCCCTTTGCGCAGGGCCACCGCGCGGTCCACCGCGGCCAGGATGCGCTCATACCCGCAGCAACGGCAAATGTTGCCGTCCAGCGCGGCCACCGTCTGTTCGCGATTCGGTGTTGGGTTTGTTTCCAGAAGGGCTACCGTCTGCAGAATCATCCCCGGAATGCAGTAGCCACACTGCATTGCGTTCTCGTCCAGAAAGGCCTGTTGCACCGGGTGCAGGTTGTCTTCCGTAGCCAGCCCTTCGATGGTGAGTACGGACTTGCCTTCTGCGCGGCGTGCAGGAGTCAGGCAGGAAAGTGTAGGCTTGCCATCAACCAGCACGGTGCATGCGCGGCATTGCCCTTCCCCGCAGCCAAACTTTGTGCCGGTGAGATGCAGGTCCTCGCGGAGGACGTCAAGCAGGGGACGGTTAAGGTCAGCCTCCACGGTGCGGGGCTGCCCGTTGACGTTGAACTTGTAGGTGGGCATGATGACTCCTCGCAGACTGGCCCGGGCTCACACGGACCGCTGCATTGCTTGCCCTTGATTGTATGGCAACGCGCGATGGCCAGGGTTTGTGCAACATGTGGAGCGGGACGCAAAATCCCGCAATACAATGAAGGGACCGCCGAACCCAGTGAGGAGTTTCGCCATGCAACGACGCCAGTTTCTTGCGACAACCGCCGCGCTCGCCCAAGCTTCACCGGTAGCGCTTGGCCAGCCCGGAGCCGGAGTCCCCATAAAGCTGGGGCTCGACCTGTTCAGTGTACGGGATCAGGGCTGGACAGCTTTTGAGATGCTGGATTACGCCGCCCGGCAAAAGGTGAAGCACGTCCAGTTCTCAGTAACCCGATTCTATGGTTCGCAGGACGCCGCGCACTTGCGAAAAGTACGAGCCCATGCAGACTCGCTGGGCATAAAGCTGGAGACAGGCATGGATTCCATCTGTCCCTCGTCTACGCGTTTTCCCAAAGATGCGGGGACGGCTGAACAGCAACTCCTCCAGCAGCTTGAGACCGCAAAGATTGTGGGATCGCCCATTGTGCGCTGTTACCTGGGAAGCATGGCGGATCGCAAGACCGAAGTCCCTTTCGAGAAGCACATCCAGAATATGCTGGACGTGCTGAAGAACGTGCGTAGCCGCTTCGTGGATGCGGGCGTAAAGGTCTCAATCGAGAATCACGCGGGAGACTTCCGGGCGCAGCGTCTGCGGCTGGTGATTGAAGAAGCAGGCAAGGATTGGACGGGAGTGACCTACGATTCGGGCAATCCCTGTTGGACCATGGAGGACCCGCTTCGCGCGCTGGAGTATGTGGCTCCGTATGTGCTCACTGCCCATCTCCGAGATTCTTACGTCTGGCAGGATGAGAAAGGCATTGTGGTGCAGTGGATCCGCTTCGGGCAAGGTAATGTGCGTATTGCCGAGGTGGTGAAGCGCCTGCACGAGGCGCGCCCGGGCGTCGTGATGAACCTCGAGACCATTTGCATCGGCAACCGTGCTTTCCCGCTGAAGCAGCCCGAATTCTGGAATGGCTACGAGGATGTGACGGCGCAGGATCTGATGCCACTGTATACGCGGGCCGAAACCGGATTTCCGTTGCCGGACCCGCCGAAGCGCAGCAAGGAAGAGGCTGCGCGAATTCAGTTAGAGGATTCCGACGTTTCCATAGACGGATTCCGAAAGATCATTCGGAGCCTTGGGTTGCATGAGGCTTAACAGTCGGGAAGCCGTCCACTCGCGCGGCTACCTGGAGACAGTAGTGGGCTCCTCCGAGTGCTGGTGTGCGTTGGTTCCGGCGTGGGCGCAGTACCAGTCATAGGTAGCGGCGAGTCCTGCGCGCAGCTTGATTTTGGATGTCCAGCCGAGTGCTCGTATCCGGGTGATGTCCAGCATCTTGCGGGGGGTACCGTCGGGCTTGCTGAGATCCCACTCAATCGCCCCCTGATAGCCCACTACGTCGCGGATAGCCTCTGCCAGCTCAGCGATACTGAGGTCTTCTCCGCATCCCACATTAAGGGGCCGGGCATCGTCGTAGCGGCGCATGGCAAACAGACATGCATCAGCAAGGTCATCTACATGCAGAAACTCACGGCGAGGCTGGCCCGAACCCCAAACCCGGATGAACGGCGAACGGGTTGCCTTGGCCTCGTGGAAGCGACGAATCAGGCCGGGTATCACGTGTGAGTGCTCCGGGTGGAAGTTGTCGCCCGGTCCGTAAAGGTTCGTTGGCATTAGCGAAACGGTAGAGAAACCATGCTGGCGACGGTAGGCCTGGCAGAGTTCGATGCCCGCAATTTTGGCTACCGCGTATGCCGAATTGGTGCTTTCAAGAAGCCCCGTCATCAATGCCTCTTCCCGAATGGGTTGTTCGGCAAGCTTCGGGTAGATGCAAGATGACCCCAGAAACAGCAGTTTGCGGGTGCCATGCTTCCACGCAGAGTGGATGACGTGGGTGGCGATCAGAAGGTTCTCCCTGGCGAAGTCCGCGGGGAACTGGTCATTTGCCACGATGCCGCCTACTTTCGCCGCAGCCAGGTACACATAGTGTGGCTGTTCTGCGGAGAAGAACTGGTTTACGGCCGCCCCATCGGTGAGGTCAAGCTCCCGCCGCGAAGGAAGAAGCAGATTACGGAAGCCCTCAGCGCGTAACTTACGCACCAGAGCAGACCCTACCAGACCTCGGTGGCCCGCCACGTAGATGGGCGCATCCATTGCTGTGAGTGGGTCAGGCTCGTTTTCGTTGTGGCCGCCATGCAGTTTCCGCATCGAGGCAAGGGAAGTGGTGGTCAGGGAGTTAGGATTGCCGTGGTGTTCCATGGCTTAGCGTCCTTCCGCCGAAGTGGAAATTGGCTCGGGCAGGTGTGCCGCGCCAGGCAGGCGCGTCCTGGAAGTGGTCTGGCATCGCTGCCAGTCGCGGTGGGTTAGCGTATCGGCCACCACCCGCTCGCGGCGCGCCAGCAGACTGTCATGTTCAGCCATCATTCGCACCAGGTCCCGAAAACTGACGGTAGGTTGCCATCCAAGTTCCCTTTCGGCTTTTGACGCATCCCCCTGGAGGTAGTCCACCTCTGCCGGGCGATAGTAGCGCGGGTCGATCTCCACGTGCTCGCGGTAGTCGAGTTCCACTGCCTGGAATGCAAGATCCAGAAACTCGAGGACGGAATGCGCCTCGCCTGTCGCCACTACGTAGTCGCCGGGCTCATCCACCTGTAGCATGCGCCACATTGCATCCACGTAGTCTCCGGCGAAGCCCCAGTCGCGGCGGGCGTCAAGATTGCCAAGGTAAAGTTTTTGCTGCAGTCCCTCGCGGATGCGGCCTGCCGCGCGAGTGATTTTGCGCGTGACGAAAGTTTCGCCGCGACGGGGGCTCTCATGGTTGAACAAAATTCCATTGGCCACAAACAGCCCATAGGCCTCGCGGTAGTTGATGCTGTGCCAGTGGGCAGCTACTTTGGCTACTGCGTAGGGACTTCGCGGATAAAAGGCAGTGAGCTCTGATTGCGGCGGAGGAGCAGCGCCAAACATTTCGCTTGAGCCAGCCTGGTAGACGCGAATCTCCTGGCCGATTCGCTGCTGCACGTCACGCACGGCCTCCAGCAGTCGCAGCGTCCCCGTAGCCACCACGTCTGCAGTGTACTCCGGCTGAGAAAACGAAACCTTCACGTGGGACTGCGCGCCAAGATTGTAAATTTCGTGAGGCCGAGCACTTTCAATAATGGAGCGGAGACCGGAGGAATCCGTCAGGTCCCCATAGTGGAGTTGTAGACGTAAATCGTCATCATGAGGATCAAGGTAAAGGTGGTCAATGCGTTCTGTGTTGAAGGTGGAACTGCGGCGGATCACTCCATGTACCCTGTAGCCTTTGGCAAGCAGGTATTCCGCAAGGTACGAGCCGTCCTGCCCGGTGATGCCGGTGATGAGGGCGCGCTTGCCATTTAGCACTGCCTGCTGCGGGTGCGCATCGGCGCTCTTGGTTGCGTGTTGTAGCGCGCTGAGCGAGGCGGCAGACGGATTTCCAGCCTGATGATTGTCCACGAGAAAGGAATCGGCGTGTGTGCAGAGAGGCTTTAGCCCAGGAGTCTGCACTAGGCAGGGCGCGCCCGCAAACGTCGAGCGGCCAAGCCTCAAGGGAAGATTGAAGCTTGGCCGCGGAAGAAGGAAAGAAGAAGGACACGACTATCCACGGTCGGAAAGCCGAAATCAATACATGACGGAAGACCCGTCACCCCCAGCTTACGGCGAAGACGCAGAGACTTCCATACGAGAAACCGATTAACACAAAGTGACTAACCGGCAGGGTACACCTTTTCAGCGACCTATGGGCGCCACATCGCGCCGCGCCGCCAGGCTGCCGTTGGGGCCGCAGGCACCCGGCCCATCACAATTTGCCCCCGGTGCGTTCCCTCAGGAATTCGCGACGAACTGCGGACGTGCACGCACCGGGCCTATACCTTCACGCTACCGTCGGGCATGCGATGAATCTTTTTCCCATGCTTCTGGGAGAGGTTTGCCATGTGCGGGCCGCAGACTGCATCTGCTCCCTTTTCAATGGGGCAGTTCGGCTGCTTACGCGTCTTGATGCAGTCGAGGAAGTTGGCCATGTGCGCTTCGTAATTGCCGTCGTCCTTAATCCGCTCGGCCACCTTCAGGTCCCAACCCTCCGGCCAGCCGTTCTCTTTAGCTGGCGGCTCGGCGTAGATGGTGGCACCCAGCCGGTCCAGCACCATCGTGGCTTCTTCGCCCAGGAACTTGATCGACCAGTCGTACTCGTACGAAGTACGGTAGTTCAGCGTCCAGGTGGCCATGAAGTTGGGGTACTCAAAGATGGTGTCGAAAATGTTTGGCGCCTCAATGCCCGGAATGCTCACTTTCGTGCCATGGCTGTAGGCGGTTAGGGGCGGATCGGCGCTCATCATCCACTGCACCACGTCCATCAGGTGGGTGCCCTGGTCGGTCATATTGCCTCCCGAGTAGTCCCAGAATCCGCGCCACCAGCGGAACCGCGGGGGCGTAAGTTCGCGCCGGGTTGCCGGACCCTGGAAGCGTTCCCAGTCAAGCTTTCCATCCAGTGGCTTCGTACTCAGAGGCATGTTGAAGTGCCAGTTCCACAACGCTTTCACCATGTGCACACGGCCCAGCTTGCCGGAATCGATTACCTGCTTGGCCTTGTGGATGAAGTCCATGCTGCGCCGTTGCATGCCGATCTGCACAATGCGATCCGTAGCCCGCACCATCTTCACCATCTCCTGGCTCTGCTCGATGGTCATCGAGAGCGGCTTTTCGAGGTAGATGTCTTTGTTTGCGGCCAGTGCCGCGGCGAGGCTGGGCTTGTGGTGGTGGTCTGGCGTACCCGAGACTACAAAGTCGATGTTGCCCAGTTGCGATAGCATCTCGGAATAGTCGACGAAGGCCTTGGTGCCCGTGGGGCTTTCCTTTGCAGCAATCTGCAGGTGCGGCTCATACACGTCGCACAGGCCAAGAGGCACCGCGCCCAGCTTCTGGAAAGCGCGGCTGAGGTTGCGTCCGCGCCCGCCCGCGCCAATCAGCGCGTAGGTGGGGCGATCATTGGCGCCCTTGGCTGACTGCGGCAAAATCAGCGGAGATGCTGCTGCCGCCTTCACTGCTGTTCCAATCACGTCTCGCCGATTCCATTGCATACCGTGCTCTCCGATTAGGGGTCTGCGCCCTATTCTATATCGTCGTAACGCGACTTCACAGGTTGCGGGATCGCAAAGCAGGCAATAGCCGAAACGTGCCGTCCGGGGAGAATTGGAGAGATATCGCGGAAATTCGGCCGGTGGGCGCTGCCAGTTCCACGATTCCTTCGGCGCCTTGGATCCTGGGGAATATCTCATCCAGATGGAACGCCCGATGCTGGCCAGGTTTTAGGGCCATACGTGCAGTACCAATCTGGTGCCAGGCTCCATCCCACGCGGTAAGGGTTACCGTTTTGCCTGGGCTGTCGGGCAGCGTCGCCACCGCCAGTGCGGTTCGCTCCCTTTCCCGATTCACAAACGGAAGCAGGATGGAGGACTGGCCGCCTACTTCCAGGGGAACCACCGCTCGATGGATTCCGTCGGCACACAGTTCCGCATAGCCGCATACCGCGCCAACACACTCCACTTCCGCCCAGCCGGTGCGATCCCCTTCCCCGCTCTCCAGGGTGAGTAACGTGATGCGCTCATAGGGCTGCATCGCATGGATATAGGAGGAAGATGATTGCGACCCCAGTTCGTCGTGTCCGCGCAATACCTCAAAGGGCAATGGCCAAGGCTTCCCGTCGTCGTCCCGAAAGCGGAGAGCCACTTGCCCGGCGCATGGATTCGGGTTAGCGAGGCAAATCCTTGTGCTCCATCGTCCGCCCGCTGCCACTTGCGGCAGGATAAGGTGCAACTCGCAAGGCTGGCGCAGAATCGGCAGCAGCATGGGGGCCTCAGCCACGGAACCTCGCGCGTCCTGCACGTTCAGGCGGAAACCAAAGACGCCATCGCGGGCTGGCACTCCCCGCAGAATCCCCTTCTCTCCGTCCAGAGAAATCCCCTTTGGCAGCATTCCTCCGGCCAACTCCCATCGCACAGTCAATGCACCGCCAATCCCCAGGAGCGGTTGGTGGTATTCCTGGTTGCGAATGCCCGGGGCTAGCGTCAGGCGTGGCGGGAGCGAAAGCGTGGGTAACCGATCGTCTTCGCGAATAATGAGTGTGTAGCGCTGCTCGCACTGTTGAGGTGGGTGGGCGCAATCCTCGGCTCGGATTTGGATGGAGAAGAGTCCCGCGCGCTGAACCGATCCTGTCAGCAAACCAGTTGCAGAAAGCGTCAGCCCAGGGGGTAGGTTTTGAGCCTCGAAGCGTAATGGCTGGCTGCCGCCACTGACCTTGAGCTGCTGTGAGAATTCAACCCCCCACCCCCCGATGGGCCGAAGACTGGTGGTTTCCATGCGAAGTGGCGCCTTTTGGCCGGTTCTCGGAGGTGCCTGGCGAATACAGTGCCGCGGGCCAAGGCCCCTGGCGTAGCGGTGCTCAGCCGACTCACCCGGAGTCATTACGGCAAACATCTGCGTGGGGCTCAATGTGCGGGCGCGAATACCCGCCTCATCGGCCGCATGGACGCGGTCTACAAAATCCCGGTCCCACTCTTCGCTGGCATTGAAATTATGGCCAAACACGCGGTCGACGAACACGTTCACGAGATTCCCGAAAGCGGCAAACACGGGGAAGTCGAAGCGTTCGGCCAGCAACGGAAGGATATCCTCCGCGCGGATACCCTCGAACCCTTCGGTGGAGCAGTCGTGGTTGATGTATTCTTCTTCGTGCCGGCGGAAAACTCGGTTCCAGCGGTATTCCGCGGGAAGCTCAAGCCAGAAGGGGCGCATTGCTTCCAGGGCTTCTGGCCAGCGCATGTGACCATTGCGCCCAATCATGTCGTTGGTAATGAAATAGCCCCTTGGATGCAACGACCGCTTGATCTCGTCAAACAAACGCTCCAACTCCATCACGTGATGCAGCGCCTGGTTGGCAATTACCCCGGTGTATTGGTGCCGTGGGTTCCAGTGATTAAAGTCTCCCTCCACCATTTGCAGGTGGTCCTGTAAGCCCGCCTCACGCGCCAGTTCGGTTCCGCGCATCAGCATCGCGGGAGTCATCTCTAGGCATTCGAAGACGAACTCATGGAGGCCACCCTGTCGCAACCGCTGGGCTACCCGGACCTCCAGGTCGCCATTTCCAGCTCCGATGCTGAGGAAGCGGGGCAAGCCTTCGCAGGCAGCCGCGGCGCGCCGCAGATACTGCACGTAAAGGTCTTCATCGTTCACGAACCCGCAGGATTGCAGCATGGGAAGCACGTGCCGGTTCGACCAATAGTGGAAAATCTCCGGCAGTGCATGCACTTCCTCCTGGTCCTGGAAGTGCTGCTGCTCAAACTTCAGTTTGCTGGCGTAATCTTCTGCGTGCACTCGCGTTGCGATGCTCCCGGTAAGTGGGATTTTGGGCTTCGTTCATGATAACCCGCTCGCTGCAGAATTCTCCCTCATCCCAGGAGTGGAACCCGCTGATATAGAAACTGCTGATCGGGTCGCTCAGTATTGGTTTTTAAGCGCCTAACTCATTTTAGATCATTGCGTTACGCAAAATTCGCGGCCATTGACGCTCAACCCTTCTTTCGCTAGAGTAAAAGCTGACTCGCGGTTCGTAAAGTTCCCGAAACATTCCCATCCCGGAGGATCCATGACCCCACAACAGGTGATCACCCTGGCCAAGGAGAAAGGCGCGGTCCAGTTTGACCTGCGTTTCTCCGACATCCCTGGCCTTTGGCACCACATTTCTTATCCCATCAGCCAGTTGGACGAAGATACCTTCGAGAACGGCACTGGCATTGACGGATCGAGCATTCGCGCCTGGGCAGCAATCAATGAAAGCGACATGCTGCTGATGCCGGACCCCACCACCGCCTTCATGGACCCGTTCACCGAAAAGCCCACACTGGTGATGATCGGTGAAGTGGTGGACCCCATCACCCGGCAGCATTACGAGCGCGACCCGCGCTGGATTGCGCGCAAGGCGGAACTGCACCTGAAGAATAGTGGACTTGCGGACACCTGCTTTTTCGGCGCCGAAGCGGAATTCTTTGTCTTCGACAACATCCGATTCGATCAGACCTACCAACACGGTTTCTACTTCATTGACGCCGAAGAAGGCCGTTGGAACTCTTCCCGCGAGTTTGACAACCTCGGCTACCGCCCGCGTGTGAAGGAAGGCTATTTCCCCTGCCCGCCCACCGACCATCACATGGACCTGCGGACGGAAATGGTTGAAGTGATGGAATCCTGCGGCCTAGTGGTGGAGTGCCATCACCACGAAGTGGCAACTGCCGGCCAGTGCGAAATCGACCAGAAGTTCAGCACTCTGTTGAAGACCGCCGACAACATGATGCTGTACAAGTACATCGTGCGTAACACCGCGGCTCGCAACGGCAAGACGGTGACGTTTATGCCGAAGCCGATCTTCGGCGACAATGGCAGCGGTATGCACTGCCACCAGAGCCTTTGGAACGACGGCAAGCCCCTCTTTGCGGGCGATGGTTATGCCGGTCTTAGCCAAATGGCCATGTGGTACGTGGGCGGCCTGCTGAAGCATGCTCGTGCGCTCTCCGCAATCATCGCCCCCACCACCAACAGTTACAAGCGGTTGGTCCCGGGCTATGAGGCTCCGGTAAATTTGGCTTATTCGCGGCGTAACCGTTCTGCTGCGGTCCGCGTGCCGATGTATTCGGCTAGCCCGAAGGCGAAGCGGGTTGAGTTCCGTCCGCCAGACCCCTCAGCGAACCCCTACCTCGCCTTTGCCGCGATGATGATGGCTGGCCTTGACGGCGTCCTCAACAAGATCGATCCCGGCGAGCCGCTGGATAAGGACATCTACGACCTGAGCCCCGAGGAACTGAAGAGTGTTCCTTCGATGCCCGCGTCGCTCGACGAAGCTCTGGATTGCCTGGAAGAAGATCACGAGTTCCTGCTAAAGGGCGATGTCTTCACCTCGGAGATCATCGAAGCCTTTGTCAGCTACAAGCGTAAGGCCGAAGCGGAAGCCGTTCGCTTGCGCCCGCACCCCTACGAGTTCATGCTCTACTACGACATTTAGAGCGAAACCCCAGTTAACCAAAAACGCCAGGCGCCCAACGGGGTTCCTGGCGTTTTTCTATTTCTGAGGATAGTGGAGATGGCAAATCTGGCCCTAAGGTGCTACCCGGAACCCCCGGCTGGGTGTACTCTCAAACGTCCAGCAGGGAGGAGTCCGGGAGAAGCGTCGATACCACCGTGCCGCTACAACCGTGGAAGCGTCGCGCAGTTCACGAAGACCCTGATGCATGAAGACCACGCAGATACCTAAGCAGCAAGCCAGTGGCTCAAGGTTCTCATGAGACCGCCGCCGATGTTGGGGTGCTCTGCGGCATGGAGAAGCCGAGAAGCCAAGCAAAGCTATCGATGTCTATGGTTAGCACCAAATTGCAAAACGAAGTGCGGAAGTGCGCTGCCGCAGCCAGCCCGGTGCGTCGAACTTGACCACCTTGCCGGATTGACGCCCGGGCCAAGTCTTCCGGCCCGCAAGAGGATGACACGACCTTCACGGTGGGCACTTTGTGTCGTGAATGAGTGCGAGTTAGACCTTCGCGGAGGGGAGATTTCTGCACGTTAGGCATCCTGCGGAAGAGTTGTAGCAGAAATCAGCCGCTAAACGAGAAAACGGGAGAACCCTCGATGGATTCTCCCGTGAATTACGATCTTTGGAGCCACTTATGTGGCTTCGTTGTCTGCGGCCAGCGAGGCCACTCCACACCTACGCGCGGCGGCGAAGCAAGCCCAATCCGAGCAGGGCGCTACCTACCAACAGAACGGTGGTGGGCTCAGGAATACCCGGCTCCTGGTTTTCTGTGTAGTCGTAGGTGATAGTAAGTTCACCGCGACCCTGTGCTGACTGGGTTCCGTTGAAACTGCCCTCGAACGTATTCGTGACAAGCAATGTGGCCACCAGATCAAAAGCAAGCGTACCGTTTCCGATGAAGGACGCCAAGGCAGCAACGATAGTCGCATTGGTGGGACCGTCGATGCCAGAGAGAGAAGAAACGCTAATGGAGCCGCCGGATGCAACTGGCTGCAGACCGGTGTCATAAAGTACCGGAATGGTCTGCAGTTGATTGATAAGTGCAGCGTTGGTGACCCGTGAACGGAACTCGCCGAGCAAACGCGCTTCACCATCTTCCGCGCCGTTGTTGGTGTAACTGGACGATACTTCCTGCCATGCACTGGTGTAAGAAATGGTTACGCCAGTAAGAGTTCCCAGAGTGGCATCGAACTGAGGAAGAACAAACTGCCCCGTGAAATTGAGGGTGGTGAATTCAGTTCCGCTCGGTCCCGGGACATAGTCAGTGAATGAAATAGAGGCGGCTGATGCGCCAGCCACTAAAATCAGGGCGGCCATCAATGGCATCGCCAAACGAATCAAACGTTTCATGTAAGCTCCTCGCGCTCCAAATATTGATCGCTCGCGAAACCAGTAAGGCAATTTCCCAGCCACCGTTCCGAAGCGTGCATACAACCTGCGCGAACGCAGGATCCGGTGCCGCTTTTCTGTAGCCCGGCTCTGCTGTTCTTCCGCCACCTCGCGTCCGCATACGCGGCATGGCAGTCTTGTTAGACAGCGAGTCCGTTCGGCCCAAGCCGACACCTCAAGACTTTCCTAGTATGCAGGAAGCCCTAGCAAGATGCAATAACTTACCTAGATCGTCCAGTACTATCCCTTAGTACAAATTGCTGAAAATACACGAGTCAATCGCAAACAAAGTTACATTTGTGGCGAGAAATTCACAATTCGAGCATGCATGCGGGCTAGTCAGGGAACAATTTCCGGTTCTTGCACCAGTTGGATAGCAGAGTCATAGGACCAGGACCTAGGGGACGCTGGTGGCATCGCCTCAACCCACTAGGTACCGGCGTTGTCTCAGGCTGTAGCCTGTCGGTTCGGGAAGCTCACTGGAATTGCTGTAGCTGATCATTAACGCGGCAAGCATCTCCGCATGGATTCCTAACGATAGACTCACTGGTTCACTGGTTGCGGGGCTGCCCCAACAGAAAGCCGTGAGTTTACGGTGACGTTAGTTGTACACAGTGATTTCTGATGCGTCGAGTCTATCCACGAACCCCAGGCGGCCATCATCAGGCTCATCCACGGCAGGTAGAGCTGACTTGGTTCTAGGTGTCCTAGCTCCAATTCTAGAAATTGCGGGCAATTTCCGTTAACAGCGCTGGACAAGGTTCGCTTAACGAGATCGGGACTCAAGATCTGTGTGGCAGTTTTAGTAGGCCAAGTACATTCAACTGCTAGAAAAAGTTGGCTCAACGCGAAACGGCGACCTCAGGCTATCTGACTAATAAGCAAGCTCTATCAGTAAGCTTCGTGATCCCGCATGAGTGGATTTCGCGAAAGTTCATTAGTACTTTTTGCAAAATCAATAGGTTGCATGGATTTGGGCCAAAAAACTCTATTGACAGATCTCCATCTTGGCACCAAACTGGTACCAGAACAGTGTCGAAGGTATCCAGGGTTTAAGGGCGAGTCGTCTCCATGGATGCCGGAATCCAGCCGCTGTGACCACTGGCGCAAGTGCCAGTTCGGTGCATCTACAATTGGCGATGAGGCAAATGCTGGTTAATAGGTGCAATTGCAATTTTTTTAAGAACGGCAAAATCGGTAATGACCCGTTGAGGAAGCGAGGATACGATGACGATGTTGAAGCAGTTTTTATTTGAGGAAAGCGGGCAGGATCTCGTGGAATATGCGCTGCTTCTGGCGCTGGTGGTGCTTGCCGCTGCATCCGGTGTGGGTGTCTTTGGTGTCAATATCGCGGGCGTCTGGGGCGGGTTGAACGGCCAAGTGGCAGGGTTCCTCGGCTCTTAATCCTGAATTAGGGTCATCTTCGGCAAGGACGGATTCCCCGCAATATAACGACTGGATCGACCTGCCCCTGAAGTTGCCGCACTTTACGAACGATAGTCTGCCGATAACGCGAAACGCCATCCCCGATAAGGATGGCGTTTTCACTTTCTCTCAAACCGTGTCCGCAGTCAGCAGTTGTGCTCGAAGCTTGCCGCCTAGGGCAATTCCTTGATCAGCAACTTGCGAAACTCCATGTAGTAACCTTCCGCTTCGAGTCCAACATAGCCACTGGTAACCGGCGGGTTCGCCCACCGGCTCTGGATGTCCCCGTTTACCCAGAGTTTGACTTCTGCAGGTGTCGCGTGCACCTCAAAGGTATTCCATTCGCCGATAGGCGCCATGCGATTTCCCGTCATCTCTTCACGCAGGTTCGTACGGTTTCGGTCTCCGTCCTTCGGAAAATCACCGAACAGCCAGCCGCCGGCTTCCGCGGTTTGGGCTTGATAGAACTGCCGGCCATCGGCACTTGCCCAAAAATAGAGGCCCCCATTGTAACGGGGTTCGGGCGTATCCACCTGCCGGAATCGCCATTCTGCATGCAAGACAAAGCTACCAAACTGCTTAGCGTCATAGCGGGCCCATTCGTGACCGCCGGTGCCGTCAATCACCAGCACTCCATCCTGAATTGCCCACTGTTCCTTGGGGTCGAGAGCGGCGTCCGCGGGAATGGGCACCTTGGTCCAACCCGGCATGCCAGCTTGGGGCATCATGTCGGTCCAGCCGGACGGGTCGTTCTCGTATGCACTTTTGCTGAGGTCAACAGCCACGGGGACCTGTTTCGATGGAGCGCAGGAGAAAAGCAGACATGCGCAGAGGATGCAGAGGGTAATAGATAGCCGAGTCACAAAATCACCTCCGGCCCAGTCTTTCACACTTTCACCTCCGATATCCACTCGCCTGTGAGGACCGGGATTCGCCGTGAACGTGGGCACACATAGGCCCACATCACGAGCCGGAAAGCTCGGGCTGCAGCTTTTCCCAATCTCCCGCCTCGCCCAAACGAAGACACTTCCTGGCGGAGTCGATATTTCGCAGCAGGCCGCTAAGCACTGCGCCTGGGCCAACCTCAATAAACTGCTCAACACCTTCGTCCACCAGCCGGAACATGCTCTCCACCCAACGCACCCGGTTTGGCACCTGCTCAAACAATCCTTCGCGCACAGCGTCCGCCGACTGCACCAGCATGGCATCCCAATTATTTACCAGGGGGACAGTAAGTTCGCGGAAGGCGATTGCCTCCAGGTCCTCTCGCAGGCGAAGTTGGGCCGGCTGCATCAGAGCGCAGTGAAAGGGTGCACTTACAGGAAGCATTACCACGCGCTTCGCCCCTGCTGCCTTGGCGAGTTCTCCCGCGCGCTCCACGGCCGCCCGATGTCCGGCGATCACGGTCTGGTCAGGCGAATTCTCATTGGCCACAGACACCACCTCACCTTGAGCAGCCTCCTCGCAGACGGCTTCGATGCGATCGATGGGCAGCTTTAGGATGGCGGCCATGGCACCCACTCCAGCAGGGACAGCTTCCTGCATGTAGCGACCACGATTGCGCACGGTGCGGACCGCATCCGCAAACGAAAGTCCACCCGAGGCCACCACGGCGCTATACTCGCCCAAGCTATGGCCAGCGACGAACTGGGGACGTAGCCCCTGAGCCTCCAGAAAACGAAACGCGGCGATGGATGCCGTGAGGATAGCTGGCTGTGTATGCTCGGTGAGCGTTAGGGTCTCAATGGGACCCTCCAATATCAATTTGCTAAGCGAAAAGCCCAGTGCTTCGTCGGCTTCTTCGAAGACCTCGCGGGAAGGTGCGAACGTTTCGTACAATGACCTCCCCATCCCTACCGCTTGCGAGCCTTGTCCGGGAAACAAAAACGCCGTTACCGCCACGGAAACTCCTCTCTCAAATCCCTCAGTATACGCGACCCCATACCTCTGTCGGATTCCTTACCCGCTGTTGGCCAGATCACATTCCATTCCCTGATTCTGCTGCCAACCCCCAGGGCCGTAGGGATACCATCATCATCGGTGTGCTCCGGATCCTCTCCCTTGAATCGTTCGGGTGTCGTCGATGCAGTCCCTATTGATCTTTTGTCCGCAACAGTGGGATTTTCCACTGGAGTATCTCTAAGTTAGGTTGGACGATCTGAAATGTTTCTTGCAAAAATCAAAA
>CAZUAX010000088.1:0-17771 GCA_964618435.1 uncultured Solibacteraceae bacterium
ACAGCACTCTGGCAGGCGGCGCAGGTCATGCCGTCTACATCAATCTGGGCGATGGAGATATCCACCTGTGCTTGCTTGGCGTCACTCATGGTTGCAGGCGCACACGGTAGCCCGCCGATTCAAGAGCTTGCACCAGCGCCTCTGGAGCAACGCTCGATTCATCAATCTCAACGCGAGCGGAACCGATGCTTACCTCAGCAGAAGGCTGCGCACCAGCACGGGCTAGCAATTTCTCCACCCGACGGACACAGCCATCGCACATCATTCCATCAATTTGCAGCGATACAGTCGTCATAGGACCTCTGTCATCATTGTATACCCCCTGGGGGTATCCATTGTCAAACGCGAAAAAGCGAATGGCGCACCCGAGGGTGCGCCATTGAAGAGCAACGATGGATCGAGACGACCTAGTTTTGGGGAGCGGGGGCCTCAGCGGGAGCGGTTCCCTCTGGGCTAGCAGCACCTGCATCCGCACTGCTCTCGGGTGCCTTCCCCACATACATGGGCATGGGAGAGGGCTCGTATCCGGCAGAAGCTCCTGGTTCCGTAGGGGCAGATGCCTCAATATTCACGCGTGTGTTGATATCCATGAAAATGAAAATCATAAACACACCAACGAAGAATACGGACGAGAGGAACACAATCGCGTTCATGCCCTTCTCCCACCGGAGGTGCATAAAGAACAGCACCACCAGCGAAGCCTTCACTGTCGCAATCGCCATGGCAATCATCAGGTTCACGAAGTTAGATCCAAAGTCGATGCCGGCGACGAAGACCGTGACAGCAGTCAAAATGAACAGACCAATGATGGTACCGATGTAGTACCGCGTATGGTCATGTGTATGCGTCTCTTCCCCGTGTTTCGGGGTGCCTTCCATTGTTTGTTTTTCGAGTGCCATTCTATGCCAATCTCCCGTTTAGCTCACCAGGTACAGAAGGGGGAAGAGGTAGATCCAAATAAGGTCAACCAAGTGCCAATACAATCCTGTAAGGTCTACAGGAGTGTAGTAGCTGCTGGAGTAATCGCCTTTGTGCGTGCGGTAGATGAGGTAGGCAATTACCGCCATGCCCGCGATAATGTGGATACCGTGGACACCTGTCATCATGAAGTACATGCTGAAGAACAAGTACTCACCCGGCACCTGGGCGCCGCTGTAGCTAAACAGGGAACCTGGTAACAGTCCATCATGAATCTTGTGAGAATACTCAAAGTACTTAATCACCATGAACACACCGCCGAGGGTGAACGTGGTGTAAAGGAAGCCAAGAGTAGCCTTTGTGCGGCTTAAGGCCGCACTTTGCACGGCCATCACCATGGTGAAACTGCTAACCAGCAGGACGAGGGTATTAATTAGACCCAGGTTGCGGTCAAGGTGATGGTGGGCCTCAATGAAGGCCTGCGGATGCTTACTCTGCAGAATAAAGTAGCCAAGAAAAAGCCCTGAAAAGAGCAAAATCTCTGTCACCAGGAACAACCACATCCCTAGTTTGGAAGCTTCAAACTGCTGATCCAGACTATGGAAATGGTGCTGCAGAAATTTGGGGTGGGAGTGAGCAGTATGCTCACCCCCATGCCCACCTACTGGAATCGCGATATCGCTCATTCGTGCGCTCCTGCCTTCGCCACAGCACGAGCTGCTTTGAAGTCGTAAGGTCCGTGAGTCACCACGGGATCATGATGAAAATTATGCGTCGGTGCCGGGCTGGAAACCGTCCACTCCAGAGACGCCGCTCCCCAGGGATTGTTGGGAGCGTCATAGCGCTTCCTGAATAGAGGCGCGATCAAGACCACTGCCATGACAATTAGGCCAAGGGCCAACACATACGACCCGATGGTGGAAGCCACGTGCAGAGGTTGAAACTGATCCAAATAATTGTAATACCGCCGCGGCATACCACGCGAACCCAGGATGAACTGAGGCAGGAAGGTGCCGTTGAAACCCAGGAACACGAGAAGGCAGCCGATTGCAGCCCAAAACTCGTTGTACATCCTACCAAACATTTTCGGCCACCAGTAATGAATGCCGGCAAAGAAGGCAATCAGAGTGCCACCCATCATTACATAGTGGAAGTGAGCAACCACGAAGTAAGTGTCGTGCAGATGGACGTCAGTAGCCAGTGCTCCCAGGAATAGGCCCGTCAGACCACCAATCCCAAATAGGAGCAAGAAGGAGATAGCGTAGAGCATCGGAGCCTTCAAACTGATGGATCCGCGATACATCGTCGCCATCCAATTCCAGATCTTGATTCCAGAGGGAATGGCAACCAGGAAAGTGATGAACGAGAACACAGCGGCAGCAAATTCACTCTGGCCGCTCACGAACATGTGGTGTCCCCATACAAGGAATCCAACCACTGCGATGCCGACACTAGACCAAGCAATCGGTTTATATCCAAAGATTGTCTTCTGGGAGAAGGTGGGAATCACCTCGGAAATGATCGCCATTCCCGGCAGGATCATGATGTACACGGCCGGGTGGGAGTAGAACCAGAAGAAGTGCTGGAACAGCACGGGGTCCCCGCCCAAATTAGCATCGAAGATCCCAACCTGGAAGATGCGCTCCATCAGAAGCAACACCATGGTAATGCCGACGATCGGCGTTGCCAGCACCTGGATAATACTCGTTGCGTACATGCCCCAAATGAACAGCGGCATGTTGTACCAGGACATGCCTGGCGCGCGCAATTTGTGGATGGTGGCAATAAAGTTCACACCTGTGAGGATGGAGGAAAAGCCCAGCACGAAGGCCGCCATCGTCATCACACTCACACCACCGGTGGTGGTGCTGCTATAGGGGGTATAGAAGGTCCATCCGGTGTCAAGACCGCCGCCTAGGATCGCAGCTACCGCCATTAGCGCCCCAACCACATAAATGTAGTAACTGGCAAGGTTTAGCCGGGGGAATGCAACGTCCTTGGCTCCCAGCATGATCGGCATCGCGAAGTTGCCAAGCGTCGCCGGGATCAAGGGAACCAACACTAGGAAGGTCATGATCGCGCCGTGGAGTGTAAACAGTTGGTTGTAAACCTGAGCATCCACAATGAAGCGCTTCGGTGTCAGCAATTCAGTGCGGAGGGCGAGCGCCAAGACGCCGCCTACAAAGAACATGGTCATGATGGTCCAGAAATACATCACGCCAATTCGCTTATGGTCCACAGTGAACAACCAGCTCTTAATGCCACGATTTTCGTTGAGGTAATTCAACTCTTCGTGGTGGCTGGCTGTTGCTTGCTGTGTTTGTGTCAAAACTTCAGCCATGCGTTTTCCCCTTATTCGATTCCCCTAACCGCTGGCGACGGCGATCCCAGTTATCGCTGCTACTGCAGCGACTTAATATACTCCGCGAGGGCCTGAATCTCACGTTCGCGCAACAGACCCTGGAACGAAGGCATCACCGGTTCATATCCGGTAACAATCTTGGCAGCAGGCTGCAGTATGGATTCCCGCACGTAATCTTCATTCACCTCAGCTGCAGTACCATCAGTGAATCGGTGAGATTGGCCCCAGATGCCAAGGAAAGATGGTCCCTGGATGCGAGACCCGTCCACGGAGTGACAACTGTTGCAGCCTTTGCTTACGTATAAAAGCTTACCCAACTCGGGTAAGGGCATATTCATTACCTCTTCAGCCTTCCGTTCCATCCACTGCTGGTACTGGTCTTCTGTATCTACAACCAGCTTTGCCAACATGTTGGAATGGTCCCGACCACAGTACTCGGCGCAGAACACAACGTGCTCACCAGGTTCCTCTGCCTCGAACCACAGCGTGCTGTACCGGTTGGGAACAACATCCTGCTTCGTTCGGAAGTCAGGAATAAAGAAGTCATGAATCACGTCCTGAGAAATCATCACCAGTTTCACTGGGCGTCCCGCAGGTACGTGCATCTCCTGGCCAAAGGTCATGCCGTTGGGGTAGGTGAAATCCCAGCCCCATTTCCGGGCGACAACCTTGATCTCAAGAGCATCGGCAGGGGCAACGCGGGCATGCATGTAGGTGCTAAAGCCCCAGAAAAACATCAGAATGAGGGGAATTGTGGGAATGACGGTCCACACAATTTCCAGCATTGTGTTGTGCGAAAAGTCCGGTGTATCCTCGTTTTCGCGACGGCGCCGATATTTCCACACGAAATATCCCACACCAATCGCAATGATGGCGTACAGAACGATGCTGACGTAGGTGATGAACATGAATAGATCATCCACTTCGCGTGCATACTGCCAGCCCTGAATCTCCGGCATGATTATGGAACGTAGCCAATTCATCGTAATCCTACCAACTCCTGATTCGACAGAGCTCCCCGGGCCTTCTCCATCCGGCGCAGACGGAAAACCATCCAGGCAATCAACAATACAATCAAGACCCCGCCCGCACGCATGAAGTTCATCGCAAACATCACGTATGAGCCCGCCTTCGGGTCAAAATGGTAGCAAAGCAACAACAACTGCTCGGTACTGAAAGAGAACTTCTCTTCCTTCGCTTCTGCGAGCGCCAGCCTCAGGTCAAGAGGCTTGAACTGGATGCCATACAGATAACGGGACACCTTGCCTTCCGGCGACAGCACCATGATTACTGAAGCGTGCGAATACTGTTCAATCCGCGTGTCGTAACGGTAATTGAAGCCTACCTGCTCTGCCAGTTTCTTGGCGTTGCCATCATGATCCACGAAAAAGTTCCACCCAGTCACCGGCTTGTCAAAACCGGCAAGGTAGGTAGCTCTTTTCTCCCGCGCCAACTCCGCCGTCTCCGTCGGATCGATGCTTATGGTAAGCACCGTATAATCCGGCCCGGCCTGGATAGGCATCTTCCTCATGGCATCCGCTTGGCCATTGAGCACCAGACTGCAAAGCATTGGACATCGGTAGTACGCCAGATTGAGCAACACCGGTTTGCCCAGATCGAAATACTTCTGCAATGGCACCACTTGCCCTGCTTCGTTGATGAACGTAAGGGAGAGATCGATGGTATTCCCAGCTTTCTCATCTACGCCCACCCCATCGTGCATTGGCACAGGGGTGTTCACTTGGGCAAGCAATACAAGTGAAACCACTTGCAAAAGAAAAGAAACAGAGAGAACTCTACGGAGCGGTAGCAAGTAGAGCTTTTGACGCAGGGTCATTCACGCCTCCCATGGTTGAGGGGTCAGGAACCACGGTGTACGCTTCCTTCACGCGCTGCGGGGCCGTTGGATAAAACGGCTTGCCGGCCTGCGCTTCAGATAGCACCAGATCCATTGCACGCTGGATGGGAAGCCGGACTATCCCTTTTTCCCGATCCATATACTTATAGGAATAAAGCTCTGCGTCCTCGCGCGCACGCAAATTCCGGTAGTCTTCGCTAACTGGCTCAAGCAGTTTTACAAATTCCTGCTGGTTTTTCAGTGAATCGAAATACACCTGAACTGCAAGGATAGTGACGATCAAAAACACCACGATGCCGACGCCAGACCAAGCGATGAAGCCTACGCGAGCGTCAGACTCTTCGTAGCCGGCATTTACCGAATGCTCATATCCTGGTGGTTTGTGAAATTCTTGAGACATAATGCAACAGACCTCCAGAACTAGACCTGATGAAAGTTAAGGGACCGCTCGAAGCGGAGATCACCTACCGGGACCATGCTCTGCTTTGCGAGACGGACCCAGAAGAAGTAGCCAAAGCTGCCAACCATGGCGAGCAAACCGGCGAGGTCAAGCCAATGAGGCTGGACGCCTTGCTGGTACAGGCTGCCCATCACCAGCCAATAAATGTCCACGTAGTGCATTACCAACAGCCAACCCGCCATGGCGCCCAGTACGGCAAGGTGCCGTTTTGCCCACCTGGCGATAAGGATGCCGAACGGGATAAAAAAGTGCCCAAAGATCAACAAATGGCTCACCGGCTCCCAGGAACCCTGGAAGCGATGCCGGAAGAAGATCGTTTCCTCGGTCAGGTTGCCGTACCAAATCAGCATGTACTGGCTGAACGCGCAATAAGCCCAGAAGGTGTTGAACGCAAAAAGCCACTTGCCGAGATCGTGATAGTGCTCCTCACTGATTGCGTTCGCCAGGATTCCGTTGGCCCGGAACTGCAGGCAGATGAGGATCATCAATCCCGTGAAGGAAAGCGCACAACCCGCGTACATATACACGCCAAACATGGTGGAAAACCAATGCGGCATGAGGGTCATCACCCAATCCATTGACGCAAGGCCAAAGGTAGCAGTAAGTGCAAGAACGCCAAATGCGGAGAGATTTCTGCTCTTTTCGGTGTAGTCAAACTTGCGGTCATTGTCCTGCGCGACACTCCAGTTCCAAAGCTTGTACGCGAAGAAAATCCACACACCGAAGTAGAAAAGGGTACGGGCAATGAAGAACGGTTCATTCAGGTAACCGGTCTTCTTACTGAGAATGTAGTCGTTGGCGACCATCTCATGGTGCGTCCACTCGTATAGGGAATGCAGGCCAAGGAGGTTGGGAAGAAAAAGTACGAACGCGATAGGTAGAGTAGCCATCAGGCTTTCCGCAATGCGGCGGATAACCACACTCCAGGTGGCACCGCTGAGATGCTGAATCATTACGAAAAACAAGGCACCGACAGAGAAGGTAGTTGCGTACACCGAATTGAGCAAGTAACTGTGATGGAAACGCTCATGGTCCACGAAATAGCCCACAATCAGTAGCAGCCAGCCGATGGCACCGATGGCCATCAGGATGTTCTTCACCTTGGTGAACGTGCCTTCGCTAAGCCGGAAGGCATCGGCGGCGGAATGAGAAGCGTGTTGGGCCATGGTTATCTCAGGTCGCTCCTTAGGTCGGCGGGAACGTCACCAACAGTGCCGATGGCGGCGCGTTGGAGCGCACGGGTATAGGCAACAATTGCCCAGCGGTCTTGCTCTGTAATCTGCCAGCGATATCCGGGCATTGACCGCCGCCCATTGGAAATCACATAGAAGAGTTCGCCGTCGGCATATTCAGCAATGCGGTCTTCGATAATACTGTTGGCGATCCACCCCTGAGAGCGGAGGCTCACAATACCGCGGCCGGAACCAGTGCGGTCATGGCACGGCGCGCAATAGATGTCATACCGCTCCTGTCCACGCACCAGCAGTTCCTTGGTGACGGGCAGAGGATTTGTCACGTAAAAACCGTTTTGTTGGCCAGTGTAGAACGCGTCGTCTTCCTTTAAGAAGCCCACGGCTACAGTGCCCGGAACTGGCATGCGATTGCCCAGGTTATTAGCAAAAAATGCACTCGGTTCCTGCGGTTCTACTTTCGGCTGACGCGCCATATCAGACCAGAACTCGACGGGCGGCTTCTCAGAATACCGCACGCCACAGGCGCTAAAACTGAGTACAACAAGCAGGCCCAGCAGAATACCGGAGGTACGGCGGGCCACGATCTGCTTAGGCGTCTTCATGCACGATCTCCGTTTGGTCTCCACCCAATTCATTAAGTAATTCCACAATCGCGTTGGGCTCAAAGTGATTGCCATCGCGCTCAACCAGCAATACAAATCCATCATCCGTCGCCCGGCTGTACTGTGAGTAGTTAAATACCGGGTGGTTGAAGCGGGGCAAGCCATTGAAGGCAAGCATGCCAAACACGGCTGCAAATGCCGACAACAATACCATCAGTTCGAAAGTGATGGGTATTGAGAATTCCACCGCGTAGAAGGGTTTTCCCCCGATAATGATGGGATAGTCAATGACGGCAGTCCAATACTGCAAGCCCTGGGCAAGCACGATGCCGGTAATACCGCAAGCAGCAATCAGATAACCCAGCTTCGATCGCTTCTCACCCATTGCTTCGTCGATGCCGTGGACCGGGAAAGGCGTGTAAGCGTCCAGTTTCCGATAGCCCTTCTTGCGCACTGCCCGGATCGCGTCCAGCAGGTCCGTGGTGCTATGGAAAGTGGATGCCACCGCAAATGGCTTGCCAATCGCGTCCACAGGAACAACGGCTGTATTTTCTGTGTGTGCAGTAGCCATGGTGTTCTCCTAGTGGTGGGCGCCCTTCTCGATATCTTGGGCGATCGCGCCTTTCACTTCAGCAATTGCAATCATCGGGACAAACTTGATGAACAGCAGATACAGGGTCAGGAATAACCCGATTGAGCCGACGTAGGTAAGAATGTCCACATACGTGGGGCTGAAGTATTCCCAACTGGAGGGCAGAAAGTCGCGGTGCAAAGAGATCGAGATAATCACAAACCGCTCAAACCACATTCCGATGTTCACGAAGATGGTGATGATGAAGACTGCCGCGATATTGCTGCGGACAGACGCCCACCACAAGGGAAGGGGCGCCACGACGTTACAGAAAATCATGCTCCACGTCGCCCACCAGTAAGGTCCCGTTAGCCGATTGTAGAAGGCGAACTGTTCGCCATTCACAGCGCCATACCAGGCAATGAAGTACTCAGTGGCGTAGCTGTAGCCCACAATCATGGACGTTGCCAGCATCACCTTGCACATGTAGTCAATGTGCTTCAGGGTGATGAGGTGCTCAATGTTTAGCGCCTTGCGGGTGATGATCAGCAGCGTGAGCACCATACCGAAGCCGCTGAACACAGCGCCCGCGACGAAGTACGGCGGGAAGATGGTGGTGTGCCACCCGGGCAGAATGGACGTCGCGAAGTCAAAGCTAACGATGGAGTGCACAGACAGCACGAGGGGCGTCGACAGGCCGGCGAGCACCATGTAAGCCAATTCGTAATGCTTCCAATGATGGGCAGATCCTCGCCAACCCAAGCTAAAGAAACCATAGATTAGCTTGCGGAGGCCGGTGGCGCGGTCGCGAATCGTTGCCAAGTCAGGCAGCAGACCCACGTACCAGAACAGCAAGCTCACGGTACCGTAAGTGCTCACCGCGAAAACGTCCCACTCCAGCGGACTGCGGAAGTTCAGCCACATCTGCATGGTGTTGGGGTAGGGGAGCAGCCAGTAGATGGCTCGCCAGGGGCGGCCGGTGTGAAACACGGGGTAGATTGCGGCACACGCCACGGCAAACAGCGTCATCGCTTCTGCGGCGCGGTTGATTGCCGTCCGCCATCGTTGCCGAAGCAGAAACAAAATGGCGGAAATGAGAGTGCCTGCGTGGCCAATACCGATCCACCAAACGAAGTTGGTGATATCCCAGGCCCAGGCAATGGGGATATTGTTGCCCCACACACCGATACCAGTGGCCACGAGGTAGCCCAGCATCACAAACAACACCAGCATCACGGTGGAGGTGACCGCCAGGAGTCCGAACCACAATTTGGTGGGTTTATCCTCCACAATGCGGCAAACGGACTCAGTCACCATGTGGTAACTGGGGTCACCAGTCACCAATGGCTGATCGACGGTTGTATTCAACAAATCGATCTGCGTGTTCGGTTTGATTGCAATATCAGCCATCGGTTACGCAAGCTCCGGATGAGGATTTCTGAGTTTGCCCAAGTAGGTAGTGCGGGGGCGAACGTTTAGTTCCTGCAGCACTGTGTAATTCGTATCCAGCTTCTTCTTCTTGCTTACGGCGCTCTCAGAATCAGCGATGTTGCCAAAAACAATGGATTGCGTGGGGCAGGTCTGCTGGCAAGCCGTAACTACTTCGCCATCACGGATGCTTCGCCCTTCGCTCTTCGCCTGAATCCGGCTCTGGGCAATACGCTGTACGCAGTACGTACACTTTTCCATGATGCCGCGCATGCGCACGGTAACGTCCGGGTTGTACTGTAGACTCGCGATCTCCGGAGCCTTATTGCCCAAGGTGAACCAGTCGAAGCGCTTGTTGTGATAGTCGAAGAAGTTGAAGCGCCGCACCTTGTACGGACAGTTGTTTGAACAGTAGCGCGTGCCTACGCAACGGTTGTAGGCCATTTCATTCAGGCCTTCCGGACCGTGGACGGTGGCCGCCACCGGGCAGACATTCTCGCACGGAGCAGTCTCGCAATGTACACAAGCCATTGGCTGGTGCACCATCTCCGCCTCAGCTACGGTTCCAGAGTAGTAGCGGTCAAGACGGATCCAGTGCATTTCCCGACCCATCAGCACCTGTTCCTTACCTACGGTGGCGATGTTGTTTTCGCTCTGGCAGGCTACCAGGCAGGCATTGCAGCCGATGCAGGTGTTTAGATCAACAGTCATGCCCCACTGATACTGGCTCTCAAAAGCAGGGCTCTCATAGAGCTGGAACTCAGGATGCTCATGTGCAATGTGCTGGATGGCGTGGTGATCTTTGTGGAAGTCCTCCAGCGTCACCTCGCGCACAATCTCGGAACGGGTCCGCAGCGCATCCGTCAGGGTACCGTGGTCCTGCGTGGATGCAATGTCGTAAAGTCCCGCTGCCTTGGTTACGGTAGCTCCCGTTGCAATGGAGACCGCAGCCGACGTCCGCAGCGGATAGACATTGAACCCAGTACCCGCACCTACCTGGCCGGTTTTCGTCCGACCAAAACCAAGTGCAAGTGTAATGGAACCATCCGCATGGCCCGGCTGAACCACAGCGGGGATCTTCAACTCGGCGCCAGCGTGCTGGATGGTGATGTATTCCGCGGCAAAGGTGCCACGCGGAGTCTCAATCTGGAAGGCATCTGCCTTCAGCCCAAGTTGCTTCGCCGTTGCTTCGCTGAGCAAAGCGACGTTATCCCACGTGATTTTCGTGATTGGATCTGGCGCTTCTTGCAGCCATGCGTTGTTATTGAAGCGACCGTCATAAGTGTGGCTGCTTGGAACGAACACGAGTTCCATGCCATTAGTCTGCAGCGAACTGGCAGCTTGCGAAACCGCATCGCGCACTCCAGTGACATTCACTGGAGCCGTTACGGTAGCCGCAGCCGTCCCGCCGATCACACCGTCATGAACCACCTTACGCCACGATTTCTCCGTGTCTCCGGTAAGCGTAGACATCCAGGTTTCGCGCACAATTTCATAGCCGCGCGTCGTCTGGCTCCCTAGAAGAACAGCTAGTAATTCCAGCGGGCTCTTCCCATCAAAAAGCGGTTGAATCATTGGCTGCTGAATGGCCGCAACGCCATCAAAGGCCACCGCGTCGCCCCAGCACTCCAGGAAGTGTGCGCCCTGCAAAATCCAGTTGCAGGCTGTAGCCGTCTCGTTATCGTCCTCGCCCAGATAGACCCGGTTGGCAGCCTTGCCCATCGCGGCGGCGAAGTTCAAATCGGCGGGAGCGTCATAGCCGGGATTTCCACCTAGCACGAACAGCGTCTCCACGGCTCCAGCATTAAGGTCCGCCACCAACTGCTGCAACTGACTGATTTCCGAAGGTACATCCGGTGCCGCCTGCAGCACTACGGTGTTCCCCATGTTGCCAAGCGCCTGGTTGATTAGGTGAGCTAGGGCATGTACGGCAGCCGGCTGCCTTGGTCCAGCGGCCACCAGACACTTTGCGCGATGCGAAAGTAGGTCCTTCGCCAGCACCTCAACAAACTTTTCGGCCTTCGCGCCACCAGGAACGGTTGCCGGTTTGGCAACATCTACGCCCAACTTCTCGGCAAGTGCCTGCGCGAATGCAAGCACCTCAGAGGAGCGCATCCGCAGACGATGGTCGGCTGCTCCACCCGTAAGCGAAAACTGGCTCTCCACCGCGTAAACACGGCTCATTTCGTCATGATGGTCTTCCACCCGCCGACGGGCAGCCCATTGACGCATGTTCAGAATGGTGGACGCATCCAAACCAAGAAAATCGAAGTCCAGTGCGCAAACAACATCCGCCTTCTCGAAGTTGTAGTTCACGGCAACCGGACGCCCAAATGCGAGTCGAGCCCCCTCATTGGCAGAGTCCACCGAGACTGGCTCGTATTCCACCCAGCGGGCTGCAGGATACTTCCGCAACAGCTCCGCCTTCAATCGGTTGTACGACGGGGAAGCAATGCGCTGGCTCAGAAAGCGGACTTTGGATCCGTCTGCGCCAAGCATGCTTGGCGCGACAGACACAAAGTCGTCCCACTTTACAGCCTGGCCATCGCGCTTATGCTCTGCGATGCGGTCCGGGTCGTAGAGACCCAGAACCGAGGCCTGCGCATAAGCAGAAGCAGCGCCGAGGCTTTGGGAATGATTTGGATTGCCCTCAATTTTGGTAGGACGCCCGTCGTGGGTTTCCACCATGATGCCCGCCGCCGACCCGCTCATCGTGAAGACGCTGTTGTAGTGGACGGGCTTACCCGGAACGATGTCCTCTGCGCCTCTGGCCAGCGGCACAATCTTTTCTTCTGGACGGCGGCACGCGGTTAAACCTGCCAGTGCCAAAGTGGCGCCCATGAACTTCAGCAGGTTGCGCCGACTTGACCCTTCGGGCAGTTCAGAGGCACCTTCGGGAAACTCCCGGTGCATCCAGTCCTGAAATTTCGCCGTGTTCGCGATTTGGCTTGTGCTGCGCCAATACTGCTTGGCTGCTTCAGCCTTTTTTATGTTCTGAATTGGAACAATCATCGGTGGCACCCCGCGCAGTCGATGGGCGGATTGATCCCTTTTTGAGCAATGATTTCACGCCCGATTTCTTCCGCAGGGCGATCCGGAGTCCAGTCTAACTTGGTAACAAATTCCACCGGCCTGAGGTTCGGCGCGGGATTACGATGGCAATCCAAACACCACCCCATACTCAGCGGGGCAACCTGGGAAACCTTAATCATCTGGTCTACGCGTCCGTGACAGCTTACGCAGCTCACACCGCGGGTCACATGCGCCTGGTGGTTGAAGTACACGTAGTCAGGAAGAACATGCACCTTTGTCCAGGGAATAGATTCCCCCAACGCGAAGCTTTCCCGAACCAACGTAAGCTTAGCGCTGTTGGTCTTCACGCGATGGTGGCAATTCATGCAGGTTTCGGTGGTAGGCACTGCCGCATGCGCTGCTTTCTCCACTGTGTTGTGGCAGTAGCGACAATCCATGCCAAGATTGCCTGCGTGCAACTTGTGGCTGTACTCCACGGGTTGTTCCGGCCGGTAGCCGACATCTTTGTTGCTCGGCAAGCCAAGATAGATCGCCGAGAGCGCTGCGGATGCGCCCAGCAACAGAACCAGGGGCACAAAAACACGCAGCTTTAGATCAAAAGACTTCTTAAATGTTTGAGCCATTGGAGGTCGAGGGACTTGAATCCAAGTTTACCGTTTCAGGTCAAATTCCGCAAGCAGTACAAAAATTCTTGTTTCACCGTAATCGATGATGTCACCCTACAGCAAGGATCATGAAAAATCGAGTTTTCCACGAGAAAATGAAGGCACATGGTGAATCCCACTGAAAACAGCACGCAGCGCCCAGTTCTGGAGCGTATCGAGCGCAGAATTGGAAACATGCGTATCCGGCTGAAGCTGATGGTGTTTCACAACGTCTTCTTCCTGCTGCTTACATTCACCATTTACGTGTCTATCATTCCCGCACTCGAGAGCCGCCTGGACGGGGCCTACCAGCGAGAGGCAAGCCTCCTGCAATTGCTGATGGTTGGTTCGATGACAGAACCGAACCATGCCAGCATCCTGCAGGAATATGAACGGGAACAGGGAACTGCGGCACAACTGGGGATGCCAGACGAGGTCCTGGAGTGGTTGAACGCCCACCCCGGGGAAGTTTGGCACGGCCCAGAAAAATCTTCATATTTATACCACAGAGCGCGGTCCAGTGACTTGTACCAACGAGTGAAGCTGCCCAAGGACACCTATCGGAAGATGTTGGCGGACGCGAGGTGGGCCGTCACTTTGGTGCTGATGGCCACCTACGTCCTGGGGGTATTGGTGCTGGAGTTCTTCGTCCTGCCCCTTTATGTTTACCGCCCCATCCACCTCCTGCTGGATGCTGACCGAGCCAGTACGGCGAACGACCGGGCACACGAACTGGTGCCGGATGGCTCCATCCCGGATGATGAGCTGGGCGACCTGATGCGCTCACGCAACCTAACCGTCCGGACCATGCGTGAGCAGGAAGATCAGCTCGCCCAGGCGCTCGACCAGCTAAGGCAGGCCACAGCAGCCCTCACTACAAAAAACCAGCAATTGGAGACCGCACGACAGAATCTCCTGGACCAGGACCGTTTGGCCAGCCTTGGCCTTATCTCAGCCAGCGTTGCTCATGAGTTGAATACGCCCCTTGCGGTGCTCAGGGGCAGTGTGCAGAAATTGCGGGAGCGAGCGACCGACGCGCTCACTGCTGAACGGCTGCAACGCATGGAAAGGGTAATCGACCGTCTGCGGAGCATCAGTTCTCAACTTCTTGATTTTGCCCGGGTGCGGCGCACTACAACCATGCCCGTGCCGCTAGCGCCGCTGATCGCGGAATGCTGGGAACTCGTCTCCATCGACGACAAAGCCTCCCAAGTGAAGTTCTGGAACATGGCAACGCCCCACCACAGTGTCCAGGGCAACCCGGACCGCCTAAGCCAGGTGTTCGTGAACTTGCTTCGCAACGCACTGCATGAGATAACCGTGTCAGGCAATATCTGGGTCCGCACCGCGCTGTGCGCAAGCGACGAGACGCAACTGGTAGTGCGTGTGGAAGATGATGGTCCGGGCTTTGACGAGTCGGTTCTACCCCGTCTGTTCGAGGCCTTTGTTTCCACCCGCCTGGATGCCCATGGAACCGGACTGGGCCTGACCGTGGCGGAAGGAATTATCCACCAGCACGGTGGCAGAATCCGCGCTTACAACCGCCCGGAGGGTGGCGCTGGTGTGGAAATTTCCCTTCCCGTTGCGGAGAAATCCATTTCTACTGAGGACACACGCAATGCCAGAATGGCGCCTATCCACAAGAGTTGACTTTCCACTGAATGGCGCGATTGGTTCGCCGCGGGGATGCTTGGTTCTCTGCGGGGATGCTGTACCCAAGGATGATGTATGACCGACAACCTTGTCACCGAACTGGAACATGCGGGCGGCAGTCGCATCGACCTTGCCGTGCTCGATGACGACCAGGACTTCCTGCAGTACATGGAAGATGTGCTGACGGACGAGGGCCGTTACACCGTGCGCTGCTTTACCACCCCCGCCACCATGGTGCGCAGCTTCGAGCAGAGCCTTCCTGCAATTCTGCTGCTCGACATGAAGATGGGAGAGCATCAGGGCGACGCCGTGCTGCAGGAAGTGCAATCGCGCTGGCCGAACGTGTGCGTGATTGTGGTGACCGGCTATCCCTCCCTGGAGGACATGCGGGCGAAATTCCAGCAGAAGGTCTTTGACTATCTGGCCAAACCGTTTTCCATCGACGAACTGCGGCAGGCACTGGACAAAGCGATTATTGCCTTCGGACTCGGGCGAAGCCAGCAGGACCTGCTCCGGGAACGCCTTGGCCCGCGCATTCGCATGCTGCGCACGGAACGGAACTGGAGCCTCAAGGAGTTCGCTGCTGGCACAAACCTTAGCGTTTCCCAGTTAAGCTCCATTGAGCGTGGAGCTCACCTCCCTTCCATGGAAAGCTTTCTTTCCATCTGCCAGGCACTTGACCAGAAGCCGGGAGAGATATTCGCCAGCATCGGCTTCTGACCACGACCGCGGATTTGCGACATAATGCGGCCATGCAAATATGTCGTCTTGGTGCCATCCTCCTCTGCTTGTCACTTGCCGCGTGGACCCAGATCACCGTGCATGAGACCACCGGCAAGCAAATCTCTCACGACAGGTACCTGGAAGTGGTAAGCCAGGCCGAGTCTCCGCTCGAAAAACTCTACATCCGCACGGGCGACGGCCTCTACGTGGCGGCGGCTATGCGAAAGCCAAAGGGCCCTGGACCCTTCCCCGCCATGCTGGTGCTGCACGGCTCACCGGGCGGCCGCGGTATGGAGCAATTGGTTAACTGGAGCCTGGGCAAGTGTGGTGGCCCGGTTTGGGAGCGGCTGCTGCAAGAGGGCTATGTGGTGGTGGTGGGTGACTACCGCGGCAGCCTGCCGAAGCCTGAGGCGCCCAATCCCGTGGATCCGCCCGCTGCCAACGCGGCAAACGCCATGGCTTCCGACGCGCTCGCCATCGTCGAGCACATGCGTTCCCTGCCCTTTATCGATAAGAACCGCATCGGAGTCTACGGCGTAAGCCTTGGCGGCGACGTCGCGTTGCACCTGGCGTCGCGAACCCCTCTGCGCGCGGTAATGCTGGGCGCACCCGCCGCACGACTCTTTCTGGGAGCGCAACGGCATGCGAGCGGGCAACGCAAGGAAGATTACTCCACCGAAGCACCCCCGCCCATCAACGCCAGCCTTGCAAAGACCAATGTGGAGGCGCTGCAAAGCGAAATGCTATTGCTGGTGGGCACCAAAGACGGGCTGCTGCCGTTAACCAAGGTTCTTTACGAACAGCTTGTCGCTGCAGGTAAGAAAGCCCAGTTGCACATCTATCGCAACGGCTATCATGACTTCCCCATGGGCCCGCAATGCCACGACCCCGTACGCTACCCGCAGCCCTTCATCGACGCCACGGAACACGCATTGGGCCTGAGCATGGAATGGCTCAACCGAGTGATGCAATAGCCGCGGATTGCCCGCAATGGGAGAGGCGAATGCCGATGCAGGAAGGAAGACGCGGGTTGGAAGTTGCGGACCGCTCGCATTGGCGGACCGCAGCTTCCTCTTCACGCGCCAACGACCTATGCCGGCTTCCGTGCCACGAAGAAGGTGCTTTGCATATCCCCTTCCGCGCGGCGCTTGATGATGCCTGTGAAGCCCGCTGCCTTCAGCATGGTTTCGGCGAGTTCTTCCCCCCAAGCCGCGCCAAGCCCCATGCCGCCCTGGCCAAGCGAAACACTCATGCAATGCATGCAGGAAACGGTGTAGACGAAGGGCGCCATGGGATGGTCCATGTTTTCGTGGACATGGCTGTGGCCCTGGATCTCCTGGATCACAAAGACGCCACCCGGCTTTAGGGCACGGTAGATATTGGCAAGCATCCGGTCCGGATGAGCCTGGTCGTGAATGGAGTCGAAGGCAAAGGCCACATCGAGTTCCTCCTCCATTTCGAGTGTGGCCACATCGCGCTGCTCGAAACGGAGGTTCATCAAGCCCTCCATGGCCGCTTCTCGTTGGGCGCTGGTAATGGCTTCCTGTGAGAGGTCGAAGCCCATGAAGTCGCTCATGGGATAGGCAGCGGCCATCGCACGCAGAGATCGTCCCATGCCGCATCCAAAGTCCGCGGCGCGCGCGCCCTGCTCCATCTTGACCATTGCGTCGGGAGCCATCGGCAGGATGAAGTCGAAGAGTTTGGCGCCCACGGTCTGGGCACTCTCGTCGGCCATCACGGTATGGAAGTGTTTGTAAGCTTCATAGGGCAGTCCGCCGCCCTTGTAAAAGCAATCCACAATGCCGTCTTCCACGCCGCCAAGCACCGCAATGAACTGCGAACTGGCCGCAATGTTATTAGGCGAAGCCGCGCGGGTGAGGAAAGCAGCGTGTTCCGGCGGCAGCATGTACGTGCCTGCCTCGGGTTGGTAGACTACGATGCCGCCAGTTGTCATGGCGCCAAGCCATTCCCGCACGTACCGTTCATTCAAGCCGGCGGTTGCGGCAATCTCCATGCTGGTTGCGGGATGCATCATGGACATCGTGTCGAAAAGACCGGTGCGGTGTCCGATGCTGGTCATCAGCGCGAGCGCGGCGCCGTTGAGCATCTCCATCATTTTCCCGGCGAACATCTCGGCGGGATTTGCTTCCATCATCTGGGGGACCATAGTTCTTCCTTCTCCTTCCGTGGTGACCTTTGTTGCCGCGGGCAACGGCGGGTTACCGCTGCCCGCAAGCACATGCAAAGCGGTCACATTGGGGAACGCGAAGGTAAAACTCGCAGATCGATCACTTAGGTCAAAGAAAGGATAATTGGTGCGCTGCCC
>CAZUAX010000089.1:0-2878 GCA_964618435.1 uncultured Solibacteraceae bacterium
ATGCCAAGAGGATTGGGACTGGCCAAGAGAATAGGAGAAGTGGTGCGGGACGAGAAAACCTGGTCTCGTCCCGCACCAATTAGCGACTAGGAAAGGCTCACTGCGCCAGAGACGCGATCCCAACTTGCCTTGCAGTTGTTTCGGAAGGCCATGTTCGCGAGGTGGGCGCCGGCAGCTGCATAGTGGCCGTCGGTGGCATTTTCCACGCTCGGCTTGCCGTTGCGGAGCGACAGAATGAAGTGCTCGTAGTGCGAGGGGCCAGCCTCCACCGGAATCACCTGCTCCTTGGGCATCTCCCGCTGCGGGAACTGTTCACCGGACGCTCCTACGTTTACCCCATGCTTGCGGAGGTATTCGTCGCGCATCGCCTTTGGCCAGGCTCGGCTGCCGTAGCGTTGAGCTTCGCCGAAATTGGGTTCCGGGAAGATGGTCAACTGCCGCCCTTGCACCACCATGCTGGCCTTATCGCCGAGAATCGTAGTGGGTTCGCCAGCGCGACTGTTGCACATATTCACGTACATGTCGATCACGAAGCCCTCTTCGTACTCGAACAGGGAATTCATGACATCGGGTACCGTACGGCCGTCCTTCCACTTATAGAGCCCGCCCTGCGAGACTGCGGAAACGGGCGCGTGGACGTCCATCACTTCATGCATGTGGGTAAGGAGGTGCACAAAAAGGTCAGTTGCCACACCACCGGAATATTCCCACCAGCAGCGCCAGCGGAAGAACACTTCCGGGTCATAGGGACGCTGTCGATAGTGGCCAAGGAATCGCGGCCAGTCAATGGTCTTGGTGCTGGCATCGGGTGGAATGGGATAACGCCACGCGCCTTCGGCCGAGTTGCGGTTGTTGGACATGCGAATCATGTTCACTTTGCCCAAGGCGCCATCTTTCACGAGTTGCTTGGCTCGGGCAGTGAGGGCCGAACTCTTCGCCTGGCTACCAACCTGAAGGAGCTTACCGGTGTTTTTCTCCGCGCGGATGATGTGCGTTCCCTCCTCCAGGCTCCAGGTGAGGGGCTTTTCGATATACACATGCTTACCGGCATCCAGCGCGTCCAGCACCATGCGGAAATGGAGGTGATCCGGCGTTGCGATGACCACGGCGTCGATGTCCTTGCGGTCAAGAACCGTCCGGTAGTCCTTGGTGGCTTCCATTTTGCCGTTCATCGCCTCTTTGGCGTGAAGCAGATACCCGTCGTAAAGGTCGCAGGCAACCGTGGGCGTAACGCCCGGCATCTTCTTGAATTCCTCCAGCAGGCCGCTGCCCTGTACGCCTACGCCGATGAAGCCGAGGCGAATGTTGTCGTTCGGCCCATACTTCCAGGTTTGTGCCTGTGCGGAGGGGACGAGGGAATAGACAATGGCGGCGCCCGCGCTGCCGAGGAAACTGCGTCTAAGAATATTGCTCATGATGATGCTCTCTGGGGCGGCGTCCTGTCAGTGGATGGACGTCCGCATGGTTTTGCCCTTAGTGTATGCGATCTTGGGCTGTCCTGAGATAAGGCTCGCCCATCGGCTGACTGGTTACTTCGCAGCGCGTCGCCATCCCACGTTGTTTAGAACATTCACCGCCATCTTCCAGGTATTCACATGGATGTCCACGGTATCTTCCACCTGAGGCGCATAGCCCCCGGCCAGGACCACGGCAACGGGTATTCCCATCAACAAAGGGCGCTCCAGAGCAAGGCGGTCACGGGCAATGAGGCCCTGCTTGCTGAGATTGATGCCCCCAAGCTGATCTTCAAGATAGGGGTCCGCTCCGGCTACGTAAAACACGAGGTCGGGCCGGAAAAGTTGCAACGCGGGCACATAGGCAGCGCGCAATTTCTCCAGGTATTCCACGTCGCTGACGCCATCCTCGAGATGAATATCGATGTTTGAGGGAGGCTTCACCGCCGGATAGTTCTGCCGCTGGTGGATGGATAGCGTGAAGACGCTGTCGTCGTTGGCGAAAATGGCTGCCGTGCCATTGCCGTGGTGGACGTCCACATCCAGCACCAGCGCTTTACGGATGAGGCCCTCCCGCTGAAGCACACGAACGGCAACCGCGACGTCGTTTATGGCGCAGAAGCCCTCCCCGTGTCCGGGAAAAGCATGATGAAAGCCCCCACCCACGTTGTAGGCGATACCGTGAAAGAAGGCGAGCCGCGCAGCGTAAATGCTGCCGCCCGCGGCTAGCCAGAATGCCTCTACCATCTGCCGGGAATAGGGCACTTCTAACTGCAGGATTTCCTTGTACGTAACGGTGCCGGTGCGCAGCTTGCGGACCCAGTCCTCCGTGTGAACCAAGCGAATGTCGTCGTCCTTCGCTGCCTTCGGTTCGTGGAAATCACCGGCCGTTACCAGCCCCTCTGCCAACAGGCGCTCCCGGATGAGCCGGTATTTTTCCGTGGGGAAGACGTGGCGGCCGAAGTTGAGATCGTAGCGGTCGTGATAGACGAGAGGTACGTTGTCCATGGCCAGGGACTTGCGGCAGAAACTGGGCCGCGCCCGATACCATCATGACGGATTCCGCGGAGTGAGGGAAGGTGGAGACAGGCCTGGGACTTTACGAGTCCCGAGTTCAACAGGCAGAGTATTCCGCTGACGGAAAGAAGCGCCACGCTGCGGTGCCATCCCGCATCTATAGAGAAGTTAGAGGATAGAACCATGTTTTTTCAGCCAGACCCTAAATTACAGCGTGAGGACGCGCCGGAAGCCGCCGTGGCGCCGCCGGATGCCATCGTGAGCCCGGATACGCTCCGGGCGAACCGCATCCCGCCAGGACAAAGCCGCACCCGAAAGTGGCCGGTGCTCGACGCAAGTGGGACACCCGCCCTCGACCTTTCCCGTTGGCGCTTGCGTGTGGGCGGTCTGGTGGAACGTCCGCTCGA
>CAZUAX010000089.1:2978-5060 GCA_964618435.1 uncultured Solibacteraceae bacterium
GGGCCAGTGCGCCTGATTGTGCCACGGTTGTATGCCTGGAAGAGCGCCAAGTGGTTGGCAGGTTTGGAGTTCCTGGATCACGATCAAGCGGGCTTCTGGGAGGCGAACGGGTACCACATGCACGGTGACCCATGGCGTGAGGAACGCTACGGTTACTAACGGAGCGTAGGGATTGGACCCATCCGCTCAAGTTCGTTAGCCTGGAACTAGGGCGGATCTTGTGATGTGTGCTTCTCCCTGGCCGCAACACCGCCACCGAATTCTACATGAAGGACACCTATCAGCCCCTCGGGTCTCGCGGTCGCATTCGCCCGTCGCGGCTGTTTCGCCGCCGGACGATTGTGGGTTCAGCCGGTGCTGCCGCGGGACTCTCCGGAGCGGCTTACGCCGCATACCGTTCCGCACCGGGCTTTTGGAAGAACTTCTACGACGATCTGGGGAAACCGGTGCGCACCCCTGAGGCCATTCCGAACCCCTCCCTGTGGCCCGATGAGGGCTTGCATGCGGCCTGGATTGGCCACAGCACCGTTCTGCTGAAGATCGATGGTGTTACGGTGCTCACTGACCCTATCTTCAGCCACCATGCTGGAGTGCACGTGGGTGTTCTATCCGTTGGAGTGAAACGGGTGGTGGAGGCGGCGTTGGATGCTGCCGCGCTACCTCTGATCGATTTGATACTGCTTTCCCATGCCCACATGGATCACATGGATTTGCCATCGTTGCGGCGGATGGAAAGCGCAGCCACCACGGTAGTGGCGGCCAAGCATACCACTGACCTGATCCGTGTGCCGCGTTACCGGAATGTTGTGGAACTTGGCTGGGGAGAGCAGGCCCGTGTGGGTCCGCTTTCCGTGCGCGCGGTGGAAGTTCGCCATTGGGGCGCTCGCATGCGGGTGGACACCTACCGCGGCTATAACGGCTATGTGCTGGAGGCTGGCCGCTATTCGGTGGTGATTGCCGGAGACACTGCCTATACAGACGCCTTTTCCGGCCTCCGCCGAAGCAAGCCTTACGATCTCATCATTATGCCAATTGGGGCATATAACCCGTGGATCAGTAATCACTGCAATCCGGAGCAGGCTTGGAAGATGTCGCAGCAAGCCGGTTTTGACCGGATGATGCCCGTTCATCACAAGACCTTCCCGTTGAGCAGTGAGCCCTTCGGAGAACCCATTGAGCGCCTGCTGGCGGCGGCCGGGTCACAGACGGATGCGGTGGCCCTACGCGGCATTGGGGAAGAGATCCATATTTTTTAGAAGCTTCTTGGCTACCCGCGTTCAATGTGTGGGACGCTTCGCCAAACCTGCGGTATACTGAAAGATAGTTCGATTGCGCCCTTAGCTCAGCTGGATAGAGCGTTTGGCTACGAACCAAAAGGCCGGGAGTTCGAATCTCTCAGGGCGCGCCACCTTCCTTCCTCTGTTTGCCTCTCTTTCTTTCGCGTTACCATCCGTTTGGGTAGGCGATGATTTCCTTTGATCAAGTACACTTCCGCCTGGGAGCCGCGCATATCCTTCGCGGGCTTAACCTGCAAGTGGATGCTGGAGAAACGCTGGTGCTGTTGGGCCGCAGCGGATCTGGCAAAACGACCGCCTTGCGGATGGTAAACGCCATGCGTATGCCCACCTCAGGGGATGTTTGGGTAAACGGCGAGCGCACCGCTAGCTGGGATCCCGTTGCCTTACGGCGAAGCATTGGCTACGTCATCCAGGAGGTGGGCCTGTTTCCTCACCGCACGGTGGCAGAGAATGTGGCCACCGTCCCCCGCCTGCTGGGCTGGACGCCCAGCCGCATTGCCGACCGCGTGAATTGCCTGCTTTCCGAGGTGGGCTTGGCCCCACTGACGTTTCGAAACCGCTTCCCTGCCTCCCTCTCAGGTGGCCAGAGACAGCGCGTGGGTGTGGCTCGGGCGCTTGCGGCAGAACCTAAACTGATGTTGTTTGATGAGCCGTTCGGCGCCCTCGACCCGATTACCCGCCTGGAAATGCAGGACTTGTTTTTGCAGCTGCGGGAGCGGCATGCAGTAACCAGCTTGTTCGTGACGCACGACCTCCAGGAGGCATTCCGGGTGGGTACGCGCAT
>CAZUAX010000089.1:5160-17770 GCA_964618435.1 uncultured Solibacteraceae bacterium
GGCGGAGTGGGTACGCGATCTGCGGTTGTGGCGCTGGTGCTCTATGCCCTTCTGCCCATTTTGCGGAATACGCTGACGGGGATCCTGCAGGTAGACCCAGCCGTGCGCGATTCGGCGATCGCGCTGGGGATGACCAACCGGCAGTTGCTGTGGCAGGTGGAACTTCCGCTGGCGGCCCCTACGATTCTGGCGGGCATCCATATCGCCACGGTCGCCAGCATTGGCACTGCCACCATCGCCGCGGCGATTGGAGCAGGGGGACTGGGTGTGCTGATTTTTCGTGGGATCGCCACCGTGAATACAGATTTGATTCTGGCCGGGGCCATTCCAGCAGCACTGTTAAGCTTGGTGACAGATGGGATGCTGTCATGGGTAGAAACACGATTCTCGCACTCACCTGCCTCGCCGTCTTCGCGCTAGGCTCCGGATGCGGCGGCCAGCGCAAGGTTGTGGTTGGCTCCAAGAACTTCACCGAACAACTGATTCTGGCGGAGATGATCGCGCAGCAGTTGGAGCGCTGCGCGGAAGTTCCCGTGGAACGGCGCTTCCACTTGGGCGGTACGCTGTTGGCGCATCAGGCGATGCTGAGCGGGGAGATTGACATCTACCCGGAGTACACAGGCACCGCCCTGATGACCGTTCTGAAGGAATCGCCGGAGGGCCGAACCGCGAAGGAAGTATTTCAGCGGGTGCAGACCGAATACCGCGAGCGGTATGGCATTGAGTGGCTGGAGCCCCTAGGTTTTCAGAATACTTTCGCGATGGCAGTACCGGGCGAGTTGGCCAGGCAGCATGGGTGGAATAGTCTAAGCGACGCCGCCCGCAGCGGTTTTGCGTTCCGGCTGGGCGTAGGCTACGAGTTTGAGCAGCGCGCCGATGGTCTCCCTGGACTGCTGAAGATTTATCCCCTTCGACTGGAAGGCTCCCCTCGTTCCATGGACCTGGGGTTGCTGTACAAGGCCATTGAGCAAGGGCAGGTGGACATGGTGGCGGGGAATTCCACCGACGGCATGATTTCCGCGATGGGGCTGAAGGTGCTTGAGGATGATCAGGGCTTCTTCCCACCGTATGAGGCAGCGGTACTGGTGCGGAGGGAGATCATGGCAAACCATCAAAGTATGGAGTCCTGCCTGGTATCGCTCAGTGGGAGCATGGCTGAAACGCAGATTCAGCGGGCGAACGGAGCAATTGATTCAGGAAAACAGTCCGTGGTGGAGATCGCCGCAGAACTTCTTGGTGGCGAATAGGACTATTCGGAGCAACTTGGTGCAAATGAAGAAGGGGTTGCTTCACTGGTGAGCAACCCCTTGAGGAAAGTCAGTCGTTTTCAAGCCTTGGTGCACCCGAGGCCGCGTTTGCGATTAAGCGCGACGGCGACGGAAGAAGCCGAGAGCAAGCAGAGCAGCCGCGCTCAGCAGCATGGTGCTGGGCTCAGGAATGGGAGTGGTGTCGACAAAGGAAATGTTCGCATCGTAGGCATTGTTGCCGGAAACGATCATCCGAACCGACGTGAGGTTCGCCAGGTCAACAGCACCAGGTGCGCTCACAAAGTCGCTGAGCTTGAACAGGTAGTTGACCGGACCGGTTGCAACTGGAATTTCCGTGGAAGGAATCGCGAGAGTGCGAGTTGCAAGGTTGGTTCCATCTCCAAGTTCCATGGTGATGTTCATGCCCAGATCGGTAAAGAACACCTGAACCAAAATTCCGATTGAGGCAGTGAAATCGGCTGCCGGCGCCAAGCCCGTTCCCGGAATTCCGGGACCGTCCCAGCCGACAGTGACTGTGGAAGCAATCCCAGAGTCGTTAGCGATATTCAGAAAGCCACCAGCCACGGAGGCCGAAGAAGTAGGGTTGGTCCCACCAGCAGCAACCGCAGCAACAATCGTGATGTCACGGCATCCGCCGAGCATCGAACCACCGCAAACTTCACTGGACACGGTGCCGCCCGTTGTGGTCAGCACAGCCTGATTGTCGCTGAAGTCATCGATGATTGTGGCCGAGGCGGTTCCCGCCAAGCCAAAAACGAGGGTTGCGGCCATTGCGAGTTTCGCCAGGCTGCTCCCGAATACTTTTGAAATGTTCATTTACTTTGCTCCCCAGAATTGTTTCGTTTGAAGTCGACTGACTTCCGTACCGTTCAGCTCCCTTCACAACCTTTTGGCCTGACACCCATAGCGCCTAGCTCTTCGTGTGAAAGATTCCTGGGATCGCGCAAGCACAACCCCATGCTGAAACGTATCGAGAATCACCGCCAAACTAGTGAGATAGTTCTACGGTAGTTCTATCCTCGTACGACAGTTCCGATTATCCTGGGAAATCGTAGTTTGTGCAAGACTTCTAGCCTAGATCGAACCCGCTAAAACCCTGAGAATTTGGATTAGCACGCTTAGAATCATGGAGATAGTAGACTTTTGACACTATTCTTCTCAGAGGATACGGAGTAGTACTAGTAACCCCTAGAACCGTATAGTTTTGGAAGAATTTCCACTGAGTTTATCAGTTGGGATAGGAATGATGAATCTTCTGTAGAGTTCGCGCAGCCGCGTTCCACCTGCGAGTTCCTGCCCGGTGTGGCATTTTCCGTGGAGGTAGAGCTGCTCCGTGGCGCGAGTTCGCTGATCTCTTGCTCATGAATCCCGGCTGTGGCGGTAATTCGCGCGGCGCTACAATAGAGGTTTCCTCTATGCTGGCGCGTTGAACGCGCGGGCCGGTGGCGCTTTGATGGCGCCGCGGAATCGAACCCATCCATGTCTGAACCAACGTTCCTGAAAGCCGATACGCTTGTGGCCTTTCCCGAAGCAGAGGCCCGAATCCTTGCCTTCTGGAAAGAACGGCAGATTTTCGAGAAGAGTCTGCGTCAGCGGGAGGGGTGTCCGCCCTTCGTTTTCTATGAAGGGCCGCCCACCGCGAACGGCCTGCCGCACAACGGCCATGTGCTCACCCGGGTGATCAAAGACCTGTTCCCCCGCTACCGAGCCATGCGCGGCTACTATGTGCCCCGCAAGGCGGGCTGGGACACCCATGGATTGCCCGTGGAAGTGGAAGTAGAAAAGGAACTCGGCATTCACGGAAAAGCTGCAATCGAAGAGTACGGCGTGGAAGCCTTCGTGAAGCGGTGTATCGACAGCGTGTTCCGGTATACCAACGAGTGGGAACGGCTCACCGAGCGCATCGGCTTCTGGGTGGACCTCTCAGAGGCTTATGTCACCTACCACAAGAGTTATATAGAGAGCGTATGGTGGGCGCTGAGCGAGTTGTTCAAGGCGGGGCTGCTCTACCGCGGTCACAAAGTGATCTGGTGGTGGCCGCAGGGTGGTACCGCGCTGTCCTCCGCTGAGGTGGGGCTGAATTACAAGACCGTGGACGACCCTTCCGTCTATGTGGCCTTCCCTTTCACGGACGACCCCGAATCGGCGTTGCTCATCTGGACCACCACGCCCTGGACGCTGCCCTCAAACATGTACGCCGCCGTCGGCCCTGAAGTGGACTACGTGGAAGTGCAGAGCGCTTCCCGTCGACTGGTGATTGCCGCGGCACTGCGAGAGCAGATTGCGGAGAAGACCGGCGAGGAGCTGCCCATTCTGCGGACGTTTAAGGGCAAGGAGCTGCTGGGCCGCACCTACCATCCACCGTTCGATATCTATTGGGACCGCTACGCTTCGAAGACCGCTGAACTTTCCGGTGGTGGCAGTACGCCCCTGTACTGGAAGGTGCTTCCCGCGGATTTCGTGGAATTGGATGCCGGCACCGGCATTGTGCACATCGCCTCCGCCTTTGGCGAGGTTGACCACGATCTGCATCGCGCCCTGCTTCAGACCTACAAGGATCCGCTGAGTGTACCGCTGCTGTGCGCAATTGGTCCGGATGGTTGCTTTACCAGTGAGTTTCCAAAATATCAGGGGATCTGGGTAAAGGATGCCGATCGCGAACTGGTGAGCGACCTGCGCGAGCGCGGCGTGCTGGTGCATCGGGAAACGTACCGTCACGAGTACCCCTTCTGCTGGCGAGCAGACGATGATCCGCTCATCCAGATGGCGCGGCCCACCTGGTTCATCCGCACCACGGCGCTGCTCGACAAGGCAAAAGCGAATAACCAGACCTTCCACTGGCTGCCGGAGCACATCAAGGACGGCCGCTTTGGGGACTTCCTGAACAACAACGTCGACTGGGCTCTTTCGCGCGAACGCTACTGGGGCACTCCACTGAATGTGTGGGTAAATGACGTCACCGGAAAGATGATGGCGCCTTCCAGCGTCAACGAGATTCTCTCTCACAACCCTCAGGCCTTCGATCACTGGAAGGAAGCCAAGGCAGCCGACCCCACACTCTCTGACCACCTGATGGTGCACAAGCCCTGGATCGACAAGGTGACCTTCACGGTGGCGGGCGAGGAGGGCGTGTATCGCCGCGTCCCGGAGGTGATTGACTGCTGGTTCGATTCCGGCGCCATGCCTTTCGCGCAGTGGGGCTTTCCCCACAATGGTCATGAGGCGTTTAAGCAGGCTTTCCCGGCGGATTTCATCAGTGAAGCGATTGATCAGACCCGTGGCTGGTTTTATTCGCAGATGATGATTGCCACCCTGGTTTTCCAGAAAGAAACGCAGGAGCGCCTGGGCCTGGAGCCTCGTCCCTATCCGCTACCCTTCAAGACCTGCATCGTGCTGGGTCACGTTACCGACGCGGAAGGCAAGAAAGAATCGAAGTCAAAGGGCAACTACACCCCGCCGGAAGTCATTCTTGAACGCGTGGCAATGGACTTCGCCGTTGTGGATGGCTCGCCCCTGGGCCTGCAGGCGGAACCAGGGACTGCCCTGATCGCGAAGGAGGATCTGGAGGGGCTAGACCTCAGCCCTGGCGCAACGGTCCGCCTGACCTGCGCCGCCTCGGAGGGTCTGTCGATTGATGTTTCGCTAATCCCCGGCAAGAAGTTGCCGCGCCGCGTGGTAGTGCTGGATGCCGAAACCACGCTGCAGTTGGGTGTGCACCCGAATACCAAGGGCCTGCAGGTGATGCCGGTGGAGGTCCCTCGCCTTCCCGCCGCCGAGCGTATCCGCGTGGAGAACGCTGCGATGCCCGCCCCTGGCGCGGATGCCTTCCGCTGGTTCTTCCTGGCTTCCAATCCGCCATGGAACTCTACGCGTCATAGCCTGGGCAACGTGCGCGGCCTTCAGAAGGAATTCCCGCTTAAGCTGCGCAACGTATATTCCTTCTTTACGATCTACGCGAACATTGATGGCTACCATCCTAAGGTCCACGACGGACGACCAGTAGCAGAACGCGCGCTGCTGGACCGTTGGATTCTCTCTGAGCTGTCGCGCGTGACCGACGTGGTTACGCGATTGATGGACCACTACGCTTCCTATGAGGCAACCCAGGAACTCTCGGGTTTCGTAGAAAGCCTTTCGAACTGGTGGCTGCGCCGCAGCCGGGACCGCTTCTGGGCAGGGGAATTCACTGATACGAAGCGCGACGCTTACGCCACGCTTTACGAATGCCTGACGACGCTTATCCAGCTGGCGGCGCCCTTTACTCCCTTCCAGACTGAGGAGCTTTACCAGAACCTGGTCGTGCGCGCCTACGGAGACGAAAAACCGGAGAGCGTACATCTCTGCAACTATCCGTCCGCGGACCTTTCCCGGATCGACCAGGCGTTGCTGGAGGAGATGAGCCTGGTGCGGGACATTGTCACCCTGGGCCTTCGTGTACGAAACGACCACAAACTGAAGGTGCGGCAGCCGCTAGCCGAGGCAGAGATCGTGGTGGCTAAGGCCGGCCTGCGCCAGCGTGTTGCGGCCTACGCAAGCCTGATTGCCGACGAACTGAACGTGAAGGAAGTGCATTTCCTGGAAAGCGCTGACGAGTTCGTGAACTATAAGGCGAAGCCAAACTTCCGTCGCCTGGGAGCACGGGTTGGCAAGCAGATGCCTGCTGTAAAGAAGGCCTTGGAAGCCGCGGATGTGGCGACACTGCGCCGAAGTCTGCTGGCAAACGGCACCGCCTCCCTTGAGGTGAGTGGAGAGTTGCTGGCGCTGGATGCCGAGGACATTGAGATCCAGATTGTAGAGAAACCGGGCTTTGCTGCAGCGGGTGATTCCGCGGCGGTGGTGATTCTCCGCACGGAACTTACTCCAGACCTGCTGGATGAAGGCCTGTATCGCGATGTGTTGAATCGCGTTCAAACGCTGCGCAAGGAACTGGAGCTGGAGTACACCCAGCGCGTAAGTCTGGTGCTCTGTGGCTCCGAACGGTTGCAGAGGGTGCTGGAGGAGCGGCGTGAGCACCTGATGGCGGAGACCCTTTGTACTGACCTGAAGACCGCCAGTGAATGGAATGGAGATGTGCCAATCCGCGAGTATGAACTGGACGGCGAGAACTTGAAGATTGCGATGCTGAGGCAGCAACCCATCTAGGGCTGCTGCCGAGGCACCGCACTCGATTTGTTACACTGAGGCAACCCTCCCTGTTGCAGGCCTTCTTTTGCAGACGGAGCGCCGTTGCGCATGACATTCGATTCCTATTCCACTGGCTCAGCCTACGATGAATACTTTGAACGCGCGGGCGTGCCTCGCCCAGGCATCGGCGGGCTGGTGCAAGCCATCAGCAACTTGGGCGAGCAGGAACTGCGCCGAAGGCAGCAGGTGGCGGAGCGAGCCTTGCTGCACACAGGCATCACCTTTCAGGTGTATAGCGACCGAGCGGGTTTGGAGCGGATTTTCCCGCTCGACCTCATCCCCCGGGTGATGCTTGCGAATGAATGGCAATGGATTGAAAAGGGGCTGAAGCAGCGCATATACGCGCTGAACCTCTTCCTGCAGGATCTCTATGGGGACCGCAAGATCCTGCGCGACAAGGTGATTCCGGCGCATGTAATTGAGAGTGCCAAGTGTTTCCGCACCGCCTGCGCGGGCATTCAGCCGCGACATGGCATCTGGTGCCACATCACCGGTACCGACCTTGTGCGGCACAGCGATGGGCAACTCTACGTTCTGGAAGACAACATGCGTTGCCCGTCGGGAGTTTCCTATGTGCTGGAGAACCGGCGCATCATGAAGCGCAGCTTCCCGCGCATTTTTGAGCGTTTCCCTGTAAGCCCGGTGGATGATTATCCCAGCCGTCTGCTTGACCTGCTCCACTACATGAGCCCAGCAGGTGTTCACGAATCCACCGCCGTGGTGTTAAGCCCGGGCATCTACAACTCCGCCTATTTCGAGCACAGTTTCCTTGCTCAGCAGATGGGTGTGGAACTGGTGGAAGGACGCGACCTGGTGGTGATGAACGGGTTGGTGCACATGCGTACGACCCGCGGGCTGAAGCGTGTGGACGTCATCTACCGGCGCATTGACGATGATTACCTTGATCCGCAAGTCTTTCAGCCGGACTCGCTGATTGGCGTTCCAGGGCTGATGGAGGTTTTCAAGAACGGGCGGGTCTCGCTGGTGAACGCCCCGGGAACCGGTGTTGCTGACGATAAGGTGGTTTACGCCTACGTCCCGCAGATCATCAAGTATTACCTGGATGAGGATGCGATTATCCCCAACGTGCCCACCTTCCTGTGCTGGGATGACAAAGACCGCGCACATGTGTTGGATAACCTGGAGAAACTTGTGGTGAAGGCCGCCAACGAAGCTGGCGGCTATGGGATGATGATCGGCCCCCATTCGACGAAGGAAGAACACGCCAAGTTCGCAGATCTCATCAAGGCGAACCCCCGCAACTACATCGCGCAACCCACCTTGTCGCTGTCCACCGTTCCGACAACCATCGATGGCGTATTTGAACCGCGCCATGTGGACCTGCGCCCCTACATTCTTTACGGCCGCGATATTCACGTGCATCCCGGCGGACTCACCCGCGTTGCCTTGCGCCGGGGCTCGCTGGTTGTGAACTCCTCGCAAGGTGGTGGCAGCAAAGATACCTGGATCCTGAGCGAAGAGCCTCCCGAGGTTCTGCCACTTCCTGCTGAATCAGCCAACCTCAACGAGGGAGTCAAGCCCATAGAGTTAGGCAAGGAGGCGCAGCAATGAGAAATGCCCTGCTCAGCCGCGTCGCCGAATCCGTTTACTGGATGGCCCGCTATATTGAGCGCGCAGAGAACGTGGCCCGGTTTGTGGACGTGAACTTGCAACTGATGCTCGACCTCGCGGGTAACGTCAGTGAGCAGTGGGAACCGCTGATACAGATTGGCGCGGATGACGCCCGTTTTCACAGCCTGCATGGCGCTGCCACAAAGGAAAATGTCATCCACTTCCTGACCTTCGACTCAGAGAATCCGAATTCGATCCTCTCCTGTCTGCGGCTGGCGCGGGAAGGTGCTCGCTCCATTCGGGAATCGATATCCTCTGAGATGTACGAGCAGATTAATCGCGCATTTCTGATGGTGAAAGCAGCATCGAGTGACCGCACGGTGATGGAGTCTCCCATCGACTTCTTTCAGGAAGTGCGGATGGCGGGCCATCTGTTTGAAGGGTTGACAGAAGCAACGATGACACACGGGGAAGCATGGCACTTCTGCCGTTTGGGTCGCATGATTGAACGCGCCGACAAGACCACACGGTTGTTGGACGTGAAGTATTTCATCCTCCTGCCGTCGGTGGCTTATGTGGGCTCCACGTTTGATGAGTTGCAATGGGTGGCCTTGCTCAAGAGCGCAAGCGGCTTTGAGATGTACCGCCGCGTGTACGGAAGGATTTCTCCGGATAGCGTCGTGGACTTTTTGCTTTTGGACCGTGATTTCCCACGGTCAGTGCATTACTGTATTGCCGCGGCGCAACATTCCCTGCATTGCGTTACCGGTACACCCCTAGGGACATTCCGTACACCGCCTGAGCAACAACTCGGGATGCTGCGCTCCGAACTGGACTATTCCGACAAACAGCGCATCATTGAAGCGGGCCTCCATGAGATGCTGGATTTGTTGCAGGGAAAGCTGAATCGGATTGACGACGCGATCTTTGAGACCTTTTTCGCCCTGCAGCCCCAGCAGCAGCAGCGACAGTCAACAATGAACGCTTCTGCATGAAGAGTCCGCTAGTAGAGGAATTTGGGAGACCCATGACGTTCTGCCTAGGTATGAAGGTGCAAGATGGCTTGGTGGGGATTGCGGACACGCGCATCTTGGCCGGCAATGAGATTCAGTACGCACGCAAAGTGTCGGTGTACCAGGAGGAGGGTCAATCCTTTTTCGTGATGACTTCCGGCCTGCGTTCGTTGCGCGATAAGACCATCACCTACTTTGAGGAGATGATGGAGGAACGCGTCTCCAAGGAACGGCGCCTGTTTAAGGCAGTGAATGTGTTCAGTGAGGCGTTGCGCAGGGTATCTGAGGAAGACCGGGCAGCACTCCATGCCGGAAAGCTGGACTTCAACTTTCATGCCTTGATTGGTGGGCAGTTTGCGGACGACCCTGAGCACAAGCTCTATCTCGTCTATCCGGAAGCCAATTGGGTGGAAGTGGGCACACTGGGTACGCCGTATCAGATCATCGGGGCATCCCGCTACGGTAAGCCGATCATCGACCGTTGTCTTCGGTATCACGACGACATGCGATTTGCTTTCAAGGTTGGCACCCTTGCTTTTGATGCAACCCGCATTAGTGCCGTAGACGTAGACTTCCCGATTCATGTGGTGCTTTGTCGCAAGGGTTCGTTTCAGATGGTGGAACACACCTACGAGCGGGATGATTTGCTGGTGCTGAGCGCATGGTGGAATGAACGCATGCGTGGCGCTGTGGACAGTTTGCCCGCTGAGTGGATTGAGGAGGCCTTCACCAAGCTGAGCCCCGTCCACGAACATCACATCCTCGAGCCGGGTTCCCTTGAGGGCTCAGGTCAGGAGGCGCTATCCTCCAGCTGACACCAGCCATGCGTTTCGAGATTTCTCACTTCACGGAGTATCACTACGCTGCGCCAGTGAAGCTTGGTGCACACCTCCTGCGGCTGCGCCCCCGCGAGGACGGCAGCCAGCGTCTTGTGGATTTCCGGTTGCACGTTGAGCCAAGACCGGTAGGTATCAGTTTGCAGTGGGAACCCGATGGAAATGTGGCACTCGTTGCCCGGTTCGGTGAGCCTTGTCGTTTGCTGCGGATCCATGCCCAGAGCAGCGTGGAGACCCATCGCGCCAATCCTTTCGACTTTGTGATTACGGAACCCTCGCTGTTCACGCTGCCGGCTCTCTACAGTGCCTGCCATCAGGCGGTACTGTCACCCTCTCTGTCGGGGGTAGCGGGTCCTGCTGTGCGTAAGTTCGCCGAGGATGTTGCTAGGGATGTGGAGTTCGACACCCTGCGCTTCTTGTGGGAGCTGAACAGCCGCATTTTTAAGACCTTGCGTGTGGTATTGCGGATGACCGGGCTTCCTATGGATCCGGAGATGTGTCTGGAAATGGGTGAGGGTGCTTGCCGCGATCTTGCGTTGGTGTTCATTGGGGCCTGCCGGCACATGGGACTTGCTGCGCGTTTTGTGAGCGGTTATCAGATGACTGACCCAAATGGCGAGGAACGGCACATGCATGCGTGGGCAGAGGTTTTCCTTCCCGGCGGGGGCTGGAGGGGATTTGACCCCACTCACGGCATCGCCATCGATGAGCATTTCGTCCCCGTCGCCGCCAGTCCTTACCCATTGCTGGCTACCCCGGTGGAAGGTGGCTATCTTCCCGCTAGCGTCGAATCGACAATGCGTGTGGTGTTGGATGTCCGAAGTTCCTGCGCCTATCCCGCTGAACCCTCAGCGATAGTGGGGTAGTGTGATGGAAGATGCCACAATTCGCGCCTTGGAAGCTGCGCGCCGCCCACAAACCTGGAGGGGTCGGCTACGCCGCTGGCTAACTCCTCCCGCCCCATTGGTGATGAATCCGGACGAGTGGCGGATCGACGCTCCCCTTGGAAGGTGGAACCTGTACATCGGAGGTGCTGCCGCAAGACCGGACGGCTACATCAACCTGGATCTCTTCCCCTTGCCTGGAGTTGATCTGGCAGCGGATGCCGAACTGCTTCCCTTTCACCGCCCACTTTTCCAGCGCATTGAATGTGATGCAGTGTTGGAACATGTTCCCCGGCCGGACACCATCGTTGCAGAATTATCCAGGGTGTTGCTTCCGGGAGGCTATTTGCATTTGGTGACACCCTTCGCCCACCCTTTTCATGAGTATCCGCGTGACTTCCGCAGGTTTACGCTGGACGGTCTGCGCCTGATGGGCGAATCAGCCGGCCTGATCGCAGTAAAGGAGGGGTGGCGAACCGGACCCACCGCCACACTGCTGGTGTTTGTGCTGGAATATGCCAAATTGTGGTGCCCGCGATGGCTTCGGGCGCCAGTGCACGGCTTGCTAGGCTGGGCGTTGTTTCCCCTGCGTTATCTGGATTACACACTCTTCCGGCGTCCGGACTCACGCCAATTGGGCAACCATTGCTACGTTTGGCTGCGAAAGCCCCTCACCTAGGCACCGCCGGATTAGCGAGAAAATCCCCCGTCCCGGTGGAGTCATGTTGTTCCCGCACGGCGGAGAGCCGTATCAGGATGACCGTGCTAGTTCGGCAAGTTCCCGACGACGTGTAACCTGGAAATGCGCTCAGGCCGCTCGATGACTCCTGATGTGAGTCGACAACTTGGCAACCGCCCAGTTAAGCCGAGAAATCGGTGGAAAGTCGTCAGAAGTGATATAATGTAGTAGGAGACATTAGTTCTTCTTATGGAGGTTTCTGTGAAACGTTACATTCTGTTCTTGGCAGCCGTGTTGCTTGCCTGGACTCCTCTTCCGGTTGTGGCACAGACTGACATTCTGGTCGCACCTGTAGAGTTATCGGCATCGTTTGCCGCAGTGCCGGGCCGATTGGTGCTTGCCGGATCTCAAGCACTTTTCTGGAGTGAGGGCCAACAGTATCCGTCGTTTTATTTTGCGAAATCGTTGGTGCGTCGAGCTTCCGTTGTTGGCGGTTTGTTGACAGTGGAGCTTGAAGAGCCAATTGGCGTCCAGGATGGTAGGCGCAGTCGCTTTGAAATGCGCCTTGCCAGTGAGGCGGAGGGAGGTGCGATCGAAAATTGGTTCAATAGCCCCGTAAGTGCTGTCGGAGGAGTGGCTACAAGCGCCCCAGCAGCACAATCGTCGTCCCCGGCGGGTCTGGTTGGCGGCCTGTCCTTTTTGGCCGAACACACGAAGCTGTTTGGGAGAAATAACTCAGGCAAGCTGCTCTTTAATGAGGACGGCGTGGTGTGGGAGTCGCTGGATGATGCCACGAATAGCCGCACCTTCGAATACAAAACGATTCGCCGGTTCGACCGCAAAAATGCTTACGAACTGGTAATAGACACGTTCAACAATGGGAAGTATAGCTTTAAGTTAACCGGAAGCCCCTTGGGCAATGATGACTACAAGAAGGTCACTGACATGCTGACGATGGGTAGGGCTGGCGCTCGACAATAGCGGTAGCGTCAGTAACGTAGGAGACCAGAGATATGAAAAAGGGGGGAGACGGTGCCATGGTGGCAGCGGCTCCCCCTTTTTTGGTCATGACATCCTGGCTATGAAAGTTAATCCGCTAGATGTCCAGATTCTTTACGTCCAGCGCATTTTCTTCGATGAATTTCCGGCGACTTTCCACGTTCTCGCCCATCAG
>CAZUAX010000090.1:0-17757 GCA_964618435.1 uncultured Solibacteraceae bacterium
TTCTCACTAGCAGGTGGCCGCACACAGAGCCCGAACTTCTACATGGACGGCGGCACCATTCAGAATATGCGCCTTGGCATCGGACAGGTGGATACGGATCCTCCAGTGGAAACCGTGGCTGAGGTGAAGGTGCTGCAGAACAACTACGCCGCGGAGTTTGGCGGCTCTGCCGGTGGGGTAATCGTAGCCACCACCAAGAGTGGGACCAACCAGTTGAAGGGATCTCTTTATGAGTACCTCCGCAACGACAAGCTGGATGCCGCGAACTTCTTCGCGCCATTCCGTGATGGACAAAAAGTACGTCCTCCACTGCGCTACAACATCTTTGGCGGCACTGCGGGCGGACCCGTCTTTATCCCCAAGTTCTATGATGGCCGCAACAAGACCTTCTTCTTCTTCTCGTATGAAGGAAGTCGCCGCATTGAGGGCTTCAGCACGCAGCTGACCGTGCCCACCGCCTTACAGCGCACCGGCGACTTCAGCCAGACCTTTGCAAACAATGGCAATCTGGTGAGGATCTTTGATCCCGAATCCAATGTGCCTTCAGGCAACACGGTCCAGCGCACGCAGTTTGCCAACAACGTGATTCCACAAAGCCGCATCGATCCGGTAGGGTCAGCATTTCTGCCCTTCTATCCACTTGCCAATCAGGCGCCCTCCAACCTTGCCGGAGCCAATAACTTCTCCACGAACTACTCTCGAATTCTGACGCGAGATGCATTCCTGGTGAAAGGAGATCATCAGTTTTCTGAGAAGGATCGCGTGAGCTTCCGGTATATGTACAACTCCGACAATCTGGATTTCACCAACATCATGGCGAACATCGCCGCGGAGAACAACGTGCAGGCCCTGCGCCACCAGAACTTCTATTACGCGACCTACACGCGCGTTATCAGCGCCTCCACGGTAAACGAATTCCGATTCACCTTTGGCGACCGGATCAACCACACGAAGTCCTATGGGTTGGATGGTGGCTGGCCTACGCAATTGGGTCTTCGAGGGGTCCCCGATGATGCCTTCCCTCGCGTAAATGTCGCCGGCATGGCATCGCTTGGCGCGGGAAACCACGAGCGAAGACAGTTCCCCATTCGGCAGTTTCAATGGATCGACAACGTATCGTTCAACTTCGGCCGTCACAGCTTGAAGGCTGGCTTTGAGTACAGGCGCTCAATCAACCAGGAGATCAACCGTCCCTCAGTGTCTGGCTTGTTCGGTTTTAATCCGCTTTCGACGGGTCAGCCTGGCAGTTCTGCTACTGGGTTTGGGCTGGCATCGCTGCTTGCGGGAGCACCCATCAACTTCAGTTCCCGGCAGACCCAGTTTCTCGATCGGTACAGTGACTACATTGCCTGGTTTGTGCAGGATGAGTGGAATGCCACCCGCACCCTCACAATCAACATGGGCGTGCGGTGGGAGACGGATACTCCAATCACAGACCGCAACCAGCGAATGAACGGCGCGGACCTTACTGCCATTAATCCGGTTTCAGGCACACCTGGGGTTGTGAGGTTTATGGGTGTAAACGGATTCCGCACCAAGCCTTACGACACCGATTGGAATAACTTTGGGCCTCGCTTTGGGTTCGCATGGCGTCCCTTCGGCAGTGACAAGACGGTAATTCGCGGTGGTGCGGGGATCTTTTTTGCACATCCGTTTGATGCGGGCGCTCCTGCTTCCGCCACGCTTGGGTTTGAGCAAAGCGCTGCCATCAATTCACCGGACAACGGCATCACCGCGCCCTTCTTCCTTCGGAATGGCGTGCCTCCCTTCGAACTGCAGTCGCCGGTACTCGACGACAGCTTTGGCGCAGTTCCCTTTGGCAGAAACCCAACGCAGGCAATTAGCGCTTACGAGGAGAATCGCCGCACCGGCTACTCCATGCAATGGAATTTCACCTTGCAGCGGCAACTCCCTGGCAATGTGATGGTGGAGGGCTCCTATCTCGCCAACGCGTCCCGAAAGCTGCCCAGCAGCACCATGTCGATCAACCAGGTGTTGCCCGAACTGCTCACGCCGCAGTCGAATTTCCGCAACCGTCCTTTCCCGCAATTTACGAATGTCTCGTTGCTGCTGCCCTCGCTGGGAGTCTCCAACTACCATGCAATGATGCTGCGTGCGGAAAAGCGCTTCTCCTCTGGCTGGAACTTCCTCAGCACCTACACGTGGTCAAAGTTCCTAAACAACACGAACGAAGGTGGCGCCTCGGTGGGCGCTACCGGCAGCACCTACTCGAATTACTATAATCGCCGCGCCGATTACGGCTATAGCGAAAACGACATCCCTCACCGTGTGACGCTCAGTTCGGTTTATGAACTCCCTTTCGGACGTGGCAAGAAATGGCTTACGGACAACCCAATGCGTCACCTGCTTGGCAACTGGAGCCTAGGTGGCATCATGAGTTGGCAGGCGGCTGCGCCTTTCACCGTCACCACCCAGGTGAACACCGTCTTTTCCGCCATCGGGGCGTTGCGTGCCGATATTGCGCGCGATCCTAACCTGGATAAGGACAATCGCAGTCTGGGCCGCTGGTTCGATACCGATGCCTTCAGCCAGCCCGCACCGGCAACCTTTGGAAACCAAGGCGTAAACCTGCTGCGGGGAGACTCCATCTTCAGGCTGGACATGAGTGTCTTGCGGAACTTTCCGCTGCCGGGTGAGGGTCGCATCCTGCAGTTCCGTGGCGAGTTCCTGAACTTGCCGAACCACGCGAACTTCGGAGTGCCGGGACGCGTGTTTGGCGCTCCTGGATTCGGTGTGGTGAATAGCGCTGCCGCACCGCGAAGCGTACAACTCGGCTTGCGGCTCACGTTCTGAACGATTGGCCGCCAATCCTCCACAATCCTCGGCCACCGGCACCTCACTCAGGTGTCGGTGGCCGTTCTGTCTCTGCTGCTCAATTGGCTTCAGTCTGCCGCGGGTTGTTGCTGAGTCATGCAGTGAAGCGTACCCAGCCCTAGCACCAGATCCCGGCAGTAGATGGGGATCACGCGGTGGCCGGGCATCACTCGGGCTAATGTGTTGATGGCCACCCGGTCATTTGGGTCGTTGAACACCGGTACCAGCACAATGCCATTGGCAATGTAGAAGTTCGCATAGCTCGCAGGCAATCGTTGTCCATCGAAGTAGACGTGTGCCGGCATCGGCAGCGTAGCCACTTTCAACCGTTCGCCCCGCTGATTGGTGGCTGCGCGTAGAATCTTCAAATTCTCCGCCAGTGCCGTAAAGTTGGCGTCACTCCGGTCCAACTCACTGGCAATCACCACCGTATCTTCACTTACAAACCGTGCCAGGTCGTCCACGTGACCGTGGGTATCGTCCCCCGCAATGCCGTTGCGCAGCCAGATTACCTTCTCGACGCCCAGCCATTCGCGGAACACTGCTTCGTAGTCGACGCGTCCCATGCCAGGGTTGCGCTCCTGCACTTCACTTAGCAGGCATTCCTCCGTGGTCAACATGACGCCTGCGCCATTCACGTCGATGCTGCCGCCCTCCAGCACCACGCGCCTTCGCCCGTGCTTCGGCTGCCGTCTTTTCATGCGCAGCGCCCCGGCAATGTAGGATGGCACCCCGTCATCCAGCAGGGAATTCGCGTACTTGGCCCAGCCATTGAACTCCCAGTCGAGGATGGAGGTCCGGCCTGCGCCATCTTTCACAAAAATAGGGCAGAAGTCGCGCGTCCAACTGCGGTCAGTGGGCGTTACAAAAAACTGGACATTCTCCATGCGAGCGTGACTCTTTGCGCAGCAGCGCTCGGCCTCGCGTTGCACTTTTCCATCGCGCACCAGAATGCGCACGGTTTCCACTTCGGACAGGTGACGGACGATATCGCCGTAAATCCAGGGAATGGGTGCAAACTTGCCTGGCCAGTCAGTGCGCTCATGGGGCCACGCCAGCCAGGTAGCTTCGTGTCGCTCCCACTCGGCGGGCATGCGCAGGACGGATTTCTTCGGTTGAGAATCGTTGGTGGGCATCTACTGGTTCCACCGGTTCAGAATGGGGGAATAGGCATCAATCCGCCGGTCCCGGAAAAACGGCCAGTTGCGTCGAACATCTTCCTGATGGCGTGGTTCAATGCGGCTCACCAGAATTTCCTCCCCGTCCACGGAGGCTTCGCTCAGTACTCTCCCGAACGGGTCACTCACAAAACTGCTCCCCCAGAACTCGAGGCCATTGTCCACGGTGCCCTCAAACCCCGTGCGATTCACCGCGGCCACGTAGATCCCGTTTGCGATCGCATGACTGCGCTGGATGGTAATCCATGCGCTGCGCTGCGCTTCGCCAAACTCCGCCTTCTCATGCGGGTGCCAGCCGATGGCAGTGGGATAGAACAGCACACTCGCCCCGCTTAGCGATGCCAGCCTGGCTGCTTCGGGATACCACTGGTCCCAGCACACCAACACGGCGATGCGGCCAAATTTCGTATCGAAGTGACGAACGCCCAGGTCACCGGGAGTGAAGTAAAACTTCTCGTAGTAGAGCGGATCATCCGGAATGTGCATTTTGCGATAGATGCCCAGCAGCGTGCCATCGGCATCCAACACCGCCGCAGTGTTGTGGTACAGCCCCGCCGCTCGCCGTTCAAAGAGTGATGCCACCACCGCGACGCCACATTCCTTGGCCACTTTGCCGATGACCTCCGTACTCTCGCCGGGAATCGGTTCGGCGAGGTCAAACAAGGCGGCATCCTCGCTGCGGCAGAAATATTGAGAACGGAACAATTCCTGCAAACACACCACCTGCGCGCCCAGGGACGCGGCATCGCGTATGCGAGCCACCGCCTTTTCCAGATTCTCTTGCGGATCTTCCGAACAGGTCATTTGAACCAAGCCGATATTGAAGGCAGTGCCAGGAGAGTAATGCATATTACTATTGTCCTATATGCGTTCCCAAAGCCTGCTGCGTCCTGTTTCGCTATGTCTGTTTTTTGTCTCCTTGGCGCTTGGACAGATCACTGCTCCTGAAGCACACTTCGGCTTCATGCCCGGCGAAGACTACAAGCTTGGCGACTATGACCAGATCCGCACTTACTTTGAGAAACTGGCGCAGGAAAGTGACCGCATGCAGATTGTGGACATCGGCCAGAGCTCGGAAGGCCGCCCCACCATCATGGCCTTCATTTCCTCCCCCGCCAACTTGGCACGTCTGGCCGAGTATCAGCAAATACAGCGCAAGCTTGCGCTTGCTGAAGTGCCGGAAGCGGAAGCCCGCCAACTCGCCTCGCAGGCGAAAGCGATCGTGTGGATCGACTGCAGTATGCACTCTACGGAGGTTACTCCCTCACAGCACGCGCCGCTGCTAGCCCACCAGCTCCTGTCCGGAGATACACCCGAAATTCGGCAGATACTCGATAACGTCATTTTGCTGCTGGTGCCGGTTACCAACCCCGACGGACTCCAGATGATCACCCAGTGGTATCGCCGCAACGTGGGTACGGAACACGAGATCGCGCCCTACCCAGGGCTTTACCAGAAGTATTCCGGCCACGATAACAACCGGGACTGGTTCATGCTCAACCTGGCGGAGACGCGCAACGTCTCCAAGGTGCTCTACCAGGATTGGTTCCCTCATATTGTTTACAACCAACACCAAACAGCGCCGTTCCCTGCGCGCATGTTCGTCCCTCCATACTCGGAACCCTTGAACCCGGCAATTCCAGCTGCCGTCGTGGAGGGCATTAGCTTGATCGGGCAATCCATCAAGGAACGCCTCGCGCTCGAAGGAAAGTCCGGCGCCATTTCCTACATCAATTTTGACGGCTGGTGGAATGGTGGCATGCGCACCACCCCCCCCTTCCACAATATGCATGGAATTCTCACGGAAACTGCGGGCTACTACTACGCAAGCCCCTACGTGTATGACCCCTCGCGCTTTCCTAGAACTTTCTCAAATGGCATGCCAACGGATAAGCCCAGCATGTTCTACCCGCAGCCATGGAAAGGCGGGCGCTGGAGCCTGGCGGACGCGGTGGGCTATAACCTTACCGCCAGCATGGCCGTGCTAAACCTCGCTGCCAGTATGCCGCAGCACTGGGCCTTCAAGGGATGGCGCCTGGCCCAGGACCAGATCGAAGCAGGCAAGCGCGGAGGCCCCTATGCCTACGTCGTGCCGCCTGCCCAGTGGGATCCTTCGAGTGCCCAGGAAATGATTCGTCGTCTGCAAGCGAATGGTGTCCAGGTCCAGCGCGCCAATTCTTCATTCACCGCCGATGGCCGAGACTACCCGGCAGGCAGCTACGTGATTCCGGCTGGCCAGCCCTTCCGTGGCTACCTGATGGACTTGCTGGAACCCCATCGCTATCCGGAAGTTCGTCCAAACGGTGGTCCCGTGCTGGCGCCGTACGATTCCTCCGGCTACACGCTCGCGCTGCAAATGGGCGTGGAGGCGATCCGCATCAACGATCAATTCCAGGCTAGCCTCGATCCCTTGCCGGAACTCGCTGCCCCCCAGCCGCTATGGGATCGCCGGCAAAATGCATCGTTTTGGGCAATTGCGGATGCTCTCCAAGCGAAGCAGCCTGTGCGCTTGGCAAGCAACGGAAACTTCGTAAATGCACCTAGCCCAGATCGCCCCGCCCTGGAATTGAATTCCCCCAGGGTGGGCATGTACGTTCCTTATCGTAGCGATATGGACGGCGGATGGACCCAGTGGATGCTGGACTACTACCGCGTACCCTTCGTTACCCTTCGCAACGAAATGGTTCGCGAGGGCAACCTGCGGGATCGCTTCGACAGCATTGTGATTGCCTCTCAAGCCACCTCCGCAATCCTGCACGGATACCAGTTGGGCGTACCCGCCATTTCCAGCAGCTATGTTGACAACGCGGAGACTTCATCCAAAAGCATGATGCGACCAGAGTTCACTGGCGGCATTGGGATGGAAGGCGTAGTGGCGCTGCGTGAGTTCGTGCAGCAGGGAGGCACGCTCATCACGCTTGGCGCCGCCACAGACTTGCCCATTTCTATGTTTCCGCTCCCGGTGGAAAACATCGTTCGAGGCGCGTCCTTCCGTGCACCGGGCGCTATAGTTCGCCTGGATATTCAACAGAATGATCCACTCACCGCTGGCATGCCAGCGCGCAGCACGGCCTTTGTGAATGGTGGCTATGCATTTGCGCCAACCACTGGGAAGAACCGCAAGACGCCCCAAGCCGAGGTCCGTTCGCTTGCCCGCTACGCCAATGGAGACCTTTTGGCCAGTGGCTGGATACAGGGTGAAAATGTAGTGAGGGCTCGTGATGCGGTTACCCAGGTCCGGCTGGGGAAGGGCAGTGTGATCCTGTTCGGTATCCGTCCGCAGCATCGCGGCCAGACCTTTGCGACCTTCAAGCTACTGCTGAACGCCATCTACATGGCGAGCGCGAAGCCCATCGGCAATCAGCCCGATTGAGGAGACCGTCTGCGTAACGCGCCCGGCTGCAAAGCCGCGCCTGCGGGATGACCCTGGGATCACCAGGGGACTGCCAGCACCGTCCCGCTGCCAGCGGAGATTCTTTTGCCAGGTCAGCCCGAAGATAATGCGTTCAGGTCAGCTATAGGGACATCCAGGAAAGGGAAGGTAAACGAAAACATCTAACCCCTGGAGAATCAAATGTCCCAAGAAACCAGCACCTGGCCCGACCTCGCCATTGGCCTCTACGACAAACTTACCGGCCGTGGCGCAGAAATTTCCTACGAATTCGACAACTTTGAGTTGCACGTTCCCAGCGGAACCGGCGACTCAGCGACTCACGCAAAGTGGCGGATGAACGGCACCCTGCGCATCCGCACCCGCGACCAGCAGTCAGCATAACCAGCATAGGTACCTGCCACCAGCAGAAAGATCCCCATGAATATCCCTGCTCTTGTACCCGCGCTAGATATCCATGGGGACCTTATCCTGGAGCTTGACGGCGACACGCTTCACATCAATGCCGAGGGTTCTCATCTGCAAATCAACGCGTCGTCCGTGGGCATTTTGCAGAGCCTCGCCCAGAGCATGTCCGGCCAGATACCCCTTGTGGAATCCTATCTGAACCAAGCTCAATTGTCCGTGGAAATCTGCTTGTCGTCAGTCCCGATTGCACGGCTTGGCCACGGCGTACAGCCCAACTTGTTAGGCAGTTTGGCTGGAGTTAGCGGCGCAGATGTCTCCCTCTCAGGATTGCTGCGCGCATTCCTCCGATAGCCCGCGATACCCGGTTTACGGCATTGCCATCCCGCCGTTTACCCCAATCGTTTGACCCGTGATGTAGCTGGCCGCATCGCTCGCCAAAAACGTGACGATTCCTGCAATATCTTCGCCTGTGCCAAATCTCTTTGCCGGAATCATTCCCAGCAAACGCTCGCGGATTTGGTCGTTTAAAACCGCGGTCATGTCGGTTTCGATGAACCCGGGCGCAACTGCGTTCACAGTGATGTTGCGCGAAGCCAGTTCCAAGGCCAGGGTTTTCGTGAGACCAATCAAGCCCGCCTTCGATGCCACGTAGTTTGCCTGACCAGCATTTCCCATTTGCGCCACCACCGAACTGATGTTGATGATGCGGCCCCAGCGCTTCTTGATCATCGACTGCATCAACACCTGCGTCACCGCAAAGGCGCTGGTTAAGTTCACGCGAATCACTTCGTCCCAGTCGTGCAGTTTCATCCGCATCGCCAACATGTCCTTGGTGATGCCTGCGTTGTTCACCAGCACATCCACCTGGCCCACCTGTGCCAGCAATTCCTTGAGCGCTGCTTCGATTCCCTCCGTGTTCGCTAAATCCAGCGCAAACACCGTGGCCTCCCCGCCCGTGCTGCGAATCTCCGCTGCGGCTTCCTCCAGCTTTTCCACCTGCCTGGCCGCCAGCACTACGTGATGGTTAGCCGCAGCCAGGTACTGCGCGCAAACGCGTCCGATGCCCCGGCTTGCTCCGGTAACTAATGCAATTCGTTTACTCACCGTTTGTCTCACTTTCCGCGCCGGGCTTCCAGGTCAATACGTTGCCCTCAGATTCGGCGCAATCCCACCCAAATGAATCATCATAGTAGATGCGCGTCCTGGAACCCACCCGATTGCCGGTTCGGACCGTTTTTTGCGCACGGAGAGCAGAACCCATATGCCCCACGACAACCTGCAGGACTTTGTCCGTACCCTCGAAAAGAAGAAGGAACTGAAGCGAATCGCCTTTGAGGTGGACCCCCACCTTGAAATCACTGAATTCGCTGATCGCGCGGCGAAACAAGGTGGCCCTGCGCTCCTGTTTGAAAAACCCAAGGGCTCGCGGATTCCGCTACTCATCAATGCCTTCGCGAGTGACCGGCACTGGGCGTCGATCGCCTTGACGAGATTGCCGATCGCATCACCGAACTGAAAGAACTGAAGAAGCCTGAGGGCTTCATGGGCGCCCTTAAGATGTTGCCCAAACTGGGTGAACTCTCGAATATCTTCCCCAAGACGGTCTCCGATGGCGCCTGCAAAGATGTGATCCTCCGGGAAGGGCAGTTTTCCCTGGACGCCTTCCCCATTCTGCATTGCTGGCCCGATGACGGCGGACGCTACATTACCCTGCCGCTCGTGTTCTCCCGCAGTCGCCGCACCGGCAAGCCTAACTGCGGCATGTATCGCATGCAGGTCTTCGACGAAAAAACCTGCGGCATGCACTGGCAGACCCACAAGCAGGGGGCCGACCACTACCGTCAGTTGAAGGCGGAAGGTAAGGACATGCGGATGCCCATATCCGTGGCTATTGGCGCGGATCCCACAGTTACTTTTTCTGCCATCGCGCCGCTTCCGCCTGATATCGACGAAATGATGTTCGCGGGCTTCCTGCGCAACGAGCCGGTACGCATGGTCAAGAGTGAAACCAACGACCATCTGGTGCCTGCCGATGCCGAGATCGTCCTTGAGGGATACGTGGAATTGGGCGAATTGCGCCGAGAGGGACCTTTCGGAGACCACACCGGGTTTTATTCTCTGGATGACGACTATCCGGTTTTCCACGTCACCTGCATCACCCACCGCAAGAACCCGCTTTATGCGGCAACCATTGTAGGGCCGCCGCCCATGGAAGATTTCTGGATGGGCAAGGCTGTCGAGCGCATCTTTCTCCCTCTCATGAAGCTGCAACTGCCTGAGGTTGTGGATATCTGCATGCCTCCTGAGGGCGTGTTCCACAACTTAATTTTGGTATCCATCAAGAAGGCCTATCCTGGCCATGCGCGGAAGGTAATGCACTCTATCTGGGGCACCGGCCAGGCGATGTTTTCCAAATGCATCGTGGTGGTAGACGAAGATGTGAATGTCCAGGATGTGAGTGAGGTGGCGTGGAAGGCCCTAAATAACATCGATCCCCAGCGAGACATCGAAATGGTTCTGGGGCCTGTAGATTCGCTTGACCATGCCAGCCGTCTAGCCAACTTCGGGTCAAAAATGGGAATCGATGCCACAAAGAAGTGGCCCGAAGAAGGATTCACCCGCCGCTGGCCGGACGTGATCCGCATGGACCCCGCCGTGAAGCAGCGGGTGGACGAGATGTGGAGGAAAGCCGGGCTATAGCGGCAGATTGACTCTACAGGGCAGGGAAGCGACCTCCCTGCCCGGATTTTCGCTATCCTGGCAGTCGATGTCCAGGCAGTTTGTTTACCCCTTCACCGTGAGTTCGTTTGACGCCGATGCTTTCGGCGATATGCGGCCAACAGCATTGGTGCGTCGTCTGCAGGTGGCTGCGGATGCGCACGCGCGACAGCATCAGTTGGCGGTAGACCAGTTGCTGGCAACGGGGCGCACCTGGGTTCTTCGCGAGTTTCACCTGCGCGTGCTTCGTACACCCCGCTTCATGGAGCCGTGTCGGGTAACCACTTGGGCTACATCCCGGTCCGCGGGTATCCGGGCCTGGCGCGATTTTGTGCTGGAGTCTGAGGCATCTGAGCGGCTGGCAGAGGCCACAAGCCTGTGGTTGATGCTCGACGCCGAAAAGTGGAAACTTATCCGTTTGCCTTCCGCGGTCTTCATGATGGTGAATCCGGAACCTGAGCCGGCGCTGGAATCGTTAGAAATCGGCGGCGATTTTGCGCCCGCCCAGGTGCCGGAAGAGATTCGAGTGCACTGGCTGGACGTTGACCTCAACGGACACGTGAATAATGTGCGGTATCTCGAATGGATGCTGGGTGCGCTGCCGGACGCTCATTGGAAACAGTACAGCCTTGCGCACTTGGCTGTGGATTTTCAGGACGAAGCACGCCCAGGAGATGGACTCTTTGCCAGTGCGCTGGAAGCGGCAGATGGTCAGCAGCAGTTGCGAATCAGCAATAGTGACGGAAAGTTGCTAATCCGAGCGACCACTGGATGGAAGCTGCGGGACGGGGGGGATGCTGCTTGATGCCGAGGCCATCCAGGGGGTCTGGAGCTTCTCGCTAGCAAAACGCCGATAATACATATTATGTCAACTCCTGTATCGACAGATCCCAGCAGACGTCACCTTAACCCCAACCGAGCCCTCACCAGCGAAGCCACGCTTTCCACGTCCTCAACCTGAATCACTTCACAACCCGCCGCTCGTGCACTGGCCATGCCAGCCGCCGAATCCTCAAACACCAGCGATCGCCGCACGCCCAATCTTTCCATCGCCGTCTGATACGGTTCCGGATCGGGTTTCTTGCGTGTAACGTCCTCCGCAAAAACTTGCGTATCCAGCAAGTGCAAAATCTCACTCTGTTCGAGCAATGGCCTTACTTCCGCGGACGAACTGGACGTAACCACTGCCACACGATACCCGGCTGCTTTCAACGATCCGATCACCTCACGGGTGCTTAATGGAACCTTCGGACCTGTCTGGATACGTTGCGAAAAGATGTGCTGCTTTGTTTTGAACGCCGGCCAAAGTTCTTCAAACATCCGCGGAGGCGACAGTTCCTCCGCTACCATACGAATCGCCTCCCGGTCTTCCAACCCTATAAACCGTTGATAATATGGGTCCACCGGCAAAGATACCCCTAGCGGCGCCAGTGCCTCCTGCCACGCTCCGAAATGGATTGGCTCACTGTCCACCAACACGCCATCGAAGTCAAAAAGCACCGCTTCAAAGTGGTTTTCCATAAACCCTCACTTCCACCTTTTCTTCCTTCGCCCAAATACGCCTATGCCTTGGGATACAAATCACTTTCACCTGGAGGCCTTGTTTTGAAGCGCCTATGGATCCACAGCCACTGGTCCGGATAGCTTCGAATCACTTCCTCGAGCCGGCTGTGTATCCGCTGGGTATCCTCGACGGCATCACCGCTAATCGGAACAGGATCCTGAAAGCGCAATACAAACTTCCCGAGCGATTTCTCCCATAGGCAGAAACCTGGAATGACCACAGCACCCGTGCGCGCTGCCAGTTTTGCAAACACTGTGCTCGCGGCGGCCTCCACGCCCATAAACCGGATGAAGCAAAGGTCGCTCGAAATCACATTATGATCAACAAGAAACCCGACAGCACGGTTATCTCCCAGCGCCCGAATCACCTCACGAAGGGTTCCCGATTTCGCCAGAATCCGGTTCCCCGATGCTTCTCGGATTTGCGTAATCCAACGGTCTAATAAGGGGTTATCCAGCGGACGCGCCATTACGTCCATGGGCTGCACCATTGCTCCGAAGCCAATGGCGCTCAACTCCCATGCGCCCACATGCCCAGTTGCGAATAGAATGCCCTTTCCCTTCGCAAACGCCTGATGAACGATCTCCGGATTCTCAATGAAGAACCATTTAGACAGCATTACCAATGACTTATCAGCGTTATATGATGTGATACATGATATTTTCGCGATAACCCACAGTAAACGTGCGATCGAATCAAAGACCCCATGCAGCAGTCGTTGTGCCTCCTTGGGACTCAGTCCAAATTCCGTGATTGCCAGGTTTCGGTACGCCACTTGAGAGAGCCTAGGCACCACGAGCCTCAGGAAGTGTGCGGCGACCCGCGCGAACTGTAGGCTAAGTCCACTGGGTAACCAAGTGAGGATGAGAAATAGACCGCGTACTGCGAAGTACTCGACTCGATTGCGAACTGGAGCACGGGCTTTCAATAGAAATACTTACCGTAGAAATTAGAACGAATACTTAAGATATTCGACATAATCAATTGCTATTATTGACTTTTGTCGCATCACTCATGCTCCGTCATCTGCCCGCTCAATCCATCCGCCCGCGAGCACCAAGTCTCCCTGGTAGAACACCGCACCTTGCCCTGGCGTAATCGCCCGTTGCGGCTCATCGAAAGTGACTTCAACCAGCTTTGTCGTTCTATTCACGCAAACTGTTGCTTTAGCTGGGACATGCCGATTGCGAATGCGCACTTCGGCTCTCACCTCTCCTACGGGCTCCGCGATGGAAATCCAGTTCACATCCCTCACCCGCATGTGCCGTTGCAGCAGTGAGTTCCCTGCCCCCACCACCACGGTTTGGGAAGCAGGCTCCGTGGCAATCACATAAAGCGGCTCCGGGCGTGCGATTCCGATGCCCTTTCTCTGCCCAACGGTGAAGTGATGTACTCCGCGGTGTCGGCCCAGGGGCTTTCCGTTCTCATCCTTGATCTCGCCCTCCATCAAGGGTGCCTTCCTGCCCTGTTCCGCCAAATACGCTTCAATAAAGCCCGCATAGTCACCGTTTGGGACGAAGCAAATTTCCTGGCTGTCGGGCTTATCGGCTATGGGAACTTCCAGGCTGCGACCCAACTTGCGTACTTCGTCTTTCCGCATTTCTCCTAGCGGGAACAGGGTTCGCGAGAGCTGGTCCTGCGTGAGGCCAAACAGAAAATAGGTTTGATCCTTGCTTGCATCCACGGCACGCAAAAGCTGCCAACGACCGGTGGCTTCATCCCGCCGGATGCGCGCGTAGTGTCCGGTGGCAACGTAGCGCGCACCCACGCTCGCTGCCATATCCAGAAATTGGTCGAACTTGATGAAATTGTTGCAAAGCGTACAGGGAATGGGAGTTTTCCCTTGAAGGTAGTCCTCCACAAACGGCCTTACGACGTGTTCTTCGAATCGGTCCTCAAAGTTCACCACGTAATACGGAATTCCCACATGGTTCGCTACATAACGCGCGTCGTACACATCGTCGAGCGAACAGCAGCGCCCGGTTGCACCCTCACTCGCCACCTCTGGCAGACGCCGCTGGTTCCAGAGCTGCATCGTCATACCCACGATATCCTCACCCTGCGCATGCAGCATTGCCGCCACCACGGAGCTATCCACCCCGCCACTCATCGCCACGGCAATTCGGTTGTTATCGCTCATCATTTTCCTAGAAATCCGAAGTCAACCTGGAAAACCAGCTTTTCGTTGCACCTCAGTCGCGCACGCCGACACTCACTGCCCCACCCTGCACCCTGGGGGCAAGCCGTCGCAGGTGTCCTGTCGCTTCCTGAAGCGCACTTACCAGGGCATCCACCTGCTCCATGGTGTTGGATGGTCCCAAAGATATCCGCAAACAGCTCCGCGCGTCTTGACGCGAAAGGCCTATCGCCGTGAGCACGTGGGATGGCTCCACTGACCCACTCGAACAGGCAGCTCCACTGGACACGGCAAACCCGCCAAGGTCCAAGGCAATCACCAGCGGTTCTCCATCAATTCCGGTGAACAACAGGCTGGAGGTGTTGGGAAGCCGCTGGCTTTGCCCGCAATTTACCGCCACATTGGAGATTGCCCGTAAAATGTCCACTTCCATTTGGTTGCGAAGGTGTTCCAGACGCTTCGACTCCGTTTCCATGGTCGAACGCGCCAACTTGGCAGCAATTCCAAATCCATGAATGCTGGGGACGTTTTCGGTACCAGGGCGCCGCCCGCGCTCGTGTTTCCCTCCATACAACAGAGGGGAGCAGGCTACGCCCTTCCGCATGTACAGAACACCTACTCCTTTAGGTGCAAACAACTTATGGCCACTCAGCGCTAGAAAATCCACATCCAGGTTCCGCACGTCCACTGGAATCTTCCCCGCACTCTGCACTGCGTCTGTGTGCATCAGAACCCCGTTTTCGCGGCAGATTCCCGCAATTTCCGCAATCGGCTGCACGGTGCCCGTCTCATTGTTGGCGTGCATCACGCTCACCATCACGGTGTGGGGACGTATCGCTGCCCGAATGGCTGCAGGATCTACCACCCCGCTGGCGTCCACTCCGATGCGGGTAACCTCCACGCCATGCTCTTCCAGCTTCTCTGCGGCCTGCAGTACTGCCGGATGCTCGATGCTGGTGGTCACAAAGTGCTTGCGCTCAAGCGGACTGGCCGCCATCGCGCCAAAGATGGCGGTGTTGTCCGCCTCTGTTCCGCCGCTGGTAAACACGATCTCCTTGGGGTCGGCATTCAGCAGGCTGGCGACCTCGCGACGTGCCTGTTCCACGAGATGCCTGGCGCGCTGCCCCTCCTGGTGAATGCTGGAGGCATTCCCAAACCCATTGCGCAGCACGTCCATCATTCCCGCGAGCACGACTTCGGCTACCGGCGTAGTGGCGTTGTGGTCGAAATAAGCGCGTGGGGAACTCATCGGAAGTGTTCTTTTGGACTGCTCGTGGGCTGCAACTTCACAGTAAAGGACGATCTTCTTCAATGGTATCAAGACTATTGCCGCCATAGCCGATCTGCCGTGCCAGTTTTCACTGCCCCCACGGTTCGTTTTTCAAGCGCTGCAATACGGCCAGGGAACTCCGTTTGCGAGCATGGGATGCGATAGCATGGAGCGCATGAAGTTCGACCGCCGCGCTTTTCTTTGTGGCTCCTTAGTGGGTGCCGCGCTGGCTGGCGAAAGCGCGATTGCTGCACAATCGGCGGTGCCATTCGCCGCAGTGACGGCGCAACCTTCAGCAACGATAGGCGCACAAGTCTACGTCTTTTCCCAGCACCACCAGCGCCGCGGGGAGAGTCTTCGCAACCATCTTCCAGCAATGATGGAAGCCCATGCGGATGCGGGAATCCGGCAGCTGGAGTTGCTGGCAGACCTCGTTGCCCCAGACGCGCAAGCCCGTTTGAAGGATGCGGCACGGGCGCATGGCATACGCTTCCCCATTGTCTACACCGGCGCGAAACTCTACGAGCGAACTGAGCAATCTACAGCGATTGCCAGTGCGCTTACCATCGCACGCAGTGCGACTACCTTGGGCGCCCGCTTCCTGAACTGCAATCCCAACCCAAAACCGCAACATGCCCGGAAAACCGATGACGAACTGGCTGTGGAATCGGCAGGCATCAATGCGCTGGCGCGCGCTGTGCGCGGCGAAGGACTGGTGCTGATGCTTCACCAACACGACGCGGAGATGCAGGATGAGGCGCGCAACTGGCGCTACTGGCTGCGGAATACTGACGTTGATGAGGTGCGCTTCTGCTTTGATACCCACTGGGCGTTTCGCGGTAAGCAGAACGTCTTGGCACTGCTGCAGGAGTGTCGGCCCCGGCTGGAAAGCATTCATCTTCGGAATTCTCGGCGCGGCGTGTGGTGGGAGTGCCTGGACGATGGCGATTTGGACTACCGGCCCATCGCGGACTACCTGCGCGAGACCAGTTATCGAGGCTACCTGATGTTGGAACTGGCCTGGGAAAAAGAAACCCAACATACCCGCAGCCTTTCAGACAATCTACGGCTTAGCCGTCACTACGCGGAGCGCCGCTTTCTTGCGCCGCGTTCCTAAAGGAGAATCACATTGCGCAGTTCCTGGCTAACTACGGCGCTCATGGCACTTCTGCTGGGCTTCAGCCTGCAGGCACGGGTCGATCGGGTGGAGGTGTCCTGGAGTGGCACGGTACTAAATGGTAAGCCGTTCGGCAATGCCGGCGCTTATGAGGCCATGCGCGGAACCATTCACTTTGTGGTGGATCCCGACGACGACGCCAACGAGCAGATTGTTGACCTTGACCTAGCCCCCAAGAACGACGACGGCGAGGTAGAGTTCTCAGCCGACTTCTACTTGCTATGGCCCATGGATTCCGCCAAGGGAAACGGTACCGTGATCTGCGAAGTGGTGAACCGCGGGAATAAGCTGCTGCTGCCCTTCTTCCAGGACGGCCAGAGGACCCATGACCCGCAATCGCCTGAGCACTTTGGGGACGGCTTCCTGATGAATCAAGGCTACGCCCTCTTATGGGTGGGCTGGCAGTTTGATGTGCCCGATGGCGAAGACCGATTACGCGTGAATGTCCCCATTGCGCGCAATGTGGACCGCACTCCCATCCGCGGATTGGTGCGCTCAGAGATTCTGGTGGCAGACCGCGTGCTCAGCCACACGCTGGCAGACCGCGACCACAAAGCCTACCCGGTTGCGGATCCGGAGGATGACCGCACCGTAATGACTGTCCGTGACTCGCGCGAAGCCGGACGGCGTGAGATTCCCCGCAGCCAGTGGCGTTTTGCGCGGATGGAAGATGGCCAGGTGATTGCGGATCCCACGCGGGTTTACCTGGAGGGTGGCTTTGAGCCCCACAATATCTATGAGGTTGTCTATGTAGCCGAGAACCCGCCGCTGGCGGGATTGGGGATTGCGGCCTTGCGCGATGCCGCAGCCTACATGAAGCATGCAGATGGAGCTTTGTTTGGCGTCCAGGATCACCACTTCGCGCGCACCATCGCCTTCGGCATCTCCCAGAGCGGACGCCTGCTCCGCACCATGTTGTATCACGGCTTAAACCAGGATGAGGAGGGCAACCGGGCCTTCGATGCGATGCTCATTCATGTGGCGGGCGGCGGCAGGGGAAGCTTCAACGTAAGGTTTGCGCAGCCTTCCAGGGATGGCCACCCATTCGCCAACATGTTTTACCCCACAGACATTTACCC
>CAZUAX010000091.1:0-17744 GCA_964618435.1 uncultured Solibacteraceae bacterium
CGCTTCACGACATAGCTGCCTGCAGGATATTCCGTATCTTTCACCTTCAAAGGGGCAGGCAGCTTCCCCACCTCAATGGCCTGCATCCGCAGGGTGTTCACAATCCAAGCCACGCGAGTTTCGTCGGGCTGTCCGCTGGGGATCACCCATCCGTAAGGCGCTTCCTGCTCGCCGGCAATCACCGCATTGCGGGACTTCCGATAGAAATTCTCCACCAGGGTGCGCGGGTGAGCCGCCGCCAGTTCAAGTGCCGTGAGCACACCGGTTTGCATGTAGTTGATGTTGTTCCTGAGGCTCCACTCCACTTCCTTGTAAGCAGGCAACGGTCGGTACCATTGGCGCTTTGACGCTCCGAAGCGGTCACCCTCGCCGGTGTCCACTTTTCGCTTCATGGTGTTTGCGCCGCCGTTGCCGTAGGTCTCGTACATGCGCAAGAGCCCATTGTGGTTGGACGCCATGAAGCCCAGGTAGGCAACGCTCCACATGTCGACGAAGGCGTGCGTCCAAACCCCGGGCATGCCGTAACTGGTGAGCTTGGCCAGTTCGTAATTGGCAAACCAGGGCAACTCGCCGTAAAGCACCGGATCCAGATTCGGGTTCTGCGGAGGCTGCCCACTAAAGGTGTAGAGGAAGGGTACGCTCTCGTGGAGGTCGTGGATCACCGGGGGCTTCCAGTGCAGGTAGGCCTTGAGCCAGGTTCGCATCACCTGCTGCGAATAGTGCAGATCACGGTTGTTGTCGTGGTAGACGTACTTGCCCCAGTAAGGCGGACCGGGGAGCCGGTCGTGCTCGGATTCTTCGTGGATCTTGTAGCGGTGATACCACTCGACATAGCGGTCCAGCCCATCCGGCTCAAGCGCCGGGGTAATCATCACGATGAGGTTGTCGCGGATGGCATCGTACGGCGCGCCGGTGGAGGCCACCAGGCGGTAGGCGAGTTCCATCACCATTTCCGGCGGGCCTGTCTCACTCGAATGGAGCCCAGCGGTGATGTGGTAGATGGGCTTGGCGCGAGAGAGAATTTCCCGAGCCTGGGGTTCCGTGAGCGAACGAGGATCCGCCAACTGCTGCAGATAGCCCCGGTAGGTTTCGATGGCGTCGAGGGTAGTGGTGTCGGCGATGAGCACACTCCACAGGGGACGGCCTTCGTCGGAACTGCCGGACTCGACAATCCGCAGCCGTGGAGTGGCCGCTGCCAGCGCCTCAAAGTAACGCCGAATCTCCGTGCTGGTATGCAGCCGCTTGGGTGCCCCGATATGGCTGCCCAGCACGTCCTTGGGCGTGGGGACGCCGGGCGACAGGGGCAAATGGTCTACGACCGGGGAGAGAAACTCCGGCTTAGTAGTCCATGCCCGGACGGACTTGGCAAAGTCCTCGTCGACGGGCTGGGAAGGCAGCCAGAAACTGAAGACGACGAGGAGCAGGGCAAAGCGGCGCATGCGCGTATTTTGGCACGAAAGCGGAGGAGCCCATGCTTCGGTGGCGACCTCTGGCGCGAACCTCTCCAGCGCGACGGGCAAATTGTTGCCTGCGCCCCTTGAGAGCAAGCCATTCCACTGATATAACCAAGAGGCAATGTCCATAGATACCCGCCGATCGTTTCTCCAGAAGTGTGCGTTTGGGGGAGCGGCTGCCTCGCTGGCCGCTCCGATGCTCGCCCAGTCGAGGCGCCCCCCCAACATCGTGCTGATCATGGCCGATGACCTGGGTTACGGAGACCTCGGATGCTACGGGCAGAAGCAGATTCGGACGCCCAATATCGACCGCCTCGCCGCCGAGGGGCTTCGATTCACCGATGCTTACTCAGGGTGCACGGTGTGCGCACCTTCCCGCAGTGTGCTGATGACCGGTTACCACATGGGGCACACCTCCATACGTGGCAACACCGGCGGCCAGTCTCTTGCCGAAAGTGACGTGACAATGGCGATGGTCCTAAAGCAGGCCGGGTATGCGACCGGCGGCTACGGGAAGTGGGGACTGGGCGACCGGGGGACACCGGGCGCGCCGCCGAAGAAGGGCTTCGACGAGTTTTTCGGATACCTCCACCAAGTACACGCACACAACTACTACCCCAAGGTGCTGGTGCATAACGAGGATCTCTACCCGCTTCCCGGGAACAACGGGAAGACTGGCACCACCTATTCGCAGGACGTAATTTCAGAAAAAGCGCTGGCATTTATTGAGCGCAACCACCAACAGCCATTCTTCTGCTACATGCCCTCCACCATGCCCCACTGGGAACTGCTGGTGCCCGAGGATTCCTTTGCTGAGTACCGTGGCAAGTTTCCGGAACGAGCCTTCTCGCGGCCGGGCTCAAGATATGCCGACCAGACGGAGAGCCGTGCCGCACTGGCGGCCATGATCACCCGCCTGGACCGGGAAGTGGGCCGCGTTGTGGACCTTGTGAAGAAACTGGGGCAGGAGCAGAATACCCTGTTCGTGTTCACGAGTGACAACGGAGATGCCATGGGCATCGTGAACGACCAGTACTTCAATTCCAGCGGGGGGCTGCGCGGCCACAAACAAAACCTGTATGAAGGCGGCATCCGCGTGCCGATGATCGCGCGCTGGCCCGGACATGTACCCGCCGGCAAGAGCAACTCCATGCCATGGAGCTTCTGTGACATGCTGCCCACCATTGCCGAGATTGCCGGGGCCACCGCGCCTAAGGGCATTGACGGCATTAGCGTGGCCCCCACGATGCTGGGCAGGAACCAGCGCCGCAAGCCGGAATGGCAGTATTGGGAACTTCCGCGCTGGGTTCGCGCAGAGTCGAAGTTCTCAGATGAACTGCCGATGCAGGCCGCGCGCAATGGGGACTGGAAGGCAGTGCGCCCTGCTCCCAATGCGCCTTTGGAACTGTACAACTTGCGGCGCGACCGCACGGAGAGCAACAATCTCGCGTCTCGCGAGCCCCGCGTTCTGGCGAGAATGGAAGCTTACATGAAGGCAGCGCGGACCCCTCCGCGCAGTCTCTTCGAGCCCGGCGACTATTACTGGGATTGACACACCCATCACCCGAATTGCCCACTGGCCTCCCGGCAACGGGAGGCCAGTGGCTTTTGCGGGGCAGGCGGGGATTACTGCGGGCGCGCAGAGCCAGGTGACTGACCAGGTGACTGGAGAGAGTGTCCTTCGCATGCCGGGGCAAATCTTTTCTCTGCTTTCGTAGACGTACCTGCCCGAACCCGCTAAGATCGTCCAAAGGCGCCCACGGCAGAGTCGGGGACAGGAAGTAAGTGAGGAGAACGAGATGGCAGAAGCCTCCATGGGTGTCAGGATCCGGCTGAGCGGGATGATGTTCCTGCAATACATGATGTTTGCCGTGTGGTGGGTGCCGATGGCGGCGTACCTCAAGAACATGGAGGTGACGGGCAGCTATCAGGCATGGATTCTGAGTGTGATGCCGTTGGGCTGCCTGGCGTCGCCGATCATCTGCATGGTGGCAGACCGGCATTTTTCGAGCCAGAAAGTGCTGACGTTCCTGAACCTTGGATGCGCCCTGTTTTTCTACCTTGGCGCCCAGCAGACCAACCCAGGATGGATGTTTTTTGTGCTGCTGCTGGGGATGTGCTTCTACATGCCCACCTGGAGCCTGACCAACGCCATTGCCATGGCGAACTACCCGCCGGAGAAGTTCCCGCAGATTCGCGTGTTCGGGTCGATTGGCTGGGTGGGAAGTTCGCTGTTCAGCCTGGCGGCGGCAAGCAGCCTGTTCGGCATCGTGATTGACGGTACGGCGATTCCCCTTTACTGCGGTGCCGGCACGGCGCTGGCGGCGGCGCTGCTGAACCTTACCTTGCCTGACACGCCGCCCCCGGCGAAGGGCAAGGAATCGTCGCTGGTGGACGCGCTGGGGCTGCGGGCGCTGACGCTGCTGAAGGACCGCAACTTCGCCCTGTTCATCGGCATCTCGTTGCTGACGATGATCCCCTTTACCCTGTACTTCTCGCTGGGATCGCAGTTCTTCGAGAGCCAGGGATTCAAGCAGGTGACCGCGACGATGAACCTGGGACAGTTCGTGGAGATCTTCCTGATGGTGCTGGTGCCGCTGGCCCTGATGCGATGGGGTGTGAAGTGGACGATGATGGCGGGGCTTACCGCGCTGGCAGTCCGCTACTTTGCCTTGTGGGGCGGAGTGGCGATGGACCAAGTGGTCCTGTACTACGTGGCGATCCTGGTGCATGGATTGATCTTTGGTTTCTTCTTCGTGGGTGGCCAAGTGTACGTGGACAAGAAGGCCCCACCAGAGATTCGGGCGCAAGCACAAGGCTTGATTGTGCTGATCTGTTTCGGGGTGGGCATGCTGATAGGCACCTTCGGCAGCGTAGAACTGATCGAGCGGTACACGACCAACGGGGTGTGCGACTGGAGCCCGGTGTTTGCGATTATGGCTTTCGCGTCCGTTGCGATGGTGATTGCGCTGTTCGCCTTCTTCCGCGACGAAGTGAAGCCGGAAGCCTAGTGCTGGTGTTCCTCTGATCCCTTTCGTCGCGGCAGACAGGGCTGTACCCGGAGTTCTATTGGTATCTTGCTCTCGATTGCGCCTGGTTAAGCCTGGTTCTGACGCTTGGATTGCGGCCCTGTTCCCCGATTGACGAGCCTCTTGGGAGGTTTTGTGCTGGCGGGTTCAGCACCGTGAAGGGAAGCTGCGCGTTGCGACGAAACGAACTCCTGCAGCGGAGCGGCCTGGGAGCTTGACGACAATACGCGGGTGATCTCGCGGTGAATGCCCGTGCGCTGGTGTTCGGCCTTCATGTTGTGCAGTTGCTGTTGGCGTTGCTCAGCCTGTTGCGCGCGCTGCTCGGCCTGCTGAGCCCGTCGCTCAGCGCGTTGGGCGCGCTGCTCGGCGGCTTGCGCACGTTGCTCTCTGGCTTGAGCGTAGCGGGCGCGCTGGGCACGGTCGAATTCAGCCAGGGCGTGCTGGTGCCGGCGATCCCAGTGACTGCGGTAGCGGAGCAGGTTGTGGATGCCGCAGAAGGCGGTGTGGGCTTTGCCTGGTTGGTCAGAGATCACGGCGATGTAATCGAGTTTGCTGGCAGCGGGGACTTCCGGCTGTTTATCAGAGTGCGGCAGAGTGGGAAATTCAAGCGCAAAGGCTTCCGCCTTTTCGAAGCGCCGGAGTGCCCATTTGCACTGGGCGATGTCGTCAACCGCAAGGCGTTCGCGAGCCGATTGCGGTTCAAAGATTTCGCGGAGCTGGGTACACAGGGTTTGGAATTCCTGGGCATCTTCATGCTTGAGGACGATGTGCCGCGTAATGGAGAGTCCGTGCTTGAGGGCGTTCATGGAGGCGGTTTTCTTGCCGTCCACGGTACGGGGGCCGGTAGGACCCGGGTTTGGGGCTTGGTTGTGAGCAGTAGATTCAGGCGCACTGGAATGCATAGCGGTTCCCTCCCGCGAATGGATTTGCATGAGTATACGGACGGGTAATGCGAAATCGTGCGCGGCGGTTTGCAACTGTTTGATTTCACAAGAGATTGAGGTTGTGACTGGCGCGCAGAGCGGCAGAAGAAATGGCGGGAAACCGGTGGCGCCCTGAGGGCAAACAGTTGGGCAGCCATCGCAAGCGCCCTCTCCGCAAATCTTTGAGAGAGGGCAGTGCACAACAAGCGCGTATTTCTGTGCCTTAAACCATGGCCTGGGGAGGCGCTGGATCTTCCGGGTTGCCCGCTCGGGCAAGCGGAATGCGGATCATAAGCGCGGCCAGCCCGAGCAGCACCAGCATTCCCGCGAGGATGGACGGGGATGCGAAAAAGGCGGGAAGACCTGAGCCTTCGGGAGCAAAGAAAACCCAAGTGGCGACGGCGAGCGCGGTGAGGGCTTCGCCCGCGATAAGACCGGAAGCCATGAGGACCCCCGCGTTTTCCACGCGGGCATTCTGTGCAGCGTTGAGCTTACGACGCGCGGCCACCGTATCCATGGCCCAGCGGATGACGCCACCCACGAAGATGGTGAAGGTGGTTTCTAGCGGCAGATACATGCCGACGGCGAAAAGCATGGGGCTGCGCATGCGGATGAGGATGAGGGCGAGGCCCATGAGCATGCCGAAAATGACGAGGGGCCAGGCCATCTCACCGCCGACAATGCCCTGCGCCAGGGAAGCCATAAGGCCTGCCTGAGGTGCAGGGAGGGCGCGGTCCCCGAAGCCGATTCCGCCAGCCTTGATGTTGCTCTCGTGCAGGACAAGCAGAGGAAAGTACATCACAAGAGCGGAGACCACCGTGGCCAGCATGTCCCCCGCTTGCATGCGGCTGGGTGTGGCACCGAGGATGTGGCCGACCTTGAGATCCTGCAGCATTTCCCCGGCGACCGCGCTGGAAACGCAGATGACTGCGGCGACGCCAAGGGTTGCGGCTACGCCATCGGAACCGGTTACCCCCACTACCACCATCAGCAGGGCGGCAATGAGGACGGTGGAGAGAGTAAGCCCGGAGACGGGGTTATTCGAGGAGCCGATGAGGCCGACGAGGTTGCCGGAGACGGCGGCGAAGAAGAAGCCGACGATGATCATGATGAAGGCAGTGAGCGTGCCGCCCAGGACAGATTCAGAGAGAAAGATGTAGAGCCCGACCATGACGAGAAGGGCCACGCCGAGTCCACCAAAGATCCAGCGGGCGGGGAGGTCCTGGTCGAGGCGGTTGGAGACCGCGTTGCGCTGAGCGGTACCGGCTTTGAGGTCGCCGACGGCGCGGGCGATGCCCGCGATGAGGCTGTGGCGCATGCGGAAGAGGGTATATGCGGCGCCAACCAGCATCCCCCCGACGGCAATGGGGCGAACGATGTTGAGCCAGATGGCGAAGGCAAGCGCGGTCCAGCCACCCTCAGGGTCAGCGGCGGGGAGGTACTGCTGCAGTTGAGGCCCGAGGATGTAGGTGAGGAGGGGCACCATGAGTCCCCAGGCGAGGACTCCGCCAGAGAAGTTGAGGGCAGCGAGTTCCGGGCCGATGACGAAGCCCACCCCGAGGTAGGCGGGACTGACGGAGGGGGTGGTGACGGCCGTAAACCCGCCGACGGGCAGGGGGTTGCCGCCAGTGGCGCTACCGAGGCGGATGCCCGCCCCGAGGGAGCCAAGGGAGATCAGGAATTCCTTGCCGATGGCGAAGAGTTTGAATGTGCCCAAGGCAAAGATGCCCGCCCCGAGGCCCATAGCACTGAAGAGCAATTTTGCAGCGCCACCTCCTCCCTGCCCTGCTTTGTGGATCTCAGCGGCGGCGACGGATTCCGGGAAAGGCAGTTCGGGGTCTTCCACAAGAATCTTGCGAAGCAGGACGATGAAGAGGATGCCGATGACGCCCCCCAGCACCATGAAGCCCGTGGATTGCCAGTAGGCATCCGCGCCGCTAAAGCTGGGCCAGACGCCGGCGAGGACGAAGGCGGGAATGGTGAAGATGGCACCCGCAGCGACAGACTCGCCCGCCGAGCCAGCACTGCGGGCGATGTTCTCCTCCAGGATGGAAGCTTTGCGGAGGCGGAGCAGGGCCATGGCCAACACTGCCGCGGGATAGGTGGCGGCGACGGTCATACCGGCTTTTAGCCCGAGATAGGCGTTGGCCGCCCCCAGCACCACGGAGATGATGACGCCCAGCAGGACGGCGCGGAGGGTGAATTCCGGCAGCCGCTTACTGGCTGGCACGTAGGGCTGGAAGGGCTTGTTGCTCATGAAGGAAAGGATACTACTGAACCGGCCAGCGCCCATGGACTTGCCGGACCTCAGGAAGACCCTCTAGAACTCTCTGGAGATGCGCCAGGCAAGCTTGGGGCGGGTGTCGCCTTCCGTGAGGGTGCCTGCACCCGCCTGGATATTATAGTGGCCCAAGCGCCACAGAACCTGCGGCATCGCCATAAAGCGCAGTGGTGCATTGGGGGCGGCCTGGGTATTGGTTTCCAGGCCGAGTTCCAGGCGACTGGTGAAGCGGCGGAATACTGTGTGGTTGCCAAGGTAGCCGAAGTCCCGGCGCGGGGCGGCATAGCGCCGCACGCCATTCATGGAGAAGAAGCTCCACTGTGGATTGAGTTGCCAGCCGAAGAGGTGAAGCAGATCCATCTGCGGACTGCCGGCGTTGCGGTTCCATTCATAAATTCCCTGCCATCCCTGGAGGGTGCTGTTGGTGGAAAGCTTGCCAAACTTGCCCTGGATAGCGAACTTGTAGGCTTCGACAGAGTCATTCTCGGCAGGCAGTTCGAACTCAATGCCCCAACCATCGGCGAAGGTGTACTCGACCTCGGGAGCCCACTGCAGCACCGGTTTCCCACCGAATTCGCTGATGCGGAAGAGAGAGTTCACTTCGAGTTCACCTTTGGGCGCGCCGAGGGGACGGACCAGATCGAAGACCATAGGTTCAGGAATCTTGAGACGCGAACTGGCGAAGGTGGCTTCGTCAGGGTCAAACGGGGGTGGAGGCTGATGCTGGGCCTTCAGCTGCAAAGCACTAGCAAGAGTCAGTAGCAGGGCGAGCAAAAGAACGGGCAATCTCACTTCACATCACCTCGGGTATCGCGATGCCAGGGGGCAACGCCACGCAGGAAATTGGCAAAAGTACGTGTAGGATTGAGCGCGGTACGCAGGAGGCGGCGAGAACCGGGGTTTCGCAGCCGGCGTTCCAGAGGGGCGATGATCTTGGCATCAATGGCGTCCTCGCCCACCATCCAAGCAAAGCCGAGGGTGGGAGTGATGACGAGATCTACCGCGCCCTTGGTGCCAGGGCGGAGACCCACGTTGCCGATGGCCGCCTCACCGATTGGGCTTAGCTCGTAGTTGGTGCTGTAGGCGGCGTTGAAGGCCATGGCCTTAAAGCGGCTCTTCCAATAGGAGGAGTGGGAAGAGAACTCCAGCAGCCGTTCGCGGGGGTGGTTGTGGACCTGAAAGTAGCCACTGATGGAGCCCTGCATGGGGTGGCCGACGTAATTGGTGAGAAACGAGTCCCCGTCGTCCCAGCCCGAGAAGCCGCGAAGCGAATCCACATAGTCCCGGAAGAAGGGGCCGCGGAGGCTGCGCCGCGTCTTCTTCTGAGTTCCGATGCGGACAGCATGCTGGATGAAGAGGAATCGCGCGGATTGGTGCAGAGCGGCTGTCCAATCGGTACCCGCCTGGGATGCCGGCTGCACCGTAATGATGGATGTGCCAGCGGGCAGATAGCTGGGAGCGTGCGCGCGCAGCGGAGCCGCGGGTTCATTGAGGCCGACATCGGACTGGACTTGGTCGTCATAGAGCGAGCAGACTTCGAGGATCTCGCGGGGCAGTGGCTCCAGAGGATGGGCTGCGTGTAGAGAAGGGAGCGGCAGGGCGAAGGCGACCAGCACCAACAGGACACCCGGCAGGGGGATACAGTTCCAGCGGGAGAAACTGGACCGGACGGGCCGTCCGGCACAACGGACGCGGGGCGGCACGAAGCGATTTCGCAAGCGAAACAATGGAAACCTCCTTGGCGGTGGCGCAGGGTAATGCTCATCACCGCGCACACAACTGGGTCGAGTGGCGCCAGAATTTTCAATCAAGAGCTAGGAGAGAGCGAGAGAGGGCGGCGCACGTCCGCTGCACGGCAGAAGATGGGCCAGGGAGACAAGGGAAGCGCTGGCGCGGAAGTGAAGCGGGGCCTGGCGATGGTGGTTCGCGTAGCTCGCAGGCCAGAACCAGAAGTCTGGACTGGTTACGGCGCAGCAAGCCCAAGGAGAGGCTGGGGTGGAGTTGCTGGAAATCTGATCATCGGAGAAAGGAGCCGGGCCAAAACGATGGGCACGAAGCCGCTCAAAGACTCCATCGCCGTGATTGCGCCAGACACTTTGCGCGCGGCCAGACAGACGGTTGACGACGATGAGGTCGAGGTCGTGGTCTGCATCGATATCGGAGACCACAAGTTGGAGATGAGCCAAGTGCCAGTGCGCAGCATCCCCCGGCTTGGAGGCCGCATGGCCCGCGCCGCAGGAAGGCTGAATGAGGGAGCTGGCGGCAGGCTGAATCCCGGCTACGCGCCAGCCCTGCGCACGGAGGACAAACCGAACGTCCAGCCGATCAATTTCCGGAGTGAGTGGCAGCGTGTCCGCGGCAACTCGCAGCGATGCCGTTCCGGGCGAGGCCCCCGCTGCGGCTGGGACTGCGCCGAGCGCAAGGACCCAGGCCCCCAGTGCGGCGGCAGTGAGGGAGCGCAGACCTCCCCGACCCCGGCACATAAAGCCCCTCAGCACGCGAGATGCAGCCAGAATGTATCCAGATATTGGCATGCCAAGACTTGGGACGAGAGAGAGGCGCATTGTGTTGCACCAGATCTGTTGGACCCTATTTCGGAGTATAGCCAAGTGGCGCTGAGCCGAAGGCAGGAGGGTTGCCAGCACCGAGCGAGATTTGCGCAGACAATAATTTTCATGATAGTGTTTGCGGCAGAAGCAAATTATGCCCGCTACTGTGAGAGTGCTGCCGGACCCCGAGAACCAGCCCATGTTCGACTTCAGCGTGTTGCGTGAGATTCGCAAGCGCGAGGGGCTGACGATGGAAGCGGTGTCGCAGCGTTCCGGCATCTCAGTGCCCGTGATCTCGCGGCTGGAGCGCAACCAGAGCACCGCGGAACTGGAGACGCTCTTCAAGCTGAGCCGGGTGTTTGGCATGAACACGGCGGATTTGCTGGCGCTGGCGGAGAGCCGCAGCGCCCACCGGACGGAGGAGAGCAAACACCGGTCCGGGGGGTTTGAGTTCCGGGAAGTGCGGTATGGAAATGCACTCTGCCTGTTTGGACAGGCGCGGAAGGGAAGCACACTTTCCCGCCCGGAGATTCACGGAGACGACTACGAAATCTGTTGGGTACTGAAGGGGCGGATCCGTTTCCGGCTTCCCCATGAAGTACACGATCTGCACGCCGGACAGGCGATGCAGTTTGACGCAATTCTGGAACACACGTATGAAGCGCTGGCTGACAGCGAACTGATGATTGTCCACATGCGGAAAGGAAAACGATTCTAGCCATGATGCGCATTGACCACAGCCTGACTCCGACGGCCCTGCTGCCCGCCATTACGCGGATGTGGGAGCTTTCCGCGGCGAAGATTCATTCGATAGAGAAGGACTACACGCCGGAGCGGGGTACGCCCGTATTTACGGTGGAAGGCAAGTACACCAGCCGGGGATGGACGGAATGGACACAGGGCTTCCAGTTTGGCGCTTCGGTGCTGCAGTTTGATGCCACGGGCGAGACGGGGTTCCTGGAGATTGGGCGCAGCCGCACGCTGGAACTGATGGCGTCGCATGTGACGCACATCGGCGTTCACGACCACGGATTCAACAACGTGAGCACCTACGGGAACCTGCTGCGCCTGGCGATGGAAGGGGCCTATGCGGCAGGGGAGTGGGAGCGGCACTTCTATGAGATGGCGCTGAAGGCATCCGGCGCGGTGCAGGCGAGCCGCTGGGCGCAGGTGAAGGATGGCGGGTTTGTGTACAGCTTTAACGGGCCGCAATCGCTGTTTGTCGACACCATCCGTTCGATGCGGACGCTGGCGGTGGGCTACCGCCTGGGGCACGCGCTGATGGGCGAGAACGACGCGAAGATTTCGCTGCTGGGCCGGGCAATTGACCATTGCCGGATGACGGCGAAGTATTCGGTTTATTACGGCGAAGGCCGGGACAGCTACGACGTGCGAGGGCGTACGGTACACGAAGCGATCTTCAACCGCAATGATGGGGCGTTCCGCTGCCCGAGCACGCAGCAGGGCTATTCGCCGTTCAGCACCTGGACGCGGGGGCTGGCCTGGGCGATGTGCGGGTTCGCCGAACAACTGGAGTTCCTGGAGACGGTGCCCGACGCAGACCTGAAAGCCTTCGGGGGCCGCACGGAGATTATGGCGCTGTTCCGGAAGGCCGCGGAAGCAACGTGCGATTTCTACATCAACAACACGGCCACCGACGGAGTGCCTTACTGGGACACCGGCGCCCCCAACCTTCACAAGCTGGGCGACTATCTGAACCGGGCGTCGGAGCCCTACAACGAGCATGAGCCGGTGGATGGCTCAGCCGCCGCAATCGGGGCGCAGGGGCTGCTGCGGCTGGGCGCATGGCTGACGGGCAAGGGGGAAATCGAGGCGGGCGCGCGCTACCGGCAGGCCGGACTGAGCGTGCTGCACACGCTGCTGGAGGAACCCTATCTGAGCAGCGATGCGAACCATCAGGGCCTGCTGCTGCACTCGGTGTACCACCGGCCGAACGGCTGGGATCATGTACCCGCGGGACGGACGATTCCCTGCGGAGAATCGAGCATGTGGGGAGATTATCACCTGCGGGAGGCCGCGCTGTATGTACAGAGGCTGGCCACGGATAAGCCGTATTTGCAGTTCTGGGGATCGCTGTAGGAAGAGTTGGAAACATTAGAGAGGAGCCGCCATGATTATTGCCGACATTCACAAGACCGAAGGCCGCACGTATCCGGCGCGACGCCGGACGCGCAATCTGGTGGGCGGATTGTCGCCCATCCAGTGCAACAACTTCGCCATGGGCTATGTGGTGCTGGAGCCCAAAGGTGGACAGGTGCCCTGGCACAACCAGGAGCAGGAAGAAGTCTACTTTGTGGTGGAGGGCACAGGCGAGATGTGCCTGGGCGAGGAACGCCAGACAGTGACGACCGGGCAGGCGGTGTTTATCCCCCCCACTGTGTTTCACCAGATCACAAACATGGGCGAGACGCCGCTGGTGATGATTTACGTGTATGGCCCGGCGGGCGATGTGGCGCACTGGCGGCAGGAACTGGAAGGGACGCTGCCCAAGGCGGGCGTGGACGTGCCGGCACTGCCCGAGGGAGCCTGGCCGCAGTGCACAGATAAACCTTCCGCGTAAGGCAAAAGAGCATCTTGGAGTCGTTCGAATCCTGAAGGAGAATCGGTATGAGCGAAGCAACCATTCATCGCGTAGGCATCATCATGAACGGCGTGACCGGGCGCATGGGGACGAACCAGCACCTGATGCGCTCCATCCACGCCATCCGGCAACAGGGGGGCTTGAGGATAAGCCCCACGGAGCGCATTCTGCCGGAGCCATTGCTGATGGGTCGCAATACGGTGAAACTGGCGGAACTATCGGAGCGCACCGGGGGACTGCCGTATTCCACGAATCTGGAGAAAGCGCTGGCGGACCCCGCGTATCAGATTTACTTCGACGCGCAGACCACTGACCGGCGCGCCGACGCCGTGAAGGCCGCCATCGCGGCGGGCAAGCACGTGTACTGCGAGAAGCCAACCTCGGGCAGCACGGATACGGCAATGGAACTCTATCACCTGGCGAAGGCGGCGGGCATCAAGCATGGCGTGGTGCAGGACAAGCTGTGGCTGCCGGGCTTGGTGAAGCTGAAGGCGCTGATTGACTCGGGGTTCTTTGGGCGGATTCTGTCGGTGCGTGGCGAGTTTGGCTACTGGGTGTTTGAAGGCGACATCATTACCCCGCAGCGGCCGTCGTGGAACTACCGCAAGGAAGACGGGGGCGGCATTATTTTGGACATGCTGTGCCACTGGCGGTACGTGCTGGATAACCTGTTCGGGAAGGTGAAGGCAGTGTCGTGCCTGGGAGCGACGCACATCCCAGAACGGGTGGACGAGAAGGGCAAGGCCTACCAATGTACGGCGGATGATTCGGCGTATGCCACGTTCGAGATTGAGGGCGGCATTGTGGCGCACTTCAACTCAAGCTGGTGTGTGCGCGTGCGGCGCGACGACCTGGTGACGGTGCAGGTGGACGGCACGCGCGGCTCCGCGGTGGCGGGGTTGCGCGGCTGCTATGTGCAGCCCTACGGCGCCACGCCGCGCCCGGTATGGAACCCGGACCTCGATTCGCCGATCGACTTTCTGGGCGGCTGGCAGAAGCTACCTGACCAGGAAGCGCTGTACGACAATGCGTTCAAGGCGCAGTGGGAATTGTTCCTGAAGCACGTGGTGAAGGGGACGCCGTTCCCGTGGGACCTGCGTGAAGGCGCCAAGGGCGTGCAGCTTGCCGAGAAGGGCATTGAGAGCTGGCAAAAGCGCGCGTGGGTGGAACTGGACGAACTGCCGACATAATCAGGAAGGAAGGGGGGATCTGAGGATCCCCCCTTCGCGGTTTCGGGGATGCCCTTCGCGCAAGCTGCTGGAGGTTAGGGCTTGAGGCCGAAAAGCAGGCGCGTAAGAGCGGTGCGGCGGACAAGCTCTACGGCCATCCAACTGCCGACAAAGGTGGCCAGGACCACGACTGCGAACTTCGGCCAGAGACCCCAATTCCATTGAATGACGTAGTAGCCCACGGCGATCATGATGGTCTGGTGAAAGATGTAGAAGGGATAGACCGCCTCCGTTGCATAGCGCAGCCTGGGGCCTCCCTGGCGGATGTGATGCCGAGCCAAGCCCACCAGGGCCATCACCCAGGCGAAGCCGAAATAGGCAGAGACTAGGTTGGAGGCCAACATGGGAGCGATGCCGGGTAACCCGCTGAGCGCCCCGGTAGCGCGCAGGGTGAAGAAGAGCGTCGCGATGGCAATGCCGACAATGGCGAGTTCGTTGCGACGCTGCGTAATGTGGTCCAGAAATCGCGGGTTAGACGCGATGGTGAAGCCCCAAAGGAAGGTAAGCAGAGCACCAGTAAGGTTAGCCCAATCGGCCACAAGGTTATGGGTGGTGGGCCAAAAGGGACCAAGGGTGATGCCTACAGCGATGTTGGGGACGTTGATGAGGTAGAGCGTGGCAGGTGTACGCTCAAACCAGTCCACCATGCGATTGACGGCGTGCTGCCCGGACGGGGAGCGCATCCATCGGAAGAAGGGGATGCCCACCAGCGAGAAGACGAAGATGTAGAGTACGAACCACAGGTGGTGCCAACTGAAGGAGCCTTGTGGATAGGGCTGCAGCTGAAAGACCGACGGATACCACTCGGCGTAGGAAAGCGTGGAGCCCTGGAAAAGGCGCTCGTAGTAGATCTGCGGCGGGATGACAACGAACATGCCAAAGACCAGAGGCAGGAAGAGACGCCGCGTACGTTCGACGACAAACTGGCCATAGCTGCGGCGTCGCAGGCTGAAACAAACAGCCGCACCAGCCACTAGGAACAGCAGGGGCAAGCGCCAGCGGTTCGCAAGCAGCATCAGCCATTCCAAAGCCACACTGGTTTCGGCGTTCTTGATGTGGAAGGGCCAACTGACGAAGATCATGCCGGTGTGATAGAGGATCAGAACGGCGAAGGCGAACACCCGCAGCCAGTCGAGCCCGTACTCACGTGCAAAGGCGGGAGAAGCAGGGACGGATGGCGCGGTGGATGGCGTGTTCGTCAAGGGGGCGCTTTCCAGCAACATGCAATGGTCCTTTCAAGACTATCTTGTGGGAGGACGCCGGATAGCGGAAGACCGGATGGGACGAACGGGCCTGAGGCGGGGACGAAGCGGTAAGCCTAAACCGGCGGCGGAACGTGTGAAGGTGGATGCGCCACGGTAGAAGGCCATGCCGCGAGCAAATGGAAGCGGATCAGCGTGCCAGATGCGAACCCGGGGAGAATCGTCGGCTCCAAACGAGGTGGGTGCCGTCCTTCAGCGTTACACGGTATTCCCCGTGGCCGACGGCCACCATTTCCTTGACGAAATCCAGATGAACAAGGTGAGAGCGGTTCATTCGCACGAAGTGTTCCGGGTCAAGCTGCGCCTGGAACTCGTCGAGAGTGCTGCGAAGAACGAAGCGATGGCCGCGGGCGTGGACCACCACGTAATTGCGGGCGGACTCCGCCCGCTCAATTTCGGCGGGCGTCACCAGTGCGGCGCGGTCACCGTCGGTAAGCAGAAAGCGCTTGGGAAAGCCAGGCTGAGCGGGCAACTTGTGAAGCAGAGCTTCCATGGTGGCCTGTCGGGCTGACTCCAGTAAGCGCACGCGAGAGAGCATGGCAAGGAAACGGTCCGGATCCACGGGCTTGAGGAGATAGTCGACGGCGTGAACCTCAAAGGCTTCGAGGGCGCGGTGGTCGTGGGCAGTGACGAAAACGATGTGAGGGCGCGCATCCTCGGGGATGGCGCGGGCCACGGCAAAGCCATCGATATCCGGCATGGAAACGTCGAGGAAGACAAGGGAGGGGGTCTCGCGCAGGATGAGATTTACGGCTTCGATGCCGGTGGAGGCCTCGCCCACCAGCAGGAAGCCTTCCGCCTCACCCAACAGGCGACGGAGTTTTGCACGTGCGGGAGGTTCATCGTCCACGATGGCGGCACGGATGCACGGCAAAGGCTCAGAGGGCATGAGAAGGCTCCGTGTTTTCCATTGCAAGTGGGTCGCCTATTGTGAGCGGCAGTACGATGGTGGCCAGCAAACCCTGGCCGGCAGCGTCCGCGTCGGTGGCATTGGTGAGCAGGAACTGGTGCTGCTGACCGTACATGCGCTCAAGGCGGCGTCGCGTATTGGTGAGGCCGAGACCGGCACGGAGGCCATTGGGATCTGCGTCTTCTGCAGGCAGGCCAAGACCCGGACCGTGGTCCCGCACACTAAGGTGCAAGGTGCTGCCCTCAGCGTGGATGTCGAGATGGATAACCAACTCCCCTGTGTCTGGGTTAGCACCGTGCTGCACGCAGTTCTCGACCAGAGGTTGCAGCAGGAGGGGCGGGACCAGGGCAGACAGCAAGGCATCGGGGACGCTTCGGGTGAAGGTGAGCCGGTCACCAAAACGGATCTGCATGATGGCGAGATATTGATGGAGCAGACGCAATTCTTCGGCGAGGGGGACGGTTTGGGTGGAATTCTGGCGCAGCACGGCGCGCAGAAAGTCACTGAGGCTGGTGATCATGCGGTCGGCTTTGCGGGGGTCTTCATACATCACGGAAGAAACGGCGTTGAGGGCGTTGAAGAGGAAGTGGGGGCGAAGTTGCAGGCGCAGAGCATCGAGCTGCGCCTGAGTGAGTTCGTGTTCAAGCTGGGCGGTGTGCACTTCGCGTTTGCGCAGCTCGCGCTGGAAGCGGATGGCGGCAATCATCGCAACTTGAGCCCAGAACACAAAGGCGCCAATGGAGAACTCCATCAGATAACGAACCGGCAGGTAGCCATAGTCAAAGGGCTTGTCGAGCACCAGCCGATAGAGGAGCGGGCGCATGGTGGCGAGCATGGTGGTGTGGAGAAAACTCCAGGCGAAGAGCGCCAGGAAATGGAATGCGATGTGCTTAAAGAGGCGCCCGCGCACGAAGGGGTAACGGTTCGTGAACCAGTAGAGGGGCCAGAAGAGGATGTAGGTGGCAAAGGCAGCGGACATCTCGTTGAGGAACGCGGGACGCCAGTCTGGCCAGCGGTTGAGTTCCACCCCTTCCAGGTAGCGGTAAGAGAAAAAGAACAGCCCCGCACAGAAGAACATCAGCGTGATGAGGATAACCGCGTTGCGGCTAGGACGCATGGCTTGATCGTAGCGCTAAGCGAGGAATGGCGGCAGGGGCAGCGGCGGATGGGAAGAGAGGGATGGCACGAAAACGCGGCACCGCTGGAGCGAACGGCTAGGGCGCGTCGGATGTGGCATCGGCCAGGCCATCCGGGAACTGCTCCCCTTCCCACCGGGCAACCATGGCGGGCGCGGCGCAGTGGCTGGTGATGTTGACACTGGTGCGGATGGTGTCGATGATGGCGTCCACGCCCAGCAACATTGCCAGCCCTTCGAGAGGGAGCCCATAGCTGATGAAGAGCGCTGTGAGAATCACGAAGTTTGCCCGTGGGATGCCAGCCACGCCTTTGCTGGTGAGTTTCAGCGTAAGCAGCATCATCAACTGGGATTCGAAGGAAAGCGCTAT
>CAZUAX010000092.1:0-7506 GCA_964618435.1 uncultured Solibacteraceae bacterium
GGCATCGGAGCCAATGCCTTCCTCAGCCAAGTGAAGGTCGGCATTTCGGAAATAATAGATGCTCTTGCGAAGACCTTGCCGGAAATTGATTCTGGCTCCCTCCACCTTCAGAGTGGGCAACGGTTTGCCCGGCTGCAACGCGTCCTGAATGCGGCCCGGTAGTAGGCGCTGGTAATTCCACTCCCCTCCCGGACCTTGTGCAAGGTTCAGGCTGGTTTGGCTGAGGGTAATGCTTGAGAATACGAACTCGCCCTTCCAGAGGCTTGCCGGACTGAGGTAGAGAGTGGCCTCATTGACGTAAGCGAGCGGTTCCGCCGAGATGTCTGGTTGGTCCGAAATCACGAGGTTGCGTAGCACGAAACCTGGGCCGCGCCATAGAGTGAACCGCACCTCTCCGATCTCGACCGGCCTGCTCAACATCCCTTGCAGATCACTGCGCAACTGTCCGGCGAAACGGTCGGCGGAAAGATAGGGCACCAGCAATACGACGGCAAGCACGACCGCCGCAACGGCAACCAGGGATTGTTTTCGGCTTAGCCTACGCACGGGCTTCTCCCTCAATGCGCTCGGTCAGGAAGCGGCGATAATCCTCAGGATGGTCGGCATCGAATAGAAATCCACCATCCGCGATTTCTACATAAAGGGTGTGGGGCTTCCACTGGTGGATGAGCGATCGTGCGGATTCCTGCGGAGGAAGTGCCAGAAACTCCGCTGCCATTGACCACCGCACCGCCACGGGATGGCCGCGGCGGTCCAAGTGCCTGGGGATGCAAAGGCGCATCTGGGGAGGAGCGCTTGCCAGTGAATTGGCCAGCGGAACAAGCACGCGACGGTCCATTCCGAAGCAATCCACCGGAGCAAAGAGGAACCACCCCTCCGTCTGGCCCTGCAGCGCGCGCAAGCCCGTTTGGAGGGACGAAAGCTGGCCTAGCTCAGGGGCGGGGTTGCGGGCTGCGCGGACGTGTGGGATGTCTGCGATGGTGGCCTCCACCGCCGCATGATGATAGCCAGTGACCACCACGCACTCCGCGCAGATGGTAAGGAATTGTTGAGCAAGATGGCTTACCGCGGGACTGCCATCAATGGGCAAGAGGGCCTTCACGGCACCCATTCGCGTGGAGGCGCCGGCGGCAAGAAGGATGGCGGCAAGTGGTATCACATCGTTTCCTGTCGCGTGGGTGGATGCGCGTTCCTGTTGGGAGGCCATCTGACGTTCCGTTGCGGGACTCCCACGCTACTTCAGCAGCGCACGAAGGTGCTCATGCGCAAACAGAGACTTCGATGCTTGCCGCCATGCACCGTCCGGGTCGCGGCGAACGGCAATCATTTCCGCAACCACGGAGACGGCAATCTCTTCCGGGCTAATCGCGCCAATATCTAGGCCCATCGGGGCGTAGACACGCTCAAAAAGGCTGCGTGGCATGCCTTCCTTTTCCAATTCCTTTACAGTGGAAATCACCTTGCGCTTGCTGCCCACCATGGCGACATGGCGCGCTGGCGTCGTGACAGCCCATCGTAAGACGCGCATGTCATCCCGATGTCCGCGCGTGACAATCACGATATAGGTGTTTTCGGTCACTCCCAGCGTGGGAAAAACCTCTTCGTATTCGCCGGATACAGTGGAATGCGCCTCTGGAAAGCGTACGGGATTCGCAAAGGCTTCGCGATCGTCCACTACTGTGGTGAGGAAACCGGCCATGGTAGCGATGGCGGAAATGCTCTTGGAGACGTGGCCTCCGCCAAAAAGCAGCAGGCGGGGTTGGGGCAATACGGGTTCCACGTAAATCTCCAGTTGTCCGCCGCAAATCAGGCCGTTTTCATAGCTGGCGTCGTTTCCCAGAGAGAAACTCAGCTTGCGCGGACGCTCTTTCTCCATGGCTTCGCGGGCAGCATCCCAAACCTCAGCCTCCACGCAGCCACCACCCACGGTGCCCACAAAGCTCCCGTCCTGGCGGATAAGCATCTTCGCGTTTTCGTGGCTGGGAATGGAGCCGCGCACCTCAATGATGGTGGCCAGAGCGCACTTCTGCCCTGCTTGCCGCAGCCGCACCAACTCTTCGTAAACGTCCATCTGCTAACGAGTATAGCGCCTGGGGCATAGGATCTCCCCTGTGGAACCGTCCGGCCGGATGCCGCGTGAAGCAAGCCGGGTAACTGCCGATTGGCCTTGCCTACGGAGGAGAAAGACCTCAGAACTCAGGTGCTAGAGAGGCAGTGCACACAATCCACCTAGAGGCGATGGGCAGCTGCCACGGAGCCCTTGAGTCGCACTCCAAAGCCGGGCCCAGTGGGGACAGCGATCTCACCCTGGGCAAACACTTCGGGTGGGTCCAGCAGTTCGCCGCGCCAGGCCACTTCTCCCCATTGCATTTCCAATGTGCGGAAGTTTCGCATGCCCGCGCAGGATTGCACCGTGGCCATGGTGCAGACCGGGCCGCTGGGGTTATGGGGCGCCACCTCCACGCCATGGGCATAGGCCATGGCCGCGATATGGCCCATCTCCAACAATCCTCCGCAGAACTTTGCGTCGGGCATGATGACGTCCACGGCTTGCCGCCGGCACAACTCCGCAAAACCTTTCACGGCAAACAGGATCTCGCCGCCGGCCATCGGTTGGGAGATTGCCTGTTTAATCTGCCGGGTCTCAGTGACGCGCGTCGGTGGCAATGGCTCCTCATACCAGGCCAGCTTCGCCGGCTCCAGTTGTTTTGCCAGCTTGATCGCCGCTGGTACCTCGAAAAAACTATGGCAATCGATCATCACGTCGGCGCGGTCGCCCACCGCGTCGCGAATCGCCATTACGCAGGCAATGCCGTTCTCCACATGGCTGCGAACCTCCGCGTCACTGCCTTTGGTGGGATATCCGTCAAATGGCGCCGCCTTGAAAGCGCGGTAACCTTCAGCCATCGCACGGCGGGCGGCGTCGGCGAAGCCCGCGGGATTTCGCGGCTTTGTGGCGCGGTTGATGTTGGCGTAAACCGGCAGGCGGTCGCGTACTTTGCCGCCCCAGAGTTGGTAACTTGGGACTCCCAAAGCCTGGCCCGCAAGGTCGCACATAGCCTGTTCCAGCGCACAAAAGGCAGCTACGGTAAGTAAGCCTTGCTCCTGCGCCATCCCCCAGCCGCGCTGACGAAACGCCTCGATGTTCAGCGCGGACTTGCCCTCCAGTAACTCATAGAAACGTGTAAGTGTCTGCTCCATCCGCTGCGCATCTGCTTTGCTGGTGTTGGCGTAGCCGAACGCGTCAGAGGCTTCTCCAATCCCGCTCAATCCGCCCCTGGTTCGCAAGCGCACGAACAGCCATACCGTTCGTTCCGTTGCGCGTACAGGAATCAGCTCAAATGCGGAGATCCGGACGTCACGCGCAGGTGTGCCTTGGGCGTAGGATTCCTCCGTGGAAACGGCCATCCCACAAGCTGCCATGGGTAAGGCCATAAAGCTGCGTCGGCGAACTGGCATGGCCACAAGTGTGTCACATCAACCACCCGGGCCGGAAGAAACGGGCAATGGTTACCCGACTGCGTGGGAGCGCAGTCCGCACGAATATCGAACAGCGCGGAACTCATTACCCGTTCTGATTTCTATCACATGCGTTGTCAGTGGACCTGCTTGCCCCTCATTGTGAACAGGGCCAGCATGCCCAAGCCAATCAGGACGATGGTGGTGGGTTCCGGGATGCCATTTCCTGACGGCTCTGAGGCCTGCTCCGTAACGATGTTGCGGAAGTCTGCCCAATTCACCTGTCCGGTGTTGCCGCTGAAGATTGCCGAAGTCACTGAAATATGGCTGTTGGTGGCTGGGAAGTTGTAAAACGCGAAGCGGCCATTGGCAGTCGTTGTACCTACCAGGTAGTAGTTCGAGCCGGGTGCCAGGAGCCAATCCACCACGGCGGTGTAAACCGGATTTGCCACTGGAGTGTTCAGTGAATACAGAACCTCTCCTTCGTAAATCAGCTGGACCGTGTCCGCTTTGCCCTGGTTATGGAAGTCGAAACCAAGAATACGCACGTAATCGAGAGAATCGAAGACAATGCCATGGTTGGAATGGCCACTTTCGTTACCAGTAAGCGCCGCGGGGCCCTCAATCGTCTCGGCGCACCATACAGGGGCACTCAAAAATGGCACGCAAGCCACTGCAATCAATATAACTATCCATCGCACACTCGTCATTGCACTACTCCCTTCACGTTAAGAAAGTCAAGCGTATAACACGATCTGAAACTCTGCAAAGCCTCCAGAAATGTCCAAATTCGAAGTCTGGGTCGCCGATGCCCCTGCGCAGCGTGATCGTAGAAATCTATCGAGATAAAACAGGATCGGGGGATTCTGGTCTTGGAATGGGTGACCCGTGTTGTACGTTTGTTGTCAGCGGGTTAACCTCCGACCTGAAGGGACTGGTACAAACTCGCCTCAAACAACCAGGTTCAAATCGATAGCGCCATCCAAAGCGCGACTGGTGGACGGCAAACCGCGAAGCCGTCGCACCCAATACTTCATCTCTAGCCCACGTCCCACTGAACGGAACGCCTAATCAGTCTCCGACGAGGGGAATGATGATACGACTTCCGTCAATTTCCCGAGTTACACAGTACAATGCCTTACGTACAGGGTTAAGACGCAATAAGGGGAATACTGGGATGAAGAGACTAGAATCGCGCTCTCAGCCTCCCATCCTTCGTTTTGGAAATGTGAATTCGCCTAGTAAAAAGTGACGTTTAGGCCATAGCCGGGCCAAGGCCGGTGAACTCGACGTTGGTTCGAACTGTCTAGCGGTCAAACGCGATGGTGCCGAAACTCACAACGCTTTGGGGATCTATGTTCCATTGCTGATAGCTAAGCAACTCAGCGCGGGATTCCGGGTAAACCTGGGTGAAGGTATAGATGGTGGAGGAACCACACCACTTCAATTCACTGTCGCGCGCATTGACGTCCTGCCAGAAAGTGCGCCAGTCGCTCTTACCCAACATTGCCAGGCGGGAACGATCGAGATCTTCCACTTCAGCCATCTTTCCAGCAAAGGCGGTGGCGCTAAACTCGTCGCCATAGCGCCGGCCCATGTGTGCCATATCCACGCTTAGCAACCACACCAGCGGACGCTGCTCTTCGTCCGCCATTGCGCGAAGGGTGCGGAAGACGTTGCGGATGGCTGCGGAATCTTCCGGCAATCCGCCAGTGCGCATCGGCTCAATATAAGCTCCCACCAGCAGCGGGAGTACGCGCACGTCCGGTCGCACAGCATATTGGAGCAGGGTTACGTGGAATTCTACTGAGTGGTCAATGGCATGGCAGTAATCTTCGAGCAAGACAGCATCGGGGCAGGCTGCTGCCAAAGTGGACACCATGGCAGACTCCGCGCGGGTTTGGCCGAGGGGAGTCTCAAAGGGCTTAGCGGTGAGCCCAATGCGGTCTGGTTCGCCGTAGTGAGAGGTGCCCATCACCACGAACAGACTTTCCGGATCTGCGCTTTCAAGCATTGCCACCATGGCCGCGTAAGATTGCCAGCCACCTTCGAAACTGATGTGCGGCGCGGCGACGGCGAGCGGAGGACGGCTGCGTGTAAGATGCCCGTTCCGATGGGCACTGAGGTTGTCTTGAAGATAGCTTCTCAGTTCGGATGCCTCGGAAGGATACGCGGCACCTGCATGGCTGGAGGGCCTCACGAGTGCTTCGCGGAAGGCGCGTAAGGCGCTATTCCTCATGGTCTGAAAGCGCTCACCCTGAAGAAATCCGGCGTTGTCGAGGGTATCGCGCAGATGCGCCTCCAGCCGAAGCGCATTCTCCCGGTTGGCCGACTTCTCTACCTCTCGGAGAAGTTCTCCGCGCGTATGTTGGCCGTCGAAAAATGGCAGGAAGCGCAAAAGGAACGGCGGAATGATCAGTGTTGTATCGGAAAAATGAAAGCTATCGCGAATCAAAAGGCCCGGCTGTTCGGTGGCGGGCGAGGGCTGAAAATCGAGATCCATGCGCAGCGCCGGCAATCGCGAGTCCTCGCCGGCGCCGTCTTGGTCCGGTAGCATTTTCGGATCCTGAGACATTTTCTTTACTCCATCCGATGCAATCAACCTGCCGCGAGTCGCGGACTTCTTTGTGGTTTTCGTCTTCAGCGGCAGCATATCCCGCTTCAGGGGTTAGGATAAAAGGACAACATCAGTGATCGGCGCAGACCGGAGGTTTCCCTTCGGCCGGAGGTCTATTTCCATGGCAATCATCCAAAAACTCAACGCCACCGAGATTCAGGACGCACTAAGCGCGCTTCCAGGTTGGCGCCTGGATGGCGAAAAGCTGTTCAAGGAATACCGTTTCGCGGACTTCGTTCACGCGTTTGGTTTTATGGCCACCGCCGCCATGCGAATCGAGGTGCTGAACCATCATCCGGAATGGTCAAATGTGTACCAAACGGTAAAGGTACACCTCAGCACTCACGATGTGGGCGGCATTTCCGTGAAGGATGTGGAACTCGCCCGAGTACTGGATGAGATTGCAGCGAAACTCCAATGACACGTACATTTCCATTTTTTGTCTTGATCACGTTCGTGGCCGTGCTGTTGTTTAGCCCTATGCCGGCTGGCGCTGTCGGCACTGCGGACCTGGATGTCGCCATCGAAGCAGAGATCGCCAATGGAACCATTCCTGGGGCGGTGCTCTGGGTGGGCCGTCCCGGTGAGGTTATCTACCGTCGCGCCTATGGCAGCCGCCAGATTGAGCCTGCCCGGGCGCCTATGGAACTGGACACCATCTTCGATGCTGCCTCACTTACCAAGGTTGTGGCCACCACCACTGCGGTAATGCATCTTTGGGAGCAGGGAAAGATTCGTCTCGGTGATCCCGTAACGGCATATCTGCCGAAGTTTCAGGGTGGCAAGAGCGACATCACCGTGCGCGATCTCATGACGCACTTTTCGGGATTGCGGCCCGACGTGGATCTGAAGCCTGTCTGGAGCGGCGAGGATACGGGCATCGCGCTGGCGTTGGTGGATAAGCCCATCGCCCCCCCTGGCCGACGTTTCATCTACAGCGACATCAACTTTATCCTGCTGGCCGAGATCGTACGTGCGGTGAGCGGCCAGCGAGTTGACCAATACACATCGGAAAAGGTGTTTCAGCCACTCGGTATGAAGGACACCGGTTTTCAACCTGCTGCTGCCCTGCGGCCGCGGATAGCCCCTACAGAGAGGGTGAATGGGCGCATTCTACATGGCGTAGTCCACGACCCCACCACTCGCTATATGGGGGGTGTGGCGGGCCACGCTGGCTTGTTCACCACGGCTCCTGACCTTGCGCGTTTTGCGGAGATGATTCTCGGTGGCGGTGTGCTTGACGGGGTGCGCGTCCTGAATGAAGGCACCGTCGCAAAGATGATCACGCCAGCGTCGCCCGCGTCGCAGCCGGACCTGCGCGGGCTTGGCTGGGATGTCGATTCCCGCTTCTCATCCAATCGCGGCGAACTCTACCCGGTGGGTAGCTTCGGGCACACCGGGTTTACCGGCACCAGCTTGTGGGTTGACCC
>CAZUAX010000092.1:7606-17560 GCA_964618435.1 uncultured Solibacteraceae bacterium
GTGGATGCCATGGTGGAGGCTGGTGTAAACGTAGCCGCCATTTTTGCCCCGGAACATGGCATTGACGGTGTCCTGGACCAGGAAAACATCGATGACAGCCGTGATCGCAAGACCAACATCCCCGTGTTCAGCCTTTACAAAACCGGGGCGGACCGTCGTCCCACGCCTGCGATGCTGGATGGGGTAGACGTGCTGGTATTTGACATCCAGGATGTGGGCGCCCGCTTTTACACCTACATATCCACCATGGGGAATGCGATGGAAGAGGCGCATAAACGGAACATGCCGTTCTTTGTGCTCGACCGCCCGAACCCCATCACCGGAGTGTATGTGGAAGGCCCGATGATTGATGACAGCCTGCACTCATTCATCGGATACCATTCCATTCCGTTGCGCCACGGAATGACGATTGGCGAACTCGCCAAAATGTTCCGTGCGGAGAAGCAGTGGACGATGCCCCTGGAGGTGGTGGCCATGCGCGGCTGGCAGCGGGGCGACTGGTTTGACTCACTGGGCCAGACCTGGGTGAACCCCTCGCCGAACATGCGTAATCTGAACCAGGCACTGCTCTACCCTGGCGTGGCGATGCTGGAATCGTCCATCAACTACTCAGTGGGGCGGGGGACCGATTCGCCCTTTGAGATTGTGGGCGCGGACTGGATTCACGGCCGGGAACTGGCGGACTACTTGAACAAGCGCGATATCCCTGGTGTGCGATTCTATCCGGTTGCGTTTACGCCTTCGGAATCCAAACTCAAAGGGCAGCGTAATGAGGGCGTGCGAATTCTGGTGCTGGAGCGTGAACGCGTACGGGCAACCGAACTTGGAGCTGAGCTGGCCGTGGCCCTGCAAACACTGTATCCGGGGAAGATCGACTATCCACGCAACCAGAAGCTGATTGGACACAGTGCCACCGTTGCTGCGTTCCAGGCGGGGCAGGACCCGCGAGGAATCGTGAGTTCATGGACTGAGGATCTGGATGCCTTCCTCGTCCGGCGCAAGAAATTCCTTATCTATCCGGAAAAGTAGACCCGGCTGGCGGCAGACCCGCTGCTGACGCAAGAGCCGTTACTGGCACGAAAGTGCGTCTGGTCCGTATGGCAACGCTGGCGCGGCTAGGTTCCGCTGGCGGTGCCATTCAGGATGCCCCTTAGTCGCAGGTGAGCCTCCAACCCAGCGGTACCGACAAACTGTTCCGCATCTATTCCCACGGCGCGGGCAGCGTCGATATTCGGCTGCAGGTCGTCTGTAAAGAACACTTCATCGGGCGCTACACCGGCTGTTGCCAGGGCTTTCAGATAGATAGAGTTGTCCGGCTTCTGCGCCCCTGCCTCATGGGAGAGAGTGAGGTGGTGGAAGTGCTGGATGTGCGGATAGTGCTGCTGTAGGAAGCGGAAGTGGATGGCATTCGTGTTTGAGAGCAGCAGCAGGGTATAGTGCGGTCGCAGTGCTGCCAGCAGGCTTTCCGGAACCAGAGTGGGCGGCAGGAAGATGCAATTCCAGATAACGCAGAAGTCTTCGTAGCTGCAGTGCAGCTCCAGCAATTCGCGAATGGCCTCATAGAACGGAAGGTCGTCGATTCGGCCGCATTCGTAATCTGTCACAATTCCGCTGGCGCGGAGGCGAGTAGCCATTTCCGTAATCGGGAGAGTGCTGGACGCCTCCAGCGCGCCATAAGCGCGAGAGATGTCAAAGGGTACAAGTACGTTTCCGAGATCAAAAAACAAGGCGCGATAAGGCATCTGTCTTTAGTCTAGCGGGTAGAGGGCAAGACTCCCGATCGATTGTGTAGATCTGCGGGTTGACCCACCATGTGGCAACGCAACGATACGGCTAGTCGCGTCCTTGGGCAGGATCGGCGTTTTGCGGTAGCGGTGCCAGCCACCTGCGCAGCAGCATGGTGACGTACATGCCCACAAGCATTCCGGCGAGCATCGCCAGATGATGAGAAGCCACGGGCGCTCCCGTAAGGGCACCCAGCGGATGTCCCAGCATGCGGCCCCCAGCCATCATCCCCAGCACCATGCCCACCGCATCCAGCGTAAGCACCCAGCCGAGACGCCACGGGTATCGCCGGTACGGCTGCAGGCAGCGCGCCCATGCCACCGAAGGCGGAAACGCAAATAGCAGCATCAGTCCGTTCATGGCGTTCAGCCATCGGAACCAACCCTGGTAGACCTTGGAATGCCCCGCGGGGTGCCCCATCGACTGTTCCGTTGAATGCCCGGCGGAGTGACCGTCATGATGGCCATGCGAGGAAGGTGCCGTAGGATCTGGTGACCGCAAATGCATGGAAGGGGCACTGGCGGCGGACCGTACTTCTGCCGTGCCTACATCCGGCGGCATTGCTGCCATCGCTCCGTCCAACTGCCATCCCCAAAGCATCCCGAATCCACCCCAAGCGAGCATCAGCACCAACATGTCGCTATGGGCCGGAAGGAAGCGACGCAGCCTCCACGCTTGTAGCACCAGCAGCGAGATGGCAAGTGTGAGAATGGAGGCTTGCGCAAGCAGACGATGGGGTATTGCGCCAAACGCCAGAAGAAATGCAAGCTGCGCAACGGTGAAAAAGACCAAGGATGCAGCGATCCACGCATCCCAATTCTGCCCCGGCAGCCTGTTGATTCCGATAGAGTGTTTCATCTTCTAAATCTCACTTGCGGCCGAGCGAAGGGTGGCCGCTTCGGACTCATGGATTGGAGTGGTGCCGCCGTCCGCCAAGGACTTGGAAGAAGTTGGCTCCAGCAGGGCCAGCGCCCGCCACGTAACCAGCGTGCTGGACGAAACCATCAGCAAGGCGGCCGTTACCGGATGCAGCATTCCGGCCGCTGCCAGCGCCATGCCTGCGATGTTGTAGCCCAGCGCCCACGCAAAGTTGTGGTGGATTCGCCGTAATGTCTGTCGCGCCACGCGCAGGGCTTCGGGAATGGCGAAGAGATGCCTGCCATCCCATAATCCCGAGGCAACGGCCTGAGCGAGCACGGCCCCGTGTACTACTGCCAGCGAAACGGAGGCCTCCGCCATGGCCGCGGCGTCGTTCAGCCCGTCGCCAATGTAGAGCACTTGTTTTCCCTCCGCCTTCAGTGCTACCAGCGCGGACTGCTTTGCCATGGGGGGAAGGGCGCTTTCGGTTTGGCTGATGCCCACCTCAACTGCGCGCGCGGCGGTATCGCCAGTGAACAAATGGACACCCGCGCCGAGAGATTGCAGTTCCCGCCATACGGCGTGGCGATCGGCAGGCAGCATTTCTCCAAACGCCGCGGTAGCGACACGTACGCCATCCACCAGGATCTCTACTGCTTCCGATGTGCCATCGGGGGGTGATGCAAGCCGCTGGATACGCACCACATGTTCTTCGCCGCTGTTGTTTCGCATGCCAGCTTCAATGCCCGCACCCGGCAGGATGTGCAAGCGATGGCGAACCCAGCGAAGGTTGTCCGCGGGTGGAGGAAGGGCTTTCGCCAAGGCGCGCGCATAAGGGTGGCTCAGCCCGCTCTCCGCCGCGGCAATCAAGGCGCTGTATGGGTTGAGGTGGCGGTGCGACGCAGCGGCAGCCGTCGTGGGGGTTGCCCTATCCGCGGTGTCCGCCTGACCTGCAGGGGCAGAGCAAGCCCAGGTGATGCCAAGCAGTTCTGCCTCTCCCGCCGATAGCGTTCCTGTCTTGTCGAACACCACGCAGTCCACAGCCGCCATTGCCTCCACATCTTCCACTCTTGAGAGAGAGATGCCGAGGTCGCGGAACCGGTTGAGCGCCGTGTTCAGGGCCAGTGGGGTGGCAAAGCCCAGAGCGCAGGGGCAGGCTACCAGCAACACCGCCATGGAGTGAAACAGTGCCTCCTGAAGATTTCCATAGGCGCTCCAGCCAAGGAATGTGAGCAGTGCCACCGATGCCACCACTGGAAGAAACCATGCGGCTAGCCGATCGGCCGCGCGTTGCACAGAGGCGGGCTGATGCAAGGAATGGCGAACGGCGCAGAGCACTTCATCCAGAGGGGAATCTGAGGACGCCGGCATCGCGCGCAGTCGCACTTGGCTGTCCAGCACTGCGGCACCGGCTCGAACACGCTCACCGGCTGCGCGGTGGACGGGGGCGAATTCCCCACGCAGGTGGCTCTCCTCAAACAGCGCGTCAGCGCCAAGCAACTCTCCATCAAGCGGAACCATCTCTCCGGGAAGCACCACCAGGATGTCGTTTGGCTGAACCTGCGAGGCGGATACCAAATGGTCGGCTCCGGTTTCATCCCGGACCCTGGCCAAACGAATCTCGGCGCTGTACTGATGCAAAGCAGTGAGCGCGCGATCACGCACAGCCCGATTCAGTTGGGCGCCGAAGGCATACACCACCAGCAGAATAGAGATCACCTCGAAGTACACAGGGCCGGAGCCGCTGAGCATTGACTGCAGCGACACGCCCAATGCACCGCCGAGGGTAACCAGAAACAGGAACTCCACAGACAGGCGGCGCTCACGGAAAGCCTGCCAGGCACCTGCCAGCAGTGGCTTGCCCACCAGCAGTGCTACCACCGCGGTGACGCCCAGAAGCGCCAAGCGCAAAATCCGTAAGTCCTCGGGTGCGTCAGGGGAGGTGTTCACCGCCAGTGCCACCGCCATGGAGTTTACTGCAAGGATGGCGGCAAAGATGATGCGTGCCCAGGACCAAAGGTCAGCGCTTCCAGGGGCTGCACAACCACAGGCAGGGGCAGACGGCCTCGACGTGGAGCCAGGAAGTGGTTGGGCAGCAGGCACTAAAGCCCTCCGCTTGGTGGCGGGGCAGCCGTTGCCGCGCCGGTGTCCGGGCTGTTTGCGACGGGTGGCGGTGTTTGCGCCAGTTCGTCCAGCGCGGAATCGGAATACGCGCCAGGTTGGCTGCTGGTGGCAGCCCGCATAGCGGTCACCAGTTCTGGTGGCACGGCTTCGTATTGGTTGCTCCAACTCGATCGGATGTAAGTGAGAACCCCCGCAATCTCGGTATCGCTTAGCTGGTTCCACGCTGGCATCTGCGCGTTGTACTTTTCTCCAAGCACCAGCGCTTCGCCTTCTAATCCATGGAGGAGGAGGGCGGCCAGCACATGGGGCGGTCCTGAAACCCGCTCACTTCCGTCCAATGGAGGGAAAGCGCCACTTACGCCCTTGCCGTCCGGCTGATGGCACTGCGTACAGTTGTTGTAGGTGCGCTTGCCCACCGTCATCAAATCCACGGGCTTAGGCGCTGCGCTGGCTGCATCCCCGCCATAGAGCGCTGACGGATCTTCGTTGTAGATATCCACCCGAAAGTCCCCGCTGTTCTGCGCAAGGTAGTAGCCACCCCACATCAGCAATCCGAAATAGAAGAGCATCAGCCACACTGGAGTGGGGGCGATTCCGTCTTGCGGGTCCGCCATTTCGCGAATCACTTGCTGGTGAATAGGCAAGACATCGGGCGACTGGCGCGATTCGCGATCAGTAGCCAGCATCTCGGGTTTGCGCGAAGCTTCTGGCGCTTCGGGCTGCTCTGGTTGCGGACGTTGGGAATCGTTCTGGCTCATTGTGCCTCCGGAAGATCCACATTCTTGTTGAGGGTGAGGAGGTAATCCACAAGAGCGCGGCCACGTGTGGTGGGAAGGATGTAGACGGCACCGTCCTTGCGCCACTCGGCTGGCAATACGGTGGCTCCCCTGGGCATGCGATTGGCGTCGCTGCCCGTCTCAAACAGGAATGGATGGGGTGGCATGTTCGACCCTGGCGAGGTGATATGGGGTTGATACAGGTGCAGGTTGTGCCAGTCGCGGCTGGGCTGACGCGCGCCAATGTTGGCCAGGTCTGGCCCCGTACGCATGGTGCCGGTAAGGTTGCGCGGGTCAAACAGGTAATCGCGCATGACGGTACGACGGTTTCCCCAGCCACGGTCAATGTCCGCGCCAAAGCCCTCGGGCCTCACTTGCTGCGTGTGGCAATACACGCAACCCAGGTCGATGTAGGCCTCGCGTCCGGCGGCCGCAGTGCCGCTGAGGGGTTGCGGGTAAAGGACGCCTTCCTCCACCTCAAAGGGCTGCACACCACGAAACTGCCAGTCTGGCACCAGCACCAGTCCGGATAGCGAAAAAATAACGGTGAACAGAACGCCCACAAAAATCAGTAGTGACCGGTTCATGCGGACCTCCCCTGCCGACCGCGCGGCGAGCGCCGAAGCAATGGCCAGAACCCACGTGACGGCGAGAGCAGCGTGGGGCCGGACAGTTCCTTACCCGCGTCCTGGAAAATCCTCCACACCAGCACGCCAAAGGCGATGTGGCCAACGGTCATTAGCAGCCCGGCTACGCTGCGGCTGGCAAGCCAGGGGATGGTGTAGGCCACGATATCCAGAAACGGTATATCCGGGTTGTTCATCAACCGTCCCTGTTCCACTCCCGCCCAGGTTAGGCCGCCGAAGTACATCAACATGCCGATTCCCGTGCTCCAGAAGTGAATCTTGATGGCCGGTGCGGAACTCCATTCGGTTCTGAGCAAGCGCGGCAGGATGTAGTACATCGCGCCGAACATGGTCATGGTGAAGAAGGCGTAGACGCCAAGGTGCGCATGCGCAATGGTGTAGTGGGTAAAGTGGGTTACTTCATTCCACGAGCGGAGCGCAGTAAGCGAGCCCTGGACGCTGACTACCGTGTAGCTCATCGCGCCGAAGACGATAAACCGCAGAGTAGGGCTGGTTCGGAGAAAGTGAAACTGGCCCACCATTGTCATGTGGTGGTTAATGGCCACAGTCAGCACGGGAATAAACATCATCATGCTGCCCACGATTCCGATGGTCACCACCCAGGCAGGAATGGGGCCTCCGATCAAATGGTGCGTCCCGGCCCAGTTATAAAACAGCGCCAGCGTCCAGAAGCCCAACAGCGACAGGTGATAACTGTGGACCGGCCGTCCTGTCACCTTGGGGATGAAGTAGTACGCCGACGCCAGCCCAATGGGAGTGAGCCATAACCCCAGCACGTTGTGCGCGAACCACCAATTGGCGATGGCACGCACCGTTCCGTTGATATCTGGCGCCTGCGTAAGAAACAACCCGGTAACGTAGAGGAAAGGGAACCAGAGAACAGCCCCATACAGATACCACTGCGAGACATAGGTGTGCTGTACCTTGCGGCGCAGCATCATCACGATGCTGGCGTAGATGATTACCACCAGACAGAAGCCGAAGAAGGCCAGCGCGGCGGCGGGGAACTCAAGCCATTCTGTGCTGGTGCCGTAGCCAAGAAAAATCGCTACAGTGCCGTAGGCAACACCCACGTTCCATACCAGCCCGGTGACTGGTAGCAGCAGAGGTAACGGTAACCGCACGCGGCTCATCCGTGCCTCCAGCCAAAGCAGGGTACCCACGCCCGCCATCGAAGCCCAGCCGTAAATCATGGTGTTCAAGTGCGCGGGACGCATACGCCCGAAGGTTAGCCACTCCCAGGAACTAAGAAAGCCGGGGATGTGCATCTTGAAGGACGCAAGCAGAGCCAGTAGGCTCCCGAGCAGCAGCCAGAACACCGCGCTCGCGTAATAAATCGATACGGTCTGGCGGCAGGAGCGATCAATCTGCGCCCGTGTGAGTAGTTCTTCCTGTGCCTCGGGAGGCAGCGGCGGGGTGTGAGCGACAATGCTGGCCATCAGGCTTCCTCTCCCACATCGTGCAAGGCTCTTCGCCGCTTGCTCCCTTGGCCGGGGAAGGCGTCGGTAGGCACCCCTATCGGCTCATCCTCATCGAAAATGCTGGCAGCACCCTGCTGTAAGCTTTGAAACTGTCCGGTGCGGATTGCCCATACCAGCGCCCAAACGGCGGAGAACGCCAGAAGCACGGCGCTACTCCAGATCACCACGTAAACCAAAGTCATAACGGAGAGTCCTCCGACTCCTGCATTTATTCGGCTGGCTGCTGCGCAACCGCAAGCCGAAGCCCAATTAGCCACCCCTTGGATTCGCATCGCAGCGTTGAGCGCTGCGCAACCACGAAAGTATGGCTTACATCCCAGTGTACGCTTGTATTGTTACGCAAGAATTCTTCTTGTCTGATGAGAATAATACGCAATCGGTGACAAACATTTGAGCACAAGTTATCGGTAACTCCCCCAGAGAGCCAGCAGTAGGGACGCCGATCTGACCAGATTTCCCGGATGGTGGCCGAGTAGAACAGCCGTTCTGTCAGGAGCCCGCGACAACCTGCCGGGCATACTCAGCTGCGTCAAAGTGCCCCTTCGATCGAGCAATCCGCCCGTCCTCGGCCATGGTCCACTCTTCAAACCCGATGACGCACACCGCATAACCCGTGCCGCAATGCGTCCCGGTAAGCGTCCAGCGATAGACAGCACCGGCATCCGTTGGTTCGAGGCCGTCAAAGTGAACCTGAAGATCTGGGAACTCCGTCATGAATCCCTGGGCCAAGGCGGTGATCGCCTCCCGTCCAATCGCGGGCGAGTTGTCGTTCACCTGCAACCAACCATCGTCGGCAAAGAACCCGGCTACGCTGGCTGGATTCTGGCTGCACCAGGCTGCCGTGTATTGTTCTGCGAACTTGCGTAGCTCCATGGCCGCAAGCATACCTTGTTTCGCCAGCCCAAGCCCGGTGTAAGCCGATAAGCCGTTGCTACACTGTTAGATATGACCCACCTCGAAGAGTTGGAACGCGAGTTCAGTGACCTCAAGCTGCAGGCTGCCGCCATCCGGAGGTATCTTTGACGCCCCGGGCAAACGCCGGGAGTTTGAGGAGATCGAGCAGCGCATGGCGGAGCCCGGTTTCTGGGACCGTCCTGAAGACAGCCAAGCATTACTGCAGGCGCGGAAGCGACTCGAAGAGGAACTAGCCAAAGACGAACAGCTCGCCCGGATCATCGGGGACATGGAAGCCTTCTTCGAACTTGCCGCCGAGGGCGAAGACGTAGAGGTGGAACTCACGCGTGAACTGAAGAACTCGCGCGGGGTGGTGGAAAAGCTCGAGACGGCAATGCTGCTGTCCGGCGAAAACGATCACCGCAATGCCATTGTCACCATCCATCCGGGAGCGGGGGGGACGGAAAGCCAGGATTGGGCGGAGATGCTGCTGCGCATGTACCTGCGCTGGGCGGAACGCGAGGGCTTCAAGACCATCATTACTGACCGTCAGGACGGCGACGGAGCTGGCATCAAGAGCGCTACCTTTGAGGTGAACGGGAAGTTTGCTTACGGGATGCTGCAAAGCGAAGTAGGCGTTCACCGGCTGGTGCGCATTTCCCCTTTTGACGCCAACGCAAGGCGTCACACGTCCTTTGCCAGCGTTTTCGTTTACCCCGAAATCGATGACACCATCAACATCGAAATCAAGGCCGACGACCTGCGCATAGACACCTATCGCGCCGGTGGTGCCGGGGGCCAGCATGTGAACCGAACCGATTCTGCTGTCCGCATCACCCACCTGCCTACCAATACCGTGGTGCAGTGCCAGAACGAGCGCAGCCAGCACAAGAACCGTGACATGGCCATGAAGCAGCTTAAGGCCAAACTGTATGAGGCGGAACTGGAGAAGCGGCAAGCCGAGACAGACAAGCTCGAAGAGTCGAAGGCCGACAACAAATTCGGAAGCCAGATTCGCAATTACGTGCTGGCTCCCTACCGTCTGGTGAAGGACTTGCGCAGCCGACTGGGGATGGGCGACGTAGACAGCATACTGGATGGCAATCTGGAACCGTTCATGCACGCCTTCCTGGCCTGGAAAAAGACCGGGAAGGTGGTAGGCGACGATAGCGGAACGGACGACCTGGGTTAACCCGGCCCTTGGCTAAGGTCGAAAGCAAACACCATGGCAGTGCCCGACGAGCAACACCGGATGTCCAGTGCGGAGGAAATCCAGCAGGCTGCGGCAATCCTGCGACGTGGCGGGCTGGTTGCCTTTCCCACGGAAACGGTCTACGGGCTTGGCGCGAACGCTCTGGACGAAGTGGCTGTCGAGAAGATCTATCGGGC
>CAZUAX010000093.1:0-4397 GCA_964618435.1 uncultured Solibacteraceae bacterium
ACTTCCTGGGCAGTCGCGTTCAACGCCACGCTGCGCACGTCGGGCCACATATAGCCATCGGCATCCAGCAATCCCTTCACCTGTTCGCGCGGAGCCACCGGTCCCCAGCGTAAGGTTTTCCATTCGCTCGTTAGCGTAAAGTGGAGGCCAATATCAAGCTTTTGCCTGGACTTCAGCCAGTTCGCCGCCTCGGGCACCCACGGACAGGGCATCATGATGGATGCGCTACTGATAGCGCCTTTTTCGAGCATCTCCTGCGTCGCCACATTCACGGAATGCGACATTCCGTAGTCGTCAGCGTGCAGAATCAGTTTCTTTTCCGCCGCCGCAAGCGGCAGACACAGCAGTAGAAAGAGTGCAGAAACTACCAGGGCGCAATTGCGGGAAACTCTCATATACCTTCCTTGTACCAATTCTTATTCCCAGGGCCACAGCCGACGGTAAGTAGCGGGGTCCGCCGCTAGCGCAGGGAAATCCGCCCACATTCTCAGCTCGCCACGAACCTCCAGGGCAGTGGCCACATTGCCGATGGCGTCCTCCCCCACAGGACGTCCGTCCGGGTGTAGCAGAAGAAATGCGGTGCGCATGCCTGCGCTATCCGTCACTACCAGCACCGGTGGAACCCCCGCGCGAATCGCCCCGGCGGCAGGGCTACGCAGCAGGTCTCCCAATTCAGGCTCGCGAAAGCCCAGATAGCTCTTGAGATCCACAATCTCACCGCGTAAAGTAACGTCGCCCAGCTTCCGAATCTGCTCTGGCGGAGGAAAGTCGACGGGTCTTTCGAAACGGCTGATGGTGTCTTCCGCCACTTCCAGCATGGTGAGGGTGCCCACGCAGAGCACGCGGGCCTCCAGCGATACCAGTGTTCCATCAAGGAAAGAGAGATCACGTGAAAAACCTGTGGGGCCAAGGGAGGATAGCGGGTACACTGACACACTGCTCTGGCCCTCCGATTCCAGGGATCGCTCAATCTCCAGCGCTGGATAGGGCGTGAGCCGCAGACGTCCCTGGAATGGCTGCACCACCCCAAACTCATAGCGGCCCCACCCCAAAGACCGTTGCGATGCGCTGAGCAGAACGGCTATCACAACAACAATTACCACCCATGCAATCCCCAGGTTCAGGGGGGTTGGCTGTGGCATGCGGGAACGCGCCATCTATTCTCCTTCCCCCAAGCTGCTGGATGGTTCCGCCGTGTTGGGGCTTGTATGACGCGCCGCGGCAGCGGAAGCAGTGCGACTGCCTCCCCGGCGCACCGGGCGCGCGACTGGCTCTACCTCTGTGCCCGGCTCGTTCGGTGTGGGATTAAGATAAAGCACGCCCTCATCCACGCGCAGATGGTAAGTACAAACCGCCTTCGGATACGGTGGAGGCGATGAGCCATTGTGGGGGAAGTAAAGCGCCCCATGCCAGGGGCACCGCACACAACCGGCCTCGATGACACCCTCCCCCAAAGGCCCTCCCTGGTGCGCACAGACATTCGAGATGGCGGAGAAGCCCTGCCAGTGCCGAAAAATTGCTACCCGCTCCCCAGGAGCGTTCACAATCACCGCTCGGTTTTCTGGAATGTCTTCTGTACGGCAGACTGCAATCCAACCATCGGGAGTCGTCTGCCGCTCCTCTTCGTCTTTCGCTCGCTCAATGCGTGCGGCTGCCCAGTGCAGCCATACCAGGCCCACGGCGCCCCCAGCCAACAACAACGCTCGAATGGGGTTGGTGGCGCTCTGCAGAGTGCCCATCCCGGTGTGGAGAAGCAATAGGCAGTAGGCGCCATACGCAAGCAGATGGAGCCTTTTCCATCGCCCCAGTCCCAGACAGGCAATCCAGAAATCGTGGCTCGTTGAAGCAAGGGCGGCAAGCAAAAAAAATGCCGCAAGTCCAAAGACTTCAAACGGGAACTCGTGCAGCGAGAAGATCTGGCCGTTGCCGATAAGGATGCTGGCCAACGGATTAAACGCCCCACCCGTGTGATACAGCAGGGTAGCCAGCGAGCCATGAATTGTGGCAATCACAAACGTGGCCACCCCCAGATGACGGCGGTTGAGCAGCAATGGCAGGAAGCCCGGGTGCAACCGGGATAACGGTCCTATTGCCAGCAGCAGGTGCAGCATCAGAATGGCTAGTGACCCGAATCCGCGCACCAACACGGCACCCAGCTCAGGCAAGTCTGGACGGCGACTGACCCCAATAGAGACGCTAACAAACAAAACGAGATAGAGCACAATGCCCACCAAAACCAGGGCATCGTAGAGAACCTTGCGCTCGTTCCACTGGACAACTCGATATGGAAGACTCACCGGCAACCTCCTCGAGGCAGGTTCTCACCGGTACTCGCCCACATCGAAAAACCTGATTTCGAAATACTCATAGCGGCGATGGAAGCGGCACTTGCGCAATCATGACGTGCTGTCCCAGGCTGTAAAACACCAGCCGCCCAGCAAGGAAGGAAGCCTGCGAGGGTAAGGCAAACGAAGCGGGCTGGCGTTCATCCAGCAAGCCCAGCATCTGAGACCCCAGCGGTGGACGATCATACGCGGATGCCCGGGTTGACCAGTAAACCATCACATCCGGCTGGCGCAGAGGGTCGGGCAACGTAATCCGAACCCAGCGCCTGGCCTGAGGGGAACTCTGGCTGCCGGGGACCGTGAAGAGTTCCACACGCAAGCGGTGCCCCTCAAAGACCCCCTCCTCCTCGCTGGAAAGGACCGCGGTTTCAGGCAGTTCCTGCTTCAGGGAGGCGGGTAGTTCTCCCGTTACAGGGAATCGGTACCCGGCAAGACCTAGCACAAGCAGCGCCGGAATCACCCAGCGCAAAGCCCGAAAAATCTGATAGTGCAGGTCACGCAAATCCCTCGTCATTTCGGCTCCCCAGCCTCCACTTGTGCATGGGAATTGAGGTCTCCGCGACGGTCCAAGTACTGCAACCAGGGCCATAGCAGCACGGCTGCCGGCACCACGGAAATCCGGAAAAAGGGGCCGCTTAGGCGCGCCCTATCGTTCACCCGGTCCAACACGCGCACCACGAAACGCAGGGCGTATCCGCAACCGATCAGCAGATACAACAGCGCCAGGACGAGCAGGACATCCCCTGCAATCACCATGGGTTCTTTGCTTCCTTTGTGCAGATGGCGACACCAAAGCTGCCACCCGCCATGATATTCCGGAAACCTGTAGTCTATCGTCAACCGGGGCGGATTCCCAAGAGGGAATCTCACTGGGTGCCGGAAACTAGGGCTTCAACCAAACCGGCCTTCCGCCATGTGCAGAATCGCGATGCGCGGCGCCCGCTTCAATCATCAGGATTCGTATATGTCCGCAAATCGCTTAGAAATCATCCAGCAGATGTTGGCCCAAAAGCCGAACGACACCTTCCTGCTTTACGGCTTGGCAAATGAATACAAGAACGCCGGAGATTTGGCCAAGGCCATTGAGATATACAACCAGCTTCTCCAGGGCAACCCGGACTATGTGGCAGCTTACTACCATTGCGGGCAGGCACATGAGAAAGCTGGTGATGAAGAGGCCGCCGCGGCCGTCTACGAGAGGGGCATGGAGGTGGCGCGCCGGATTGGCGACACGCACGCCTTAAGTGAGTTGCAGGCAGCCCGCGACATCCTGGGGTAGCTGTCGTTCCGGTGGGACCTCCTCCAACTCACGGCAATTCGTGGGTGACGGAGAGCCAGACGCTGCGGAAGTCGTCATCATCTGGCAAAACGGGCCAGCAGCCGGAGCTGCCTGGCCCGTTATTCTCTACGTGTAGTGTCTAACTGTTAGCGCATTCGCGGCGGAGGCGGTGCCGATGCTCCGGTATCCCCCATCGACTTCATGACGGTGAGTGCCGTTGCCACCAGGCTTCCCGCATCTGCCAGATTCGCCGGCAACACCACCGTATTCGTGGTCTTGGCGATATTGCCGAGTTGCATAATGTACTGCTCCGCCACGCGCAGATTCACTGCATCCTGGCCACCCGGCGATTGAATCGCATCCGCAATGCGACGGATCCCCTCGGCGGTGGCATTGGCAATGGTCAGAATCGCCTGGCCCTGGCCTTCCGCCTCATTGATCTGTTGCTGGCGTTTGGCTTCCGAGTTTTTGATGGTCTCCTGCTTCACACCTTCAGCAGTATTGATCTTCGAGTCGCGGATACCTTCCGATTGCAGAATCGCGGCGCGCTTCTCGCGCTCTGCGCGCATCTGCTTTTCCATTGCGTCCAGCACATCGCGCGGAGGATTGATGTTTTTGATTTCGTAACGTAGCACCTTCACCCCCCACGGCTCAGATGCTTGGTCAAGTTCCGCCACCACAAATCCGTTGATGGTGCTGCGTTCCTCGAAAGTCCGGTCAAGGTCAATCTTGCCGATTTCGCTACGCAGCGCCGTCTGTGCAAGCTGGGTGAT
>CAZUAX010000093.1:4497-15388 GCA_964618435.1 uncultured Solibacteraceae bacterium
ACCACCACCGCCGTTTTGGCAATGATAATGATGCCCAGTAGCATCACCACCAAGGCCAGAATCAACAATCCGAGTTCCATATTGTCCTCCTGCTCCTCAATCCGAATTGGGCGGTCATCCGCCTCAGATCATGTCGTCCACCATATCTACTGGACGTAGTTCGCTCACAACCAGGGTTATGCTGTCCACCTTGTCCACGCGTACCCGCACCCCTTTGGGGATCGCATTGGAACTCGGGTTACGCGCGCTCCAAGGGCTTCCCCGCAGCGTCACCTTACCAACACCGTTGGCCGGTATTTCATCCACTGTCGTGCCAATTTCACCCACCAATGCATCCACTTCCTTGGTGGGCATGCTGCGGTGCAACAGCATTTGCCTCATCCATCCCCGCAATGTAATCAGGCTAACTAGTGAGACCAGCGCAAAGGTGATTGCCTGCGACATTAGGCCATTGGTGAGTCCAAGCCCCGTCGTGATGGCGGTCACCACCGCTCCCACTCCTGTAAAGAACACGAAAAAGTCCGTGGGGAGCATCATCTCTGCTACCAGCAGCAGCAGACCGAGCACCATCCAAACCCACCACGCTACTTCGAGATCCATAGGGATTCCGCTCCTTCCTAGACATCATACGCACGAGATTGGCAAACCTTGGCAAGCGAAACTGGTGACTGTCCGAAAATGCGACAAATCACCGAAAATGGGATCGCACCATCACCTGATTGAATCCCACATGGCATCTGTTTGCACGACATCGGAAGTTTTCTGCTTTTCCCTACCCTTACACCCGCATACGAATTACAGAATCGTGATACGCTGGGGCGTATGAACCCTAGAATCTGGCTCGTCTTTTCCCTGGCGGCCCTGTCAATAGTGCCGCTGGCGTGGGGTCATTATACATGGCTGGTGCGCACCCACTATAGCGCCACCGGCGACACCGCCTATCTGGAAATTGGCCACGGGCACGATTTTCCGGTCACTGAAGCGGCACCCAGTTCCGCCCACATGAAGGCATTCGTGGTGGACGCCAAAGGAGAGCGCAAACCTCTGGACCTGGCGGCAGACGGAAAGGCGCTGAAGCTCACGACCCCTATGGCTGGCCGCGAGCTTGCCCGCGTCTATTATGTCCGGGACCGTGGCGTAATCAGCCAGACAGCGGATGGATGGATGGATGGCGGACGCGACAAGCACCCTGGGGCGAAAGCGAGCATGAAGCTCACCCAGTACGGGATAACCTGGATAGGTTTCCAGGGAACTACCAACAACGCGAAGCCCTTGGGACTTGATCTGGAATTGAATTACGAAAAGGGAATTCGTGGGCGCCTTGTGCGCGTAATGCGATCTGGAAAACCTGCCCGCGGGGTAGACGTGCTTGCCGTGTTGGGCGAGGATCAGGAAGTCCCTCTTGGCAAAACGGACTCACAAGGTTACGTGAAGGCAGACAAACTGCCCGCAGACAAAGCAATATTGTTCTCGGTGAGCTTGGAGTTGCCTGCGTCAAAGGGTTCGAATTTCGATAAGACTGTGCTTGGCTGCACCTTATCCATCGCAGGGGAATAACCATGCACATTGCCGATGGGATTCTTCCCGTTACCGTCTGCGCCGCGGGTTACGTGGTGGCCTTGGCCGGAAGTGCGTGGGGAAGCCGTAATCTGCAGTCCGAAGAGGTGCCGCGGATGGGCTTGCTCGCCGCCGCCGCGTTTGTCGCCTCCACTGTCCATTTCCCTGTCGCAGGCACTTCCGTACACTTCGGGCTTTTCGGGCTTCTTGGCATGATTCTGGGGCTTCGTGCGCTTCCTGTAATTTTTGCTGTCCTGCTGCTGCAAACCTTTCTGTTTCAACATGGAGGCTTTCTGTCGCTGGGCGTTAATGCCATGAATATGGGTGCCGGAGCCCTTTGTGGCTGCCTTTTGGCAAGGCTGCGTTGGTTCCCCTTGCCAATCCGGGCTTTCCTGGCTGGATTCGCCGGAATCTTTGTGCCAGCCCTCTTGTTATTGGTGGAATTCCAGTTCGCCGGCTACGGACGTAGCCTGGCATTGCTTGCTGGCATATACGCGCTGCTTGGAGGATTAGAAGGGGTGTTCACGGCTCTCATCGCGCATTTCCTTCATCGCACCCGCCCCATGATGTTCACTGGGGCACTCCGCCCTGTTCCTGTCACCGCGGAACTGCGCGGTACTCCCTTTCCTGAAAGGCATACGCCGTGACGCTTCGCTCCTTCCCCATCGCAGCACACCTCTCCAGCTTGTGGATCCTCATCATCCTGACGCCCGCGCTATTTGCGCACGACCTTCAAACGAAGCTAAGACAGGATGGGCGTTTCATACTGCTGGAAGCTTCCTATGAGGGGGAGGATGCCGCCAGTTATCTGGCCGTGCGTGTGCATGCTCCAGACGACGGCCAGACCGCAGCCGATGCCTTCCAAACTGGCCGCACAGATCGGTCTGGCCGCTTCGTGTTTCTGCCCAGCCGTCCTGGGCTGTGGAAGATTACGGTAGATGATGAGATGGGCCATCGCGTATCGCAGGAAATCACCGTGGCGGACGCTGCCTCTCCTTCAACCACAACCAATGCAGACCAAGACGCGGGAGGAAGGACAAACAGCGATAAACTGGTGATCGGCCTGAGCGTGCTTTTTGGAATAACGGGCATGTTGATGGCCTGGATGTCGCGACGAAACCAGCCCCGCCCGGCCTGAGATTGCCATGCACCCATCGGAAGCTGGAGCCGGGAATAGTGCGGCCCGCCTGCTGGCAGTGTTCCTCGCACTTGCCATCATGGGCAGTGAACCCCTGGGGCAGGCACTCCCCTTCTCCGCGTATGCTGCCCTATTTCTCATACTTGCCTGGCATTGGAAGGTACCGTTTTGGGCCAGCCTGCGCCAGCCCCTGCGATTGCTGCCCGTTCTGGTAGTCCTTGCCGCCGGGCTTCCTCTCAGCCGCATCCTGGACCGGTGGATGGTCGCCCCAACCGAGAGCCTCCTGCCCACATCCCACGAGATCATCCTTGGCGTATCGCTACTGCTGCGGGCTTTTCTTGCCGTGGTCCTGCTGAACCTGCTCATTCAGTCCACCGGGTGGGATGGTGTCCTTCGCGCCTTGCGTACCGTGGGCCTGCCTGCGGGCATTACCCTCACGCTTGCCCATTTGGAACGGTATCGCCAATTGATCGCCTCGGAATGGAAACGCACCAGTCTTGCCCGCGATGCGCGATCGCCTGGCGGACACCGCTTCGCGCTGTCCAGCTATTCTGGCCAGATGGGCATGGTATTTCTTCGCAGTTGGGAGCGAAGTGAGCGCGTCCATGCCGCAATGCTGTCACGCGGGTTCTCTCTTCACCACGCCTCATTCCAGCATGACTTCGCTGCCAGCCGCGCAAACCTGCTGCCCTGCCCTCTGTGGCTGCCGGTAGCCGCTCTGTGTATCCGGCTGGCCTCTCTGGTTGTGGGAGGGCCTGATGTCCCCTAAACCTGCATCTGGCGCCCCAATCGTTGGTGCTACAGCGCCGGCGGTTTCCATCCACGATTTACATTTCTCCTACAGCGGCCAAGCGCCGGCCTTGCGAGGCGTCTCACTCGAAGTCCGGGAGGGAACCAAGGTAGCGATGCTGGGCGCATCCGGCGCCGGAAAATCCACGCTGCTTCTGCACGTGAACGGCGTCCATCTGCCACAGCGCGGCAGCGTCAAGGTAGGGCAGCACCTCGTGACAGCGGATACCCTACGGCAGATCCGCCAGCAGGTTGGCCTGGTCTTTCAGGATCCTGACGACCAACTCTTCCACCTCACCGTTGGTGAAGATGTCGCCTTTGGACCACGTAACTTTGGGTTAGCCCCCGCAGTCGTCGAGGAGCGTGTGCGCGAAGCGCTTGCCGCCATGCATCTGGACGGGTTTCAGCAACGGATTAACCAGCATCTTTCCTTTGGAGAGCGGCGGCGGGTCTCGCTGGCTACGGTGCTGGCAATGCGCCCTGGCGTTCTGGCCCTGGACGAGCCTTTTGCCAATCTGGATCCGCGCATGGTGCGTTCCCTCATGGATTTGCTGGCGGGCTTCAGCGGAACGGTATTGCTGGCATCGCAGGACATTCTGCCCGCCCTCGGCTGCTGCCAGGAGGCTGTAGTGCTTCAAGATGGAGTGGTGATCGCACACGCCGACGTCCGCGAGGTCGCCCAGGATCGCGATTTACTGCGCCGCTGTGGAATTGACTTCTGGTACCTGGCCGACATCCTCGACGGACTCCGTTAAGCTCGGCTGGACCTAACCGCAGTTGGACCCAACCGGACCTAGATAGGCTCGCCCCCAGGACCCTGCAGTGTCGCCACCACTTCTCGCGCCGTGACGCGCGCCGCCTCGATAGCACCTGGTTCAAAGCTAATCGCCCCCACACGAGGGTGGCCACCCCCTCCGTAGCCCTCGCAAATGGTAGCCAGGTTGTGGCGAATGGGTGTCTTCGCCCACGGGTTGCTGCCCACCGACACCTTCGTGCGATGCAGCGGCGTACTCACCGATACCGTGTAGGTCGCCTCAGGGAACAGGTAATAAGGGATGAACTTGTTGTAGGCGACGATATCCTCGCCGGCGAGGTCAAAATAGGCTACGCCACCTTCCACCACGGCCCGGTCCCGGATGAGATCGATGCTGCGCACGTGCTTTTCATAGAGCGGCTTGTACAGTTCCTGGATTTCCGGCTGCGCCATGATTTCATCGAAGCTAAGAGACTGCATCCAGCCGATGATCTTATGCATGATCTCCGGGCTTTTGCTCCCCTCAATCGCCAGCACCAGCTTAAGTGCCGGCTGCTCCAGTGCCACCGCAAACTTGGCGTCTGGGTAGTTGGCGGAATCCACGATCTCCGCCCAATACACCAGGTCCTTCAAATCCCCTGGATCGTAGCCAAAGTGCGTACGGGCAATTTCCGCAATATAGCCAGCACAGCTTTTGTGATGCGCATCCAGGAACTTCTTGCCGCTCTGATCCCTCAAGAAATGCTGCTCGTCCTCCGGGCTTAGAAACGCGCTTTGGTGATGGTCAAACCACCAAGTGAGCTTGTCGGTGGCGCAATACTTGAAATCAACAATTGCATTCACGTCCCCGTCGAAGAGCTCGTCAGAGAAGATATCGCTCGCTTTGTGCGCCATCCCGGTATAGCCGAACTGCGCTCCAGGATGCACGTGATCCTGCATGAAGCGGCTAAAATACGCCGCCGAGGCGGCACCGTCGAAACAATGGTCGTGGTAGAGAACGCGAATCAGCATAAGACCCTTAAGTACGATGGAACCGGAAAACCTAAAAGGATCTCGCAAAACCCGTCCGTATGCAACTTTTGTTGCTCAAGGGAAGCGCCGGGGCTAGGAATTGTCGTCGATTAGCGAACGTCCAATGGCTCGGTCATAGAGCAAACCGCCTAGCACACCACCTACGAGTGGACCGATGATGGGCACCAGAAACACTAGGCTGCCGTCGCTTAGCCCGTTATTGCGAAAGCCAGCAAGGGCCACAAACAAGCGGGGACCAAAGTCGCGCGCGGGGTTAATGGCATAGCCGTGCAACTTGCCAAACGATATTCCGATGGCAACCACCACCAGGCCCACCAGGATCGGGGTGAGGATTCCGGAAGGCTGATTCCGCGCATCCACCAGCGCAAAGATCAGGAACAACAACAGTGCCGTGCCAATCACCTGGTCAACGAACCCTGCCGATAGCTGCGCCGGAAAGGCGGGGAACGTGGTAAAAATGCCCGCGGTCTTCTCCAGCGTGGGGTCGAAAGCCTCAAAGGCGGGGCGATAGTTCCAGTAAACGAGCGCCGACGCCAGAAAGGCGCCAGCTGTCTGGGCGATGGAATAAGGTACCACTTTGCGCCACGGAAACCCGCGGAAGCAGGCCAGCGCCAGCGTCACTGCCGGGTTCAGGTGCGCGCCAGTCACCTTCCCCGCGGCGTAGATGCCAAAGGTCACTCCCAGTCCCCATCCAATCACGATATTGGTATACCCGCCGTTGATCACCTCACCCGGCGTGCCCGTGCCGAAAAGCACCACCATTGCCACCGAACCCTGGCCAAAAAGCAAAAGGATGAATGTCCCCACAAACTCAGCAAGCAGTTCGGCGGAAAGTGACCGTGATGACATAAGGCATGAGTGTATCATTAGGCACAGGATTTCCGCCGTGGCCTCGCTCAGGGTGGGCTTGCACAATCGGCCCTCCTGCCAGGGCCGCACCGTCACGGTGATTCCAGGAGGTTGTTATGTTCACCCGAAGGCACTGGTTACAATCGTCCGCGGCGATCGCGGCAGGCACGCTCATCCAGCCGCGAAGCTTGCGTAGTGCGGAGTTAGCCGGCTTCGACAAAGCCCGCAGCAGGCAGTGGCGCGCCCAGCTCAACGAGGTGCTACGCGATAACATCCTCAAGTTTTGGCTGGAAAAAAGTATCGACCGGCAACATGGTGGCTACTACATGCACTTCGATGCGCAGGGGCAGCGCAAGACGGAAAACAGCAAGGCGATTGTTACCCAGGCACGCACGCTGTGGTTGTTTGCCCGCGCTTCCCGCAACGACTTTGAAGGCGAGGGGCTTCCCTCGCGCGATTCTCTCCTTGCCGCCGCGCGCCATGGTTGGGAAGGGCTGCGGGACCATCTATGGGATCACCAGCACGGTGGCTTCTTCTGGACCGTTGACCCTGCAGCCGGCAAAGTCACCAGCCCCGGCAAGCACCTCTATGGACAGAGCTTCGCCTTGTACGGCCTCGCGGAATACTACCGTGCCAGCCAGGAATCCGATGCGCTGGGTCTTGCTGACCGGCTGGTGGACTGCCTTGAGCGCGCCGCCTACGACACCCGCTATGGCGGCTATGAAGAATACTTCGAACCCAACTGGAGCAAGCCGCCAGAGGGTACTCAGGGCTACATGGGACCATCTCACTGGAAGCTCATGAACACCCATCTGCACCTGCTGGAGGCCTTCACCACCTATTTGCAAGCACGAGAAACGCCCCTTGCCCGGCGACGACTGGAAGAACTGGTCCAAATCCAATCCAGCGCGGTGGTTCGCAAGCAGTTGGGCGCATGCACAGACAAATACCAGCGTGACTGGACACCCATCACCGACGGCGCAAACGGCCGCGTTTCCTATGGGCACGACCTGGAAAATGTATGGCTGCTGGTGGATGCCAACCATGCGCTGGGCCACGCAAGCTATCCACTCCGCGACCTCTTTCTTGCTCTCTGGGACTACTCGCTTCGCTACGGCTACGATGCAACGCAGGGAGGCTTTTACTACTGGGGCAACCCGAATCAACAAGCCAGCGGCCGCGAAAAGTCCTGGTGGGTACAAGCGGAGGTTCTGGTGAGTGCGCTCACCATGTACGAGATGACGGGCGAAGCCCGCTTCCTGGATGTATTCGCAAAGACCTGGGACCTGGTGCTCAACAAAATGGTGGATCGCAAATCCGGCGAGTGGCACTCCCGCATCAACGAACAGGGTATCGCCGACGGCGACAAAGCCAACAACTGGAAGTCCGGCTACCACAACGGACGCGCCATGATCGAGTGCATGAAGCTGCTGAAGCGCCTGGAGATGCGGGCCTGAATCAGGCGGGGCTTAGTGGCTATCTGCCAGCGCCGGCGAAGCGCGGGTCTGTGCTGGCGATGATTTCGTTAATCCCCGTCTGGTTGAAACCCTTAAACCCTTCGTTGCGTTCCAGGTTCTCGAGGTGTGCCCCAAGCGCGCCCTCTCGCCGGAACTGCTCAGCCTGCGGGGGCGTGATTTGCCCGGCGGCCAGAAGCGCGTTGATGCGATGCTCCGCCACCGGCCAGACATCTCCCTCGGAAAAGGCCTGCTTCAGATACGGAAATTCGCTGAAGGGCTTCATCATGCCCACGCCCTCGCGGGCAAGCTGCTCGCGCAGCAGGTCGAAGTGAAATTGGCATTCCAGGTGGTGCATGCCTGCTTCCAGAAAGGCTTCGCCGTGCAGGGCGCACCAAAGGCCCACAGTGCCCAGTTCCTGGCGCGGGGGCATTGGCTCGTGAGCGAAGTCCCCCAGTAGTTCCTCCGGGCTCATGTCTACATCCGCGAAGATGGTGATGCCCGCATTGGGCTGCTCAATCACCTGCGCGCCCCAGCCCGCTTCCCTCCCCGGCGTAAACCGTTCGCGCATCTGGAAACCCAGTAGTTCAAAAACGTGAATCAACGGCACAAAGCAGGCCCGGGAGGACCGGTAGGTGTGATGATCGTGATTCGCCCAGCCAAGCCCCAATCGGTCTTGGCGCGCCTTCTGCACGGCCCCTGCCTTACATCGGCGCTGCCAGTATTCGCGTTCGCTCTGGAAGAAGTACGCGCAGGTTGCATCTCTGCCAATATCTTCAATCGCGCTTTCGATGCGGCTCTCGGCGGCGGCGAAGCCATCCAGCGGATTCTGCAACACCCGTGGCCGGGTTCGGAAGGCCTCCAGATGACGCTGGGAGGCAACGCGCAGTTCCTGGTCCACTTCGTTCACATCCAGGCTGACTGACCCATGACGCTCCACCACCCAGAGTTCGGTATCACCCGCGGACGCCACCAGCGCTTGCCGTACCGGGTTGAACAGCGGCCCCTCAATGGGAACGGCAAGCCGGTGTGCCTGCAGAAAATCGGCTACCGCGTCCACCTTTAGAGCCACCGCCATGCCAGCCTCGTCGCTAAGTGCCAGGCGCGGAAAAATCGCCCCGGGATGTTGGTAGCAGGGCGTGAACACGCGCTGGTCTGGAGCAAAGCCCAGACGGAAAATCAGGTCGCTGGTCTCGTCGCTCTTAGGTAAGCGGATATGGTCTACCCAGTCCAGGAAGCGCGTCCCGGTCTCACTCTCCATCCGCGCAGCCAGTTTCGTCGCAAAGGGGTTGTGGGCCAGAAAGAGCTGCAGTAGATGACGCAGCCACGCCTCCGCGTCGGGCTGCGTTTCCCAAACAAATGTGTGCAATGGGGATGCGGAGCCAGTCTGCGCGATGGGATTCATGGCGGCCTCCTGCAGGCAGTATATCGCCCGCAATCCCGCAGGTCGCGGCCCTCCGCAGCTAGCGATTCCGCGCCATTGACGCCACCAGCACACCCACCACGGCACCGCACAGGTGGCTCTCCCAGGAAACGAACCAGTAATAGGGAAAGATCCGCCACAACAACCCGCCATAGGTCACAAACACGAAGGCGGCAATCAGCATAGAGCGCCAGTGCCTCTGATAGATGCCGGACGCGATCAGATACGTGAGTAGCCCGTAAACGATGCCGCTTGCCCCCACATGGACAGCGCCTCCACGCCCAATCACCCAGGTGCCCAGCCCGGTTCCCAGCCAGATCAGCACAAAGGGCTGCAGCCAGCGGCGTCCCGCCTGCAGAATCAGCAACAACATCATCACAAACAGCGGAATGGTGTTGGCTGCCGTGTGGAATAGGTTGGCATGCAGCAACGGCGCGAACAGAATACCTGCCAGTCCACTAAAGCTGCGCGGCGCAATGCCATAGCGCTGCAAGCCCAGAAAGGGAAGCAATACGGAGGCCGCATACACCAGCCAGATCACCATCACCATCAAGAGCGGCGCTTCAATGGAGAGGTGTGAGAGCCCGGGCCATCGGGAAGCGGAACGGGAGCGAGTGTTAGCGGCAGCCATGCACATTCCATCTTAGCGGGCGCACCTGGATGAAGAGTGCAGGCAGGCCATACCGCACCCGGCCCTGCTCCTAAGCCGTGTTCGCCTTAAGCTGTAGCTCCGCGGGCGAGGTCGCTGTCGTCGAAGGAGAAAAGGTCTCGGGTTTGGGGCCCCTGTGTCGATGGCGGCTCAGTTGCCCGGGGGAAATCCACCGGCTTTTCAGGGGTGCGGGCATCCGCAGGCGAGTCCGCTGAGGTGGGGTCCAGCGCCTGCTCCAGCAGGCTATGTAAGCGATCAGCGTCGCGCCCCACCCTTGACCGTTCCGCTTCGAGTTCCGCTTTCACTTCAGCGAAGCCGCGTTGCGCAATGGAAAGTTCCGCTTGCGAAGCCGCCAGCACGCCGCGCGCGGATGCCAGCTCCGCTTCCAAGCCCGCCCGCGCCTGCTCACCGTGTGCGAACCGCTCCTTCATTCCCTGGAAAACGTTCGCGGCATCGGTAAGCTCGTTGCGAGCCCGGTCCAACTCTTCCCGCGCCTTGGCCAATTCGGCCTGGGCAGCTTGCGCTTCCGCCTGCTGATCCTGCGCGCCCGCCCGGACCACAGCCAGATCTGCCTGTGCGGATTCAAGTTTACGCTCGGCCTGATACAGACGATCTGCCAGATGCATTGCTGCCAGGACGCCCACACGCGTACCGTCGGAGGTCCCGCTTTTTGAGGCAATCATCCCCATCAGCGAGTCCACCTGGTTGGCGATGCGATCAAACTCAGCCGGAGAGGTAGATGAGGAAATGCTCAACGACTGGTTGAAGATGTTTACCCGAAACACCTGTTTTGGCGAAGAGTCGCTGCCCATTGGTGCCCCATTCCCTTTCACTCTGCGCGTGCGCCGCCATGCTTAGCCGCATACCCGCTGCTGGCCTCAGGGTATCGGCTTCTACCCTACTTGGCAACCACAACTTCGCGATAGGCCGCCTCCGTCGCGTTGCCGGAAAGAAACACATCCTGTTTCCGCATGCGCTCCAGTTGCAGCCAGACGCCGGTTTGGGGGAGCGCCGTGGAATTCCGAACCTCAATGTTCCTGGCGCCCATTACATGCAGCGCTGCCAGGTTGCCACCCGTCTTCGCTTGGCGTACTTGCCAGCCATCCAACTGCACACCATCCGCACTGTGAAGAAAAAGGGCATGCCCTTCCGGTGCGAGTTGCGCGGCGCTCCACTGGATCCGCACGTCCCGCAGGCTCGCGCCCATCAGATAACCAGCCACAATGGCGGCGCTCATCGTATCCTC
>CAZUAX010000093.1:15488-17551 GCA_964618435.1 uncultured Solibacteraceae bacterium
CATCGCCATGCACCGGACGGGTGTGAATCACAGTGTTCGTGAACTGCAGGTTTTCTACCGTTCCGCCATCCCGCGCAAAGATGCCAACCCCGCCTTGCGAGCGCGTCACCACCAGGTTGCTCACCACCAGGTTGCGGATATCTCCATGCGTACGTGTACCCACCCGCAGGCCCATGGAACCACTTTCGATGGTGCTGTCGCTAATGGAGATACTCTCGGATGGCGGCGCCACACCTTCCACCGCATTACTCTGCACAACGATGCCTTCTCCGCCACCGCGAAACTGCAAACCGCGCACGTTCACCCTCGATGAAGAGTCAATCACCACTCCGCTGGTGCCCGGCGCAAGCAACGCATTATCAATGGCAACATTCTCCACCCAGGCGCTGTCCACCACACGAAACGCAATGGTGTATGCCGGTGAACGGCGGAACCGGACATCCCGGATACGCACGTTCGTGCAGTTCTCCAGCAAAACTAACGACACCAGCCGCGACCCTGGGTTGCGGACGCTGGTCTCATCCACGGCCGGCACCGGCCCGCCCTGCACTTGCCCTGGACCGGTAATGGAAACTGAGTCTACGCCCTTGCCGTAAATCAAAGCCGGCGCAGGATAGTCGCTGGCGTTTCCACTCGTGGCTAGAATCGCGCCCGGGCTCAGATGCAGCGTCACCGCGTCTCGCAAAAACAGGGTCCCCGACAAGTAGCGCCCTGCGGGGAACAGCAGCGTACATCCCCCTTCCACCGCGCAGGCGTCGATGGCTCCCTGGATCTTCGCCGTCTCCACCACCGCACCATCCCCGCCCACGCCAAAGTCGCGTACGTTGCGGATGGCGCCTGCATCACCAACCGGGGTTTGCGCCGACAACGCAAACGCCAGACAAAGGACAGGCAGCAATCGCCTCAGGGCATCGGGAAGTAAGTGAGGCAGCAGAGCCATAGCGTCTTCAATAACGAGGCACTTCCGCGTCAACCAAAAGGCTCCACGCGTTAATCCCGCCCAGCATGCTCACGCAATTGGACACACCCTTCTCTCGTAGCCAGGCCACCACATTCAGGCTGCGCATGCCATGGTGGCAAAAAACGATGAGCCTCTTGTCCTCTGCTTCGTCTTCAAGGCGCGTCAGATGCTGGGGCACCGTCCCCATAGGGATCAGTTCCGCACCGTCTATGCGACAGATCTCGTGCTCCCTAAGTTCGCGCACATCAATCAGTTTAAGTGCATGCCCCGCGTCAAGCAGGCTCTTCACTTCCTGGGGATGAATTTCGAAGTCCATACTTTTCTTGGATGCTCTCTTCCACAATCTGGTGACGAGTTAGCGAACTCCCAGTTCCTTTAGCAGCTCATTCGCGCCATAAATTTTGTCGAGAGCCTCCACAATTGCCTGAGAGGCCACGAATACAGCCCTGGCCGTGCGGTCCTGGTAGATGAATCGATTGGGAAGGCTGGGGATATTGCCATCAAACACGATGCCCACCACCTCACCTTTGGTGTTCACCGCCGGGCTACCGGAATTCCCTCCATGGATGTCGGCGCTGGTGATGTAGTTGAACGGCGTGTTGGCCTTTAACTTCCCGCGATTGCGCAGCCAGGATTCGGGCAGGATGTAGGGGTCCTTTCCCGTTGCTTTCTTAAATGCCTCACCCATGGTGGTGTAGGGCGGAATCATTTTCCCGTCCTTATCTTTGAATCCACGCACCGGGCCGTAGCTCAAGCGAAGGGTGAGGGTGGCATCCGGATAGTCATTTTCGCCATACACCCCAAACCGCGCCTGGGCAATCTTCGTTTCCGCCGCTGTCACTGTGCCTTCGATGTCGTCCTGATATTCCTTAATCAGGCGACGTGCCTCCGGCTCAAGTAAGCGCACAAGAGCCAGCATCGAGTCGTCCAGATCCTTGATCTTCTCCGGATTCTCAGCAAGTTCCTCGCGCAGCTTTTTGTCCGCCAGCTTGCTGCCGTTCACTGCCAGCTTTGCCACCTCGTCCGGAGTCTTTCCGTTCAGGATCTTCTGCACAACGGCATCATCGGGATAGGCTTCCGCCAGGGCTCGCAGCGTGTTCGC
>CAZUAX010000094.1:0-8143 GCA_964618435.1 uncultured Solibacteraceae bacterium
TTCTGTATCTGCCCGTGGATGGGGATTTCGTCATGGAAACCGAGGTGTCGTTTCACGGGATCCACCAATACGATCAAGCCGGGTTGATGGTTCGCTTCAGCGAGGATTGCTGGCTGAAGACTTCGGTGGAGTATGAACCAGATTTGCCCAACCGTTTGGGAGCGGTGGTTACTCGATACGGCTATTCAGACTGGTCCACCCAGGATGTGGACGACACCCTTGATTCCATTGCATTCAGGGTCACCCGCCATGCACACACATTCACGGTGGAGGCAGCCAGCGAAGCAGGGAAGTGGATCCAGATTCGCCAGGCACATCTGGACGAGGCTGGAACCGTGCTGGCTGGGCTCTATGCCTGCAGCCCCAAAGGGAAAGGTTTCAAGCCCCGTTTTCGGCACTTGATCCTCCACGCCCCTTAGGCCGGTCGTAGAGCCTTATTGCACCTTGACGCCCTTCCAGAAGGCCACGTAACCCGCAATTTGCTTCGCGGCATCTTTGGGCTGAGGATAATACCAGGCTGCGTTTGCGTTCACCTTTCCGTTCACCTCGATGTTGTAATAACTGGCCGTACCCTTCCACCCACATACGCTGGTGTGTGTGGATGGCTTCAGGTATTCCATGTGCACATCGTCGATGGGAAAGTAATGGTTGCCTTCCACAATCTCAGTCTGGTTGCTCTCGGCGATAACAGCGCCTTCCCAAATGGCTTTTGGCATACCTCTAGGATTCCGTAACAGTCGGAATCGGTGCAGCGTTCCACCGGCAGCGTGCACCTTCCCATCACGTGCCTAAACACGAGAGAATACCGTCATGGAAAACCGTCGCGACCTTATCCACAGCATTGCCACAGAAGCTGCCGAATGGCGCCGTGAACTTCACCAACATCCTCAAACCATGTACGAGGAAACGTACGCTGCGGAGTTTGTGTCCTCACGGCTGCGTGGCTGGGGAATCCCGCACGAAACGGGGATTGCGGGCACCGGTGTGGTGGCCACCATCGAAGGCCTGCCCGACGATCAGTCCCGCTGCATTGCCTTCCGCGCCGATATGGATGCGCTGGACCTAACCGAAGAAACCGGCCTACCCTGGGCCTCGAAGAACCCTGGCAAGATGCATGGCTGCGGACATGACGGCCATACTGCCACCATCCTGGCCTTGGGCCGTTACCTGCAACAGACCAAGAGGTTCCGCGGAAAGGTGCGGCTGGTCTTCCAACCGGCGGAAGAGGGGGGGCGCGGTGCTTACCGCATGGTGGACGAAGGCTTGATCGATCGCTTCCCGTTCGATGAAATCTATGGCTTTCACAACTGGCCCTACCTGCCCAAAGGCGAGTTCTCCATCTGCAGCGGATTCATGCTTGCTGCCTCTGATGGCTTTGAACTTACACTCTCCGGCAAAGGTGGCCACGCAGCGATGCCCCATGTCTGTACCGATGTGATTATCGCTGGTTCGCATCTGGTGAGTGCCTTCCAAAGTCTGGTGAGCCGGGAAACCGACCCGCAGCAGGCAGCAGTGATCTCCGTCACGAATTTCATGGCAGGCACCGGGGCGCATAACGTACTGCCGCGGTCCGCCAAGCTCTCCGGAACCGTGCGCACGTATTCCCCGGAATTGCGCGATCTGTTGGAGCGCCGCATGGGCGAGATGGCTCAAGCCACCGCTGCCATGTTCGGGATGCAGGCCGAGTTCAACTACCATCGCATGATCGACCCCGTGTGGAACCATGAGCAGAACGTCGGCTATGCCAGCGACGCTGTAGAGCGACTCTTCGGCAAGGAGAATCTCAAGACCTTTGTGCCTGTGATGGGCGGCGAGGACTTTGGCCATTTCCTGGAGAAGCGCCCAGGCTGCTTCATCGCTTTGGGACAGGCTGAGGCGGACCCCTCGTCTCCGCACAGCCAGGGAGTGCACACCACGAAATACGACTTCAACGACGCAATCATCCCCATTGCCGTGGAGTACTTTGCGGAGCTTGCGGAAACGCGTCTTGCTGCAGTTTAGGCAGCGCTACAGATTAGCGAGCCTTCGGATAGTAGCCCTTGCGCGCCCTGACGCTCAGCTTTTTGTCTCGGACGCGGACTTCGATGGGGCGGAATTCCGCGTCCGCGCCAAAAGCGGGTGTGAAGCCCAAACTGTACTGGTTCCGAAGTTCTTCTTCAATCTGGCCGAATACCCAATGGACGGGGTGCTTGTCCGACACCTCAAACATGGCGCCCCCGGTCTCTCCTGAAAGCTCCCGAAGCGCGTTGCCTCCCCTTTTGCGCAAGGCGTCCGCTCGCGCTGGAGTCTCGTCGGCATAAAGAATGCTGTAGATCAGCGAGTCCGCCCGCTGGGCCTCTTCCACGGCTGCACTGCTGCCAAGTTTGCTGCCGTAGTCGTTGCCGTCGCTCAGCAGCAGAATAGCCTTTCGTCCCTGCTGTTCGCGCAGCACTTCATTCGCGGCCAAATAGACCGCATCGAAGAGCAGTGTGCCCGTCCCCGCAGGCGGCCTGCGAGAGGACCCGTCACGCGGTGGTAAGGGTATGCCGCCTCCAGGAAAACGCCCGTTTCGTCTGCTGCCGGGAAGGCCGATGCGAATCTGATAGTTGCTGGGTTCTGGTGAGGCTTGCAGGTTTCGGCGTGGTCTGTCTCTTTCTGGCGTCCGCAGTGTCGAGATCGCTTTTCGCAAGAGATCCTTGGAAGCGGTGAGGTTTTGGACCAGTTCCACATCGGCGTCGAAGCGAATCACAAAGGCCGTATCCTGCTCTGGCCGCAGCACGCGATCAAGAAACTGAAATGCCGCATCCCGCTGAGACTCCAGCACCCTCCGCTGGCTCATGCTGGTGTCAAATAGAATCCCAATGGTCAGCGGCTGGTCGGCTTGGCGTGCGAAGTAGCGGATTTCCCGTTCCGCCCCGTCATCCAGCACCTGGAAGTCCTCACGCGAGAGACTACTTACCACTGCACCCTTGCTGTCACGCACGGTGGCCAGCACGTTCACCACATCCACATCCATGCGAAAGGTAGCGTTTCCCGCCGCATCGGTTTTTGGGGCCGTCCCCTCAACGCGCTTGAACTGGGCACCCGCCGGTATTGCGGCAAGTGCCGAAACTGCGCAGAGAAACTCACGGCGATCGAAAGTGGTTCTCATGGACATCCCATTTATACCCGTGCTCCTATATACCCTTCATAGCGCGAAAGAGTTGCGGCAACAACAGATTGGGCCTATGGGTTGCGCTCCGCCCGACATCGAAACATTCCAACCGCGGCGTGCGTCTTTTTATCTGATAGAGTGTGAAGAACTTCCCTCCGAGGTCTGGCAGATGAAGCTTAACCGCCGTATTGTCTCCTTTTTCGTCTTGCTGTTTGCGTTGTCGATGGTGCAATCTCTTTGGGCGCAGGGCCAAGGGCCCATCCAGCCCCGCACAGGAACCGTCGCGCGTCCCCGTCCGGATGCGGAAGCGGCGAAACCGCCGGTAGAAGAAGAAAAGATTGAATCGCGGTTCAAGCGAAACCCTGACGAAGACATCGTGGAGGAAGGCGCTACGTTTCGCAGTGATGTGCTTACCGTGGACGTTCCCATTGCTGTGCTCGACAACAAGGGTCGGTTCATTCCCAATATCCCTCCGGGCAATTTCCGCATTCTCGAGGATGGTGTACCCCAGAAGGTTACGGGCTTTGAGTTAGGCCAGGCGCCCATGACCGTGTGTCTGGTTGTTGAGTTTAGCGCCGCTTTCCAGCGCTTCTGGAGCGAAACCTGGTACCAGACACTTGTTGCCACTCAGGGCTTCATTGAGACACTACAGCCTGAGGATTATCTGGCGATTGTTGCCTACGACTTAAGGCCCGAAATTCTCTCGGATTTTTCCACCAACCGCGGTGACGCCATGCAGGCAATGCGCCGCCTGCAGATCCCCGCCTTTAGCGAATCGAACCTCTATGACGCCCTTCAGTTCACGCTGGAGCGCATGGAGGGCATCGAGGGGCGGAAAGCGGTTATCGTCATTGCCAGCGGTATGGATACGTTCAGCAAACTGAACTTTGGCGAAGCGCGCAAGATTGTGCAAAACGCTGGAATTCCCGTGTACACCATCGGGCTGATGCAGTGGATCCGCGAGTGGATGGACTCCCGTGGAATGATGGGTTCCATTCAGCGTATGGACTTCCTGCAAGCCGACAACCAGATGCGTACATTCGCCAAGGAGAGCGGTGGACAAAGCTTCTTTCCACGCTTTTACGGCGAGTTTCCTTCAATCTTTGGTGCTATCCATCAGGCGATGCGCAATCAGTACAACCTCATCTACCAACCTACGAATCAGGAGCGCAACGGGGCTTTCCGCCGCATTGAGGTGCAACTCGTGAACCCCGCAACCGGCGAACCTCTGCGCGTGGTGGACGAGAAAGGCAAGCCCATCAAGTACAGCATCATCTCCAAACGTGGCTATAACGCGCCGCGCCCTGTGGAATAGCACCCTCGGATTCACAAAGGCCCTGCTTCTGCGTGCTCGCGCTGAGCAGGGCCTTCTTGCGTCTTCCCCTCGAAATTGCGTTTGTCAAGCACTCAATCTCACGCAGCATGAGTGCGTTACAGGACGGTTGACACAGATTTTTTATGTCTGCTAATGTGCAACAGTCTCATGCAATCCACTCGACCGAAGCGCCCAATCACTCCTCACAAGATTTTGCTTGCCGCCGCCAATCAGGCGGGCGCCAAAGCCCGCAAGACTGTGCTGGAGGAAAAGGGGCATCATGTCATTCTGGCGAGCAAAGCGAAGGACGCTCTCAGCCACGTGGAGAACGATGGATTGGCGTTGGTGATCGTGGATTTTAACCTCGAGCATGGCAAGGGGCTTGCGCTACTCGATATCGTGTGCGCACACGAAACGGCGCTGCCCACCATTCTGCTTGCGGATCCTCTTCAGGAGATTGAAGCCGATTGTGCATCCTGTCGCCCGGATATCGTGGTGGCCAAGCAGTTTGACGAAGTGCCACAGTTGCTGAAGGCAGTGGATAAGCTCTTGCGCCGCCGCGTGCCACGTAAGCGTCCTATGTCCATCCAGAGTCCTCCCACTCCGGCTAAGAAGCACGGCTAGCTTTGCTGTGTTTTTTCACGGCAATCCGTCGCCGAGTCATCCGATTGCTCAAGTACTCCAACTTCGTGCGTAGCGTTTCCTGCCGCTACAATAGGAAGTTGCGTTTCTCTATCTCGAACCTCATCCACTACCCCGTTCGCCTACGTTTGGGGCAACTGTTCGCGTTGCTCCTGCTGGCAGGGATCGCCGCATCTCAGACCGCCCCGCGCTTTACGGAACTGAATTCGGAAGAACAGGCAACGGTCTCCCTGTGGCTGGAATCGCTGAGCCTTCGCCAGCGAATTTCCCAGCTCCTGGTGGTGCCCTTCTATGGAGAGTCACCGTTTGTGGGCAGCGAGAGTGAATTGGCTCTCCGCAAGCTTGTCGAAACAGAGGGCGTCGGCGGACTCATCATTCTGAACCGCGTAAACAATGGCAGTGTGACGCGAGCGGAACCCTATCAGATGGCTGCCTTTCTCAACCGGATGCAGCGCTATGCCACATTGCCCCTGCTGGTGGCGGGCGACTTCGAACGCAGCGCTTCCATGAGAGTGAATGGGGTAACCATATTTCCGCACGCTATGGCCTTCGGTGCGGCCAACGACCTTGAACTCACCAGGCGCTTTGGGGAAGCCACTGCGTGCGAGGCGAGGGCTCTCGGTGTGCACTGGGTGCTGGCGCCCTCCGCTGACCTCAATCGCAACCCGGAAAACCCGGTAATCCATCTGCGTAGCTTCGGCGAGAATCCGCAGCAGGTGGGTGCGCAGGTAGCCGCCTTCCTTGCCGGCCTTCAAGATAACCCTCGTTGTCCCGTTCCAGGCTCTGTGAAGCATTTTCCGGGGCACGGCGATACCAATGTGGACTCCCATGTGGGTCTGCCTACTATTTCCAGTTCGCGCGAGGAACTGGATGCTGCGGACCTCGTTCCTTTCCGCTCTGCGATTGCCGCCGGTGTTTACAGCGTGATGCCCGGCCACCTGAGCATTCCCGCCTTAGGTTCGGGTGATCAACCAGCCACCGTGGCAAAGGCAGTTGTGACAGAACTTCTGCGCGAAGACATGGGCTTCACTGGGTTAGTAACAACCGACGGCCTCGATATGAGGGGTCTGGCCAGTCGCTACCCTGCCGGTGAGGCCTCCGTGCGAGCTCTTGAAGCAGGCGCGGACATACTGATGATCCCTCCAGACCCCGCAGCCTCAGTCAATGCCATCGAGGCGGCTGTGCGCAGTGGGCGGATCACGGAAGCTCGTATCAACGAAAGTGCGAAGCGGGTTCTGTCGCTAAAGGCGAAACTGCAACTGCACAAGCGTAAGCTAGTGGACCTGGAGGCCATTGCGGAGGTGATTCCTTCGCCGGAGTATCGGCAACTGGCCCAAACGGTGGCCCGCAAGGCCATCACCCTGGTGCGCAACCAGCGTCAGACACTGCCCTTTCGCCCTGGCGCCAACCAATGCGCGCTGGTGCTGAATCGTAGCAGGTTCACTACCGACGGACGCGCCTTTGCGAGCCGGATGCAGTCGCTCGATCCGCGCGCAAAGGTATGGTTTGTGGATGAGCAGATGTCGGATGCCGCCTTCTCTCAGTTGCAGCGCGACGTGGGGGCATGCCGAGCTGTGGTCGTTGCATCTTTCCACGCAATCGCCTCTGCCGGCACTAAAGAAATTCCATTGCCCACCCGGCAGGCCAAGTTGCTTCAGGCCATCGAACGTTCCCCAGCGCGGATGGTGGTTGCACCTTTTTCCAACCCCTATTTAGGTATGCACTTTCCGAAGGCCAGTGGTGTGTTGGTTCCATTCAGCTCTGTTTCTACTTCCGAGGTTGCAGTTGCGGAGGCCATCTACGGTGCGTTTCCCATCACGGGAATATCGCCCGTAAAGATGCCGGGCCAGTTGGATATGGGTGGCGGCCTTGTCTTGGGGGCGATCCCCTAGAATCGCATCAGAGCGCCTTGGCGTTCGTTACGGCACGTTTGACACTCGCTGTGAGTTTCCCCGCACAGCCACGATACAATCGTCGGTATCCGGTCGCGTTTCGATTAGTTGGCGTAGACGCATGGCGAGTGGAAGCCGGACCGGAGGAGGCATTATGAACATCACCTGGCTCGGTCATTCTACTTTTCTTTTGCAACTCGTCGGTGGCCAGACGATTCTCCTGGACCCCTGGCTGGAGGGGAACCCCTCCGCCCCAAAGGACTTCCACATCCCCACGGTGGACACCATCTTGCTTTCCCACGGGCATGGAGATCATACCGGTGATGCCATTACCTTCGCCAAGCGCGATGGGGCCACGGTGATCTGCAACTACGAAATCTACCTATGGCTGCAGTCCAAAGGAATTGAGACCGCAAGCCCCATGAATAAAGGCGGTTCGCAGAAGGCTGGCAGTGTCACGGTTACCATGACGCATGCCTTTCATAGCAGCAGCATGCAGGATGGTGACAAGGTGGTTTACGGCGGTGAAGCCGCGGGTTTCGTGATTCATCTCCCTGATGGCCGCTCAGTCTATTTCGCGGGGGATACCGCACTCTTCGGGGACATGAGCCTGATCGCTCGCCTGTACAGCCCTTCGCTGGCGTTTCTTCCAATTGGCGATCTCTATACGATGGGTCCGCGGGAGGCCGCGGTTGCCGCTGAGTTGCTGGGAGTGAGCCAGGTGATTCCCATGCACTACGGCACGTTCCCTCCGCTTACCGGCACGCCAGATGCGCTAAGGGAGCTCCTGGAAGGCAAGGGCATTGGCGTGCTGGAATTGGAACCCGGAAAACCGTTCAAATACTAGCCCGGAGGCAGTTGGGTGAGCTCAGCGGGGTGTACCTCCTCGTGGTCTTCCACCGCTTCCATATGAGTGGAGAAGTGTACCGGATACGGAAGGACTGCCGCCAGCCGATCCTCCACCGTGGTTGCCAGATGATGTGCATCGCCTAAAGGCATCTGGTAAGGCAGTAGCAGGTGCAATTCCACATTGGCGCCGCGGCCCATATTGCGCATCCGCAAGGCGTGGTATTGCACCCCCAGTTCCGTGGTGATGGCATCGAGCGCACGCCGCACCTCGTGGTCCGTTTCTGGATCCACCCAATCCATCAGGCCTCCCAG
>CAZUAX010000094.1:8243-15038 GCA_964618435.1 uncultured Solibacteraceae bacterium
CACGCCGCACCTCGTGGTCCGTTTCTGGATCCACCCAATCCATCAGGCCTCCCAGTGAGGCCCGCAGCATCTGGATGCCCGAGTGCAGGATATGGATCGCCACCGCGAACGCAACCAAGGGGTCCAGCGGCTGCCAACCGGTAAATTTCACCAGTAGCACTCCCGCCACCACGCCAAAACTGGTGAGGCTGTCAGTGGCCACGTGACGCCCGTTTGCCTCCAGGACAAGGGAGCGTTGGATCTTGCCCAACCGAATCAGGTACCACCCCAGAACGCCTGTTAGCAGCGAGGCAACCAGCACTAGCAGCATACCCGTGTTCAGGTTTTCCACTGGTTCTTTGGTAACCAGTCTCTGTACAGCTACCCCCAGAATGGCCAGTGCCGCCAGACAGATCAGGCCACCCTCCACGCCCGCCGAAAAGAAGGAAATCTTCTCGTAGCCAAACGGAAATCTACGGTCTGGCGGGCGATAGCTCAGCCGCAGGCTGTACACCGCAAAGCCCACCGCAACCACGTGAATTACTGACTCCGCGGCGTCTGAGAAAATCGCAGTGGATTCGGTAATCCAGAATGCGGTTACCTTCAGCGCCAGTAGCGCAAGGCCCACAGCGAAAGAAAGGTTCATGGCAAAGGTTGCCCGCTGCCGTTCCACCGCATCTAGATTCTGGTGTTTATCCACGTTGCGTTAGGCCTCGTGCGCAATGCCGAATAGCCCAGCCTTCATTGTACGGCGCGCGCGAAGCGTCGCTGCGCCTTCTACGCACAGAGACTTCAGTGTGGCGTTAGCACCAGGCGCTGCGCGGCATGCTTTTCAATCTCCTGCCGCGAATACAGCAGAGGAGCATATTCATACTGTTGCCAAAGCTCCAGCAGGTTTCCATAGTGGGGGCTGCCAGGCTGCCCTGATTGGCCCGGGGTGCTGGTAAATACGCTGCGGTCCCAGTCAGCGAAATCCAGGATCTGCCGGTAACTGGCTCCGTGGGTTTGCTGTAATCCGCTGCCGCCCGTGGCATTCACCGTAAAGGCGTCGCCACCCCTTGGTACGGGGCCAAGGTTGAAGGCCGCCGCGCGCGCCGCGCTGTTGGCCAGGGGGTGCCGGAACAACGCAAAGTGCAGGCGTCCCCAACCCCAGCGCGAGGGGTCCTCGCCCATCTGCGCGGAAGCTGACTGCCACGCGTAGGCCAGGGCGCGCTCCAGCAGGTCGTTACGCCGGGCTGCGGGCAGTGCGTTGAATCGCTCTACCAGCACACGATGATCAAGCCGTGTCTCGAGAACGGGACGCGCAGCCTCCGGCACCACCTCGCTCACAAACAAGTAGCGGAGGTGACGGTGAAAGAGGCTATACACCGCACCGCCCGCGGAACTTCGGCCCAGCACCCTGTCCCACTTCAGAATCTCTTCTCGCGCCAATTGGGCGTCGCGGTTCGCGGGCGTAGCGTTTGCCAGCAGTACTTGTTGCCATACGCCGCCTGGCAGTGAGGTCTCATCGTGCTGGAGCTTCTTGAAGTCCTCCAGCGTGAACGGGCCACCACCTGCCAGTTCCTGGTCGATGCGCTGGAACCGGTAAGGGGCTGACCAATCGAAACCAACCTCGTAACGGTAGTTTTCTGGCAGAATTTTGTGGTTTGCTGTCGCGATGAATCCGCGCTGCGGGTTGTATTCCTGGGGCAGTTCCTCGGTGGGCAGAAAGTGGTCCCACTCGAAGTTTCCACTCTCTCCCGGTACCGGAAGCAAGCCGTTCCAGCCTCGGCGCTGAGGCACCAGCCCTGCCGCTAACCATCCAATGTTGCCCTCCCGATCGCCATAAAGGATGTTCTCTGGAGGAATTTTCCATCGCTTGACGGCTTCCAGAAACTGCTCCCAGTTGGCTACCGAATCCATGGCCAGGCTGCCCAGATATCCGGCAGTGCCTGGTTCCGCTCCCGCCCACCGTACGGCCACCACACGGTCTCGCTCTGGGTCCTCCCAGATTACCGGTCCGTGACGTGTGAATTTCAATTCCACGCTCAGAGGCGCCGCGTAGCCCTTCACCTCAAGCAGTTCACGCTCTATGCGCATGGGAAGCCATTCCCCGCGGTAGAGGTATTGCGTGGGTTTGCCATGGTTCACAGTTTCTACATACAGGTCCACCTGATCGTAGGCCGCGATCGTGAAGCCAAATCCGATGGATTCGTTGTGGCCCAGTGCCACGCCCGGCAGCCCTGGCTCTCCGGCGCCAATCACGTTCCAGCCGGGTCCCACCAGATGGGTAACATAGCGCAGCGATGGCATCACCACGCTGCGGTGAGGGTCGCTGGCCATCAACGGCTTTCCGGTAGCGCTCAATTTGCCGGAAACAACCCAGTTGTTGCTCCCATCGGTGGTGTCCAGTGTGGGAATTCCGGTGACAGCGCCGTATACCTGCAGCACGCGTTGGTCCAGGCCAGCGAAGTCTATACCCTCAGGCACGGTTAGCGGCGTAGGTGGGTCAGGCGGCATCCAGCGCTGGGTCTCCTCTGTTCCCAGCGCCGCAATCAGCCGTGCCCGTGCGATCTCCATGGTGGCGTTGTAGGTCATCTGGAGGCCAGCTGTGCGCAACAGAATATCTTCGGGGCGCCAGCGGCCCGGACGAAAGCCAAGCAAAGTGAATTCAATCGGTAAACGGTCGCCCTGTCCGCTCTGCTGCTCTTCAATCAAGGCATTGATGCCCGACGTGAAACTCTCCGCAATCATCTTCGTTTGAGGCGAGTAGCTCTCCCACTCAGCGGATAGATTGCCGCGGAATCGCGTGAGCCGCGCAATGCGATCCCGTTCAATGAATTCCTCACCAAACACAGCCGAAAGCTCTCCTCGGCCAGTTCGCCGCCAGATATCCATCTGGTACAGCCGATCCTGGGCAGCTACGAAGCCCTGTGCGAAAAAGAGGTCCTCCACGGTATCCGCATAAATGTGAGGCACCCCCCACCGATCGCGAATGACAGTTACCGGCTGGCGGAGCCCGGTGATGGATAGCCTTCCTTCGATCTGCGAAAGCCGGTATTTCGCCTCATCCCGCAGGGCAGACTCGGTCATCAGGTCGCTGCCGGGCTGTCGCACGCAGCTGGTTGTCAACAACAGCGCGGCACAGACTACCGCTAAAAGCGATTGAGGGGAGCAGGGATTCCTCATGGCCTTCTATCATAGCGAGGCGTGGCCGAAAGCGTCGCGCTCTCCTGAGTTATCCTGAGTAATGGAAGCAGGAACGCAGTTTCCGTTCCTGAGCGGATGTGGCGAAATTGGCAGACGCGCCAGATTTAGGTTCTGGTTCCCGAAAGGGAGTGGAGGTTCAAGTCCTCTCATCCGTACCAAGCTTGTGTTTGGACAGTGCCAGGTTCGGGACCCTGATGGTATCTTGACCATCCTCGTTGCGGATAATCAGCCGTTAGGTGAGGACTGCAGGGTCTTCAGTTCCTGCTTCAGCGCTTCCAGTTCCGTACTGACTGCGGTTGACGCCTCCTCGGGCATTGCGAGTTCTCCGCGGCGGGCATATTCTTCAATCTCTTGGCACAGTTCCCTTAGCCTCTCCGCGCCAATGCTGCCTGCACTTCCTTTCAGCCGGTGAGATCGCCGCTCAACCTCCCCCCAATTCGCGTCGCGTAAGGCCTGTTGCAGGGCCATCAACTGCAGCGGAGAGTCAGCCAAAAACAGTGTGACCAATTCTTCCACCAGATCCTGGCTGTCATCGGAATACTGGCGCAGTTCCTCCAGGACACGACGGTCCAACACAGTATTGCTCGCGATGCCTTGTGCAGAGCCACTTCTTGCCAGAGGCAAACCGGATGTTTGTGGTTTATTCATGGCAACCTTCCATTCCGTTCCTCGCGGTCGGGTGACCACCAGGTAGTCGGGAAAACAGCCGCTACCTTTCGGGCAGTGCATAAGACCCCCGTATGGTTTTCATCGGCAGAATGCCGGATCCCTTTAATGGACGTTTGCGTGAGGGGGAACCCCCGGAGTCAGATTAAGTAAGGTGGCGTCAGAGTGTCTGCTGCTGTCCGGATGCGCCTTGTCGCATCGTCGCAGAGAGGGCGCGAATCTGTTCCATCTGTTCACGCACCAAGGTCTCCATCTTGTCCGTAAGGCTAAGGACCGCTGCCGCATTGCTGGCGATGGTAGAGGTCTTGGTTCGCATCTCCGTGAAGGCGCCCAGTCGCTGTTCCAGGGCGTTCACCACCTTGTCGAGGTCTTCGGCAGTGACTTCCCGTTCCGCGTCGTTTCGCGCAGCCCGGACGGCAAGAGCCCGGGCGATGCTATAGGCCGCCTCAATGCGGATGTCCGTGGCCGGGTCTTCGGGGTCCCACAGCAAGACAATGTCGTTGCCAAAGCGCTGCAAGGGCTTAAGTCCGCTGATGGCCCGCGAGACTTCCCACACAAACACGCCAATCTGCGACTCCCGGTTGCGGCGTGCCTCCGCCAGTTCTTCGCGGCTTGATTTCAGCGAGTAATTCTCAGCGCTTTTTGCCTCCCACACGATGCCCGCTCCGGGTGCGCCGCTGTCCTCCGCAAGGCGCGCCACGTAATCCCCCTTCTTGTTCCGGGAGATTGCGCCAGAGGTTGCCCGGCAGTCCTCGAACAGGTCTCCGTATGCCGCTACCATTGGCTCCAGGACACGCCCGAAGGCTTCCTCAAAGCCCAGACCCTGTAGCGTCGATCGAGATTCCACCTTGCGCCGGGTGTCCAGGCTCTGCAGCGTTTGCTTTACTTCGCTCTGAAACTCCTCGGCGCGCTTGCGAATTTCTTCGATGCGTGTCTCCAACTCACGGCTCAGCAGCGAGAGCGGCGATTGCGGGTCGTCCAGCGTCAAGCGCTGGCTAATGCTGCGCTGCGTATCTTCGAGGGCCTTGGTCATCCGAGACAGTGCGGAATCTGGCTTGTCCAGCGAGAACTCGCTTCCGAGCTTTCGGTTCTCCTCCCGAAGCGTATCCGCCAGCCGCTTCAAAGCAGAGTTGGGCTCATCCAGCGAAAACTGCGCCAGCAATTGCTTGCGCTGCGCTTCCAACGCCTCCGCCAATACACCTTGCACTTGCGCCCGCAAGCCTCCAGCTTCTTCCGGCGATAGCATCCGAAATAGTTTGGACTGCTCGCCAACGTGCGTGGTAAGCGTTCGCGCCAGCGCGGAACTGTCACCGTCCAGTTGAGAACGCAGCAGGGAGTCTAATTCGCCTCCGGGCTTTGTGAGCGCGGCCAGGCGCACGTCCAGCTTGCCCTTCGATGGATCCAGATACTCTCCAAGCACTTGAGTCAGCGAACTGCTGATCTGCTTCTGGCGATCCTCCAGCAACTGGCGCAAACCGCTGACGAGGTTCTGGGATTCCCGCTTGATGGCGTCCAGGTCCAGGCTCCCGGCCGCCATCCTCAACGACAGCACCCCGATTCGCAGCGCCAGGCGCAGGAACTCGTCGCGTTGCGCTCCCTCGGGATAGCGGCGCAGTTCGGCCAGTACTTCCGGGTCCCGCACATCGATGCGTGCGACGAAGCTCTCGCTAATCGCAGGCATGCCGCCTGGGCGCAAATCTACACGCTGTGGGTCAATTCGGGGCGCTTCGGAAGCCATCGTGCTCCCAGTTTCGCAGATTCCACGCATTTGCAGATGGAGACTGCCACTGCCTCGCATACAATGTACGCGAGACACGATACGCGTGGCACGTGCGCAGAGCACCATGCTCTGGCCTGTCTGGGTTCGCCAGGGAGGTCACCGTAGACTTGGCGCACAACAGGCTGTCATCGTTAGGTGGGGAGGAGCAACATGACAACGACACGGGAAAACCGGGCGGAAATGCACTTCGAGGTAGAGCCTGGAAGCCGCACCGCACATGTGATTGATGACTCGCGAGTCTTCCGCATCCTGCTGCTGGCGGACTTCTCCGGCAAGGAAAATGCTGCGCGCGGGCCTTTGGCCGAGCGCCGGCCAATTGCGGTCGACCGCGATAATTTCGACGATGTTCTCGCGTCCATGCGCCCCACCGTGATGCTGCGTTTTGAAGGCGATGAGCCCTTTCCGCTGAAGATCGCCGACATCGACGATTTTCGTCCCGAAGCCATCTTCCACAAGAACCCACTGTTTCTGGAAATGCGGCGACTGCGCGAGCAACTTGATGATCCAGATCGCTGGAAAATTGCCGCGCGCGATCTTGGCGCCCTTGCCGATGACGGAGTACCTGCCCAGCCAGCATCCTCCTCCACTGCCGCTCCCGCCAAGGCCCGGGACCTCGTGTCCGGCGGTGGGCTGTTGGATGCCATGATGGAACAAGCTTCCCCTACAAGCGAATCCCCGTCTCTGGCCCCGTCGAAAGATCCGGTTCTTGAAATTGCCCGACGCGCGGTGCAACCTTACCTTGTAAGCGGCCCCAGCGCGGAACAGCAGGATTTGCTCGCCAAGATGGACGAGGCCATCAGCGCCCAGATGCGTGCCGTGCTGCATCACGCGGGAGTTCGCCGTGTGGAAGCTGCATGGCGTGCCCTCTTTCAGTTGATTCGTACACTCGACACTGGTGCTGACCTGAAGGTCTCCATTCTCGACATCAGCCGGCAGGAGTTGCAGGAGGATCTCTTCGGCAACGACGACCTCACCCAGTCTCTGCTTGCAAGGGTCTTGATTGAGGAGCCACGGAAACGCGCGGACGGCCAGGGGTGGAGCGTTGTCGCAGGCGCTTATCGCTTTGGCGCGGATGCGGATGATTTGCGCGCCGTGAATCGGCTCATGAAGCTCGCGCGTGCATCCGGAGCTCCCTTTCTTGCGGATGCCACTCCCGGCCTTGCCGGCGTGCCCGCCTTTGA
>CAZUAX010000094.1:15138-17548 GCA_964618435.1 uncultured Solibacteraceae bacterium
ATGGCGGGAACGCATCTGCTGGTGCGTTCCCGCCAAGCGGTTGATTAGTTGATTTCCGGAATCACCAACACATCGCCAGGATGGATGACAGTCTTCTCATCCTTCAGCTTTCCTGGGTTGGCGGCAATGATCTGCGGATACAGGCTACCTTTGCCAAAGTGCTTCTCCGCGATCTTCCAGAGCGAGTCTCCGGCCACCACCGTGTAGGTTTTAGGTTCCGGGGCGGCGGGAGCTAGACTGGTGTCGATGCTGAGGTCGCAGACCAGGTCTGAATAACTTGCGTCCACCAGCTTGATGTGGTTCCAAACCTTGTTCTTTACCTCCTCCGAGGGCGCTGCGCCGCGGATGAGCAGTTTGTCGTTCTCCACGTGTACATTGGCCAGGCGTACCCCAGCCTGTTTGGCGAAATTGATCACAGATTGGTATTTGAGCTTCAGTGTTTCAGAGCGGTCCATGGGACGGTTTCCTTTCGTAACGCGGTCTCTGGTCTGTTAAGCAGCCGAAAGTTCCGGGCCTGAGAGATAGACACCGCGAACGACCCTGTACTGGGCGGGGCCGCCCTGTTAGTATATCGTCCTGCTCCGGGCACCATCCTGCCTTCCTACCGTGGGACCCCGCCTGCTATGGCGTCGGTAAAGAACCGGAGCAAGCACCGTCCCGTTCGTCCCCGGTGGCATCATCACGCGTGACAATGGTGAGATGCAGGTTCTCTCCACCTCCACTAAACTTCGCAATCCTATCTTTGGCGTGGACGCCATTACCGTTCAGAACCGTTACGGTGAGCAGTTTCGCCGCATGGTGGTCACCCACCAGGGTTCTGCTGTCGTCGTTCCCATGAATAAGGACGGGGCGGTGCTGCTGGTTTCCCAGTGGAGGGCTCCTCTGCGGGCATCCATCTGGGAATTGCCTGCCGGACGCATCGATGAAGGGGAGACCCCCCTGAAAGCCGCGCGCCGTGAGTTGGCCGAGGAAACCGGGTTGCGTGCCCGCGTCTGGAAGCGAATCGCGCGGCTTCATCCCAGCCCTGGTTATGTTTCTGAGCTCATGCACCTCTACCTGGCAACCAGCCTTAGCCAGGGTGAGTCTGCTCCGGAAGGCGACGAAGACATCCGGGTGCGCTGGTTTGCCAGGCAGGAATTGGAACAATGGATTGACGCCGGCCGCTTCACGGACGCAAAAACCATAGCCGGCGTTTTGATGGCCTGGCGATTTCTCGACAGGCAGGTCACTGCCTGACGCAGAGAAGGGTTTGCCCTGCAAACCCTCACAACGCAACATAGCGAAGACGAAGCCGGTTCCAGTACGCTTCCGAGAGGGTATAGGGTCTCGTTTTCGCTACCTCGTGATAAGCTTGCCGATGGATTGTTAGATTTTTGGATCCTGTAAAGGCATCAACAATGGTCCTTCCCGATTCCTATATTCAAGCCCTGATACTGGCGATTATCTCCATGATTTGTTGGGGAAGCTGGGCCAACACCAAGAAGCTGGCTGGGGAGTATCGCTTTGAGCTTTTTTGCTTCGATTATGCGTTTGGATTGGTACTCACCACTACGGTGGCGGCGCTCACGCTGGGCATGTTCGGGTTCGACGGGTTGCTCTTTACAGACGATTTGTCCGTAGCGCCCAAGCGCAACATGGCCTTCGCGCTCGCTGCTGGTGTCGTCTTCAATCTGGCCAATATGCTGCTGGTGGCAGCCATCGCCATCGCGGGGATGGCTGTCGCGTTTCCGGTGGGCATTGGCATTGCCTTTGTGCTTGGGGTGGTCCTTAGCTATTTTCTAAATCCCCAGGGGAATGCAGGCTTTCTCTTTGGCGGCGTGGCGCTGGTGAGTGCTGCCATTGTGGTATGTTCGCTGGCCTACCAGGAACTGGCTCGGGTTCGTTCCATCCAGAAGATTCAGGAGGGAAAGGCGAAGTCCACCAGGGTACGGACAGGTTGGAAAGGCATCATTGTCAGTGCCGCTGCAGGTATTCTGATGGGGTTCTTTTACCCCATCGTGGAGCTATCCAAGGCCGGAGGCGTGGGTCCCTATACGGTTGCGTTCTTCTTTGGAATCGGCGTCTTGGGCTCTACTTTTGTCTTCAATGTGTATTTCATGAACCTGCCAATTGAAGGCGATCCTGTGGGTCCAAAGCAGTATTTTCGTGCGCCCAAGGTTTACCATTTGTGGGGTGTCCTTGGCGGGGTAGTATGGGCTATCGGCGGGGTAAGCAATTTCGTCGCTGCCAGCGCTCCACCCGAGGTGCAGGTGGGTCCGGCCATTAGTTATGCGTTGGGCCAGGGCGCAACAATGATCAGCGCGCTGTGGGGCGTGTTTGTCTGGAAAGAGTTCGCGGGCGGCGGGGCTAAGGCGAACTATCTGCTGGGCATCATGTTCCTGCTGTTCCTTAGCGGCCTCACTCTGGTGAG
>CAZUAX010000095.1:0-11268 GCA_964618435.1 uncultured Solibacteraceae bacterium
CCCTTGTGGCGCCTGAACGGCTGCGCTGGCCGCGCATCCCCAGCGCTCCGCTGGTGACGCGCATCCAGAAAGCCTACCGCATGGACTATGGCCCGAAGTTCTGGCGCGACGGCCTTATCGACAATGAACCCCCAGTGATGGGGAAAGAATTCCCTCTGATGGTGCCGCAGGTGAATGCCGACGGGAACGAAATGGCTGGTGTCCAGACGGTAGAGTTGCTTGCGCCCCTCGCCACATTCACGGGGTGGAACCCCTTCCGCGCCAACTCCGGCCCCACGCATGAGCTTTCGAGCATGGTCGGCAGCTTCATTCCCTTCCCCGCGACCAAGGAACAAGCCCTATCTGTGGGGGACCCGCGGAAGCCCGTTGATAGCCGTTACAAGAGCCGGGAAGACTACCAGTCCCAAGCGGAACAGGCAGCGGCAAAGCTGGTAAAGGAAGGCTTCCTGCTCGCGGAGGATTCGAAGGCGGAAGTTGCGCGCGCACTTCGCACCTGGGACTGGTTGACGAATCCATCCGATGCAGCCAACAAGAGCAACACCGAGGACGGGAAATAAAGGCCGATTCGTCCTCTTACCACAAAAGGGCGATATAATTTTGGTGGAAATCATTCCACAGCCACTTTCAAAGAAGGACCAATATGAGCGAATCTCCGTTGAACCGCCGAGATTTTGTCCGCGGCGCCGCAGCCGTGGGCGCAACCGTGGGCGTCGCCAATAAGGCGTTTGCGAACAGCAACAAACTGAACCCCGGCCGCGTGATAGGGGCCAATGACCGTATCCAGGTTGGTGTGATCGGCGTGGGCGGTCGCGGCTCTTATGTCGGGCGCACCTTTGCCAAAGTGGGTGCAGATAAGAATAGCTGCCAAGTGGTAGCGGTCTCCGACGTTTACCAGAAGCGCGTCAACCGCAACAAAGAGTTCCACAAGTGCGACGGCTACCTCGACTACCGCGAAATCATCGCCCGTAAGGACGTTGACGCTGTAATCGTCGCCACGCCAGACCACTGGCACGCCAAACAGGCGCTGGAAGCAATGGACTCCGGCAAGGATGTCTACCTTGAAAAGCCCATGTGCCACACCCTTGAGGAAGTGCGCCAGCTGACGCAAACCGTGCGTGAGAGCAAGCGTATTTTGCAGGTAGGCTCCCAGACCACTTCGTCTGACCAGTGGCACAAGGCTAAGAAGGCGATTGCCGATGGCATGATTGGCGACATGATTCTGAGCCAGGGCTCCTACCACCGCAACTCGGTGGAAGGCGAATGGAACTGGCCGATTGACCCTGCAGCCGGTCCAAACGGCAAGGGCGAAGACTATATTGACTGGAAGATGTGGCTGGGTTCCGCACCGAAGCGCGACTTCAATGCCGACCGTTTCTTCCGCTTCCGGAAGTATTGGGATTACTCCGGTGGCATTGCCACTGACCTGTTCTTCCATGTGGCGGCGCCCATGAACATCTGCTGGGGCCAGCCTCAGTTCCCCACTCGCGTGATGGCGGCGGGTGGAACCTATGTTTTCCGTGATGGACGCGAAGTTCCCGATACCTTCCACCTCATCGCCGAATACGGTCCTGGTCCGAACTCAAAGAATGGCCACTCACTGGTGCTCACCAGCAGCATGGCCAATTCGGAGCATATTCCCGGCCTGATCCGCGGCCACGAAGGCACGCTCATCATGGTGGAGGAAGGCCGCTTTGAGGGCCGTGTGGATTACATCACCGTGAAGCCGGAACGGCGCGTGGTGAAAGACGAATACAAGACCAAGTGGGGCACCGAGCCCGTACGCATTCCTGTGGAGCAGTTTGACTCCATGGAAACCCACGTCGATAACTTCCTGTCATGCATGCGCACCCGTCAGCAGCCTACGCTGCCCGTGGAAACCGCTGCCTGTGCACAGGCCGTAATCACTACCGCCGTGCAGAGCTACCGCGAAGGCAAGGTGAAATACTACGACGCGAAGAACTACAAGGCTGTCGACAAGGCCGTCTAGTTCCAGCACGGAAGACGAAAGCACAACGGGGAGCCTCCGGGCTCCCCGTTTTTGTATGGTCGCTAGGCAGTTGCTTGCCTTAGGCTCCTACCGAAGCCATCATCGCGCGGAACGCGTTCACCTCATCGTCGTTGATGGTGTGCCCCATCCCCGGATAGATTCGTTCCGTCACAGCCGCACCCATTCCCCGAAGATGAATGGTGCTCTCGCGCACGCGGGGGAGCGGGATATGCGGATCCACATCGCTACAACCAAGGAAAAATGGCGTAGACCCAAAACCGCCTTCGGCGTTCCACTTAGTCGCGGGCGGACCAATCAGCCCTCCGCTAAAAGCCACCACCCCGCCGTATTCCCTGGGATGTCGGACCGCGAACTCCAGCGCTAGACAGGCGCCCTGCGAGAAGCCCGCCAGCACCACCCGATCGGCCGTGGATACGGACGACATTGCCACCTCCAGCATTGTGCCGACATGCGCAAGAGCAGCGCTCAGCAACGGTTCATTCTGCGTAATTGGCGCCAGAAATGAGTAGGGATACCACGAGTTGCCAGGTGCTTCCGGGGCAAGAAACAGGACATCATCGGCCCTCAGCACCTGAGCAAGGCTGAAAATATCCTCCGCGCTGCCTCCGCGCCCATGCAGCAGGATCAGCGCGGCACGTGCCGGTTCCTCCACCGCCCCTGCTTGCAGATATTTTCCCGCCGGAATGCTTTTCCATTCGGCGCGTAACTTGGTCATCTCCACTTCCTCTCTCCAACGCCGTTTGTGCGGCCTTTCTCTAGTGTGCCAACATTCTGCCCGGCGAACGCGATATGTTGCCTACAGGTTGGCGCATGCACGAATTGTCGATTATGCAGAATGTGGTGGAAGCGGCGCTAGAGACCGCACGACACTCGGGTGCGACGCGAGTCACCGCGATTCATCTGCGCATTGGAGTGATGGCTGGTGTGGTTCGAGGCGCATTGGAGTTCTGCCATGAGGTGGCAACACAGGGCACTATCCTGGAAGGTTCCCGCCTGGAGATCACCGAGCTGCCAGCGATGATCGACTGCCCTGTCTGCGGCTGTCCGCGCACGCTGCCGGGCATTCAGAGCTTCCGCTGTCCGGTCTGTCAGACGCCCGCCACGCACCTGTCGCAGGGGCGTGAGCTTGAAATTGTGAGCATTGAGATTGAAGCACCCGAAGATTCCACGCACCAGGAGACCCCATGAGCACACGCATCATAGAAATCCGAAAAGGAGTCCTCAAGAAGAACGATCTGTTGGCGGCCGACTTGCGCCAGCGCTTCCGTGCAGCCGGTATCTTCACCGTGAATCTTGTCTCGAGCCCCGGGACCGGCAAGACGATGTTGCTGGAACGCACGCTGCGCGCGCTGGTGCAGGATGGAAGTCGTGTTGCCGCCATCGTGGGTGACCTTGAAACCGACAATGACGCGCGACGCCTGGCAGCCAGCGGCGCTCCCATCCGCCAAATCAACACCCATGGCACCTGCCATCTGGAGTCCGAAATGATCGGTCAGCAGCTCGACGGCTGGGATCTCGACGGCCTTTCCTTCCTATTCATCGAAAACGTCGGCAATCTGGTGTGCCCTTCCAGTTATGACCTTGGAGAGGACCTTCGTGCCTGTCTGCTTTCCGTGACCGAAGGTGAGGACAAACCGCTGAAGTATCCCGTGATCTTCAACTCTGCGGATGTTGGAGTGATCACCAAAATCGACCTTGCGGAAGCCTGCGAGTTCCGCCGTGAGGAAGCACTCCGTAACCTGGGTGAAGTGCGGCCAGGGATGCGCGTCTTTGAGGTTTCCGCCAAGACGGGTGCCGGTATGGATGAGTGGATTCGTTTTCTGAAGGAAGAACGGAGCCGGCGGCGCGAGTCGTCACCGGCTCCGGAAAAATAGGATGAGCGCCATGCGGAAGCCCATCCTACTGGGGAGCTTACATCGTTAGTTGAGGTGCGCTGCGCGGGTTCGCTAGCGTAGGCACGTTCAAACCATTGAAGTTCACACTCACTACCTTGGACACCCCCGCTTCCTGCATGGTTACGCCATACAAGGTCTGCGACGCTTCCATGGTCCGTTTGGCGTGGGTGATAAGGATGAACTGCGTCTGCTTGGACATCTCCTTAATCAGCGTGACGTAGCGCACGATGTTCGGTTCATCCAGCGGAGCGTCCACTTCGTCCAGAATGCAGAATGGGCTTGGCTGATAGCGGAAGATAGCCATCAGCAGGGCGATGGCGGTAAGCGCCTTCTCGCCGCCGGAAAGTAGCAGCACATTCTGCAATCGCTTCCCGGGAGGCGAAGCCACAATTTCGATGCCGCTCTCAGCCGCGTTCTCTTCGTCGGCCAGCCGCATCTCCCCGGTTCCTCCACCGAACAGCGTCTGGAACAGCTTACGGAAGTTGTCGTTGATGTGGTGGAATGCTTCAGTAAACCGCTTACGGCTTTCCTCGTCGATTTCTTTGATGGCGCGCTCCGTGTCGCGGATGGAGTCCAGCAAGTCCTGTCGTTGCGCACTCAGGAACAGGTGACGCCGCTCCGCTTCATCAAATTCCTCGAGCGCGTTGGGGTTCACCGCACCTAGTTGGTCAATCTTTCGGCGCAGATCCAGGTATAACTTCTCCGTCTCCTCCAGGGCTTCCTGGTCAAGCAGCACTTCCTCGTCACTTGCAAGCTCTGCCACCGGAATACCCAATTCCTTCTGGCAGGTCTCATCCAGGAAGCGCAGTTCTGCCTGCCGCTTCACGAGATCGAGTTCCAACTTGGTCTTCGACTCCTGCCTAGCCTGGGTATTCTGCCGCAACGCCTGCAGGCCCGCGTCCTGCGTATGGAGCCCGGTTCGCGTGCTTTCCTCGTTGGCGCTCAGTGTGTTCACCAACTGCTGGAAGTGCTGCTGCTCTTCCACCAGCGTCTTTAGCCGTTTCTCAATACCCGCATTGTCGTGGCGGAGACGCAGCATCTCACGCTGCTCGTTTTCCATGCGCTGGGCAAGCTCACTGCGCTTACGCGTGTTGTCGCGCAGCAGGTTCTCAACTCTTGCAAGCGCGCTACGGTCAGACCGCAAACGCTCTTCAAAACCCGCCATCGCCACTCGCAGCGTGGAGTGCTCCTCACCCAGTTGAGAAACCTGCTTGCGCAGTTCGTCGATGTCAGCGCGTCCCGCCATCATCGCCTGTTCCTGTTCCTGGCGAGCAGTATCCTTTGTCTGCAATTGCTGAAGCGCGTTTTCCTTACGGGTGTGCGCACCAGATGCGTCCCGCAACAGACGCTCCATCTCCGTGCGCGCAACCTGCAGACGACTATTTGCCCGGCGCAGTTCCTCCGCCAATTTGCGGGACTCTGCTTCCAGAGCCACTCCTTCCTTTTCTTTGTTCTGCGTCTGCGCGCGAAGCTGCTCCAGTTCCTCCTGGTTCCCGGCAAGCTGCTGCTCCGCCCGGCCAAGCTCTGCTTCGCGCTCGTTCACTTGCTCCTGCGTCGTCTTTAGCTTGGTCTGCAGTTCCTTCAACTGGCGCTTCAACACCAGCGGACCGCTCGCGCTTTTCTTGCCACCGCTCAAGGAACCGGCCTGAAAGCACAGGCCATCGGGTGTCAGGAAAAAGCAGTCCGGGTACCGTAAGGCAAGGCCCTGTGCCACCGTAGCTTCTTCCACCAGGAAGCAGCGCCCAATTCGGGGCACCACCTGCAACGCAGCCTGCTTTGCGCCTTCGCCAATTTCCAGCACATCCAGCAGGCGCGCAAACACACCTTGCTCGGCACCCAAATCCGGCACCGGGCAGGGCCGCCCCATGTCGGGAGAAGCGGCTGTATTGCGCAGAAGGAAGGTGGCCCGGCCATCGCCCTCACCGCGCATCAAGTGAACGCCACTGTGTCCTTCCTCCCAGCTTTCCACCAGCACGTATTCCAGCTCGTCGTGCAGGAATTCTTCTACGGCCTTCTCGTAGGCTGGTTCCACTTCCAGGAAGTCGGCCAGTACGCCCAGGGGCTTCAGGCCATTGGCCCTTCCCTTCTCCACTGCCTTGAACAGCCTCTGTACGCTTTCGGTGGAGTAGCTGCGATGGGCAATCAGGTCGCCCAAGGAATCTTTCCTCGCGCGCACTCGGGAGTATTCCTGCCTCATCGCGTCGAGCGCCTGCCGTGCCTGCTGCACCCGTTGACGCCCTTCGCTCACCTGTTGCTCAGTTTGCTTGCGCCGTTCCACCAATCCAGACAATTCCTGCTGCTGCGCACGAAAGCGTTGGTCGAAATCCTTGCGCTGCTCCTCGAGCTTGGCAGCTTCGCCTATCGCCGATTGTTCCTCTTGCTGGTGGCGGGTCTTCTGGCGTTCCAAGCCAGCCAGATACTCTTCCACTTGGGCAAGTTGGTTGCGCAGTTGATTCGCCTCACCCAGCAGGCGCACACTCTGCTGGCGGGCATTCTCCACAAATCGTTCCCGTTCCTGAAGCTTGCGGCCCAGTTCCTGTCGCTGCTGATCCTTCACACCAAAATTCTGGCGTGCCTCCTGCAACTGTTTTTCGAAGCTGGCAATCGCCTTCTGGAAGTTTTCCTTTTCCACTTCGAGTTGCTGAATTTGCGTCCCAAGAGCCACCTGCTCGTCGCTGGCAGACGCAATCCGTGCTACCAGCGTGTCGGCCTGGGTTGCTTGGTGTTGCATGCGTCCCCGGCTGCGGTCGAGTTCCATAGTTACTTGGGAAAGCCGCTCACGTGCCTCGGTAAGCTTTGCTGTAAGCTGCTCGGTTTCGGCCTGGGTTCCGCGGAAGGTTTCCTCTGCCTTGGTCAGTTGCGCCTGCAGGCTTTCCACTTCACGCGCCGCAGTGCCAAGCTCCAGCGCCACACGCGCAGCCTCCCGCTCCTGCACCACAAACTTGCCCCGCAAGCTCGTCTTCAGCGTGCGAATCATCTCGCCATGCAGTTCTTCGTAACGCTTGGCTTTGGCCGCCTGACGCTTCAAAGAATTCATTTGCCGGGCGACTTCCTCTAGGATGTCGAAGACGCGTTCCAGGTTGTGACGCGCACCCTGCAATCGCGCCTCGGCAAGGCGACGACGGTTCTTGAAGCGGGTGATGCCCGCCGCTTCTTCAATCACCGCGCGACGGTCCTGGGGCTTGGAACTCAGAATCTGGCCAATCCGACCCTGTTCGATGATCGCGTAGCTCTCCGGCCCCAACCCGGTACCCATGAAGATGTCCTGGATATCCCGCAGCCGGGCCATTTTGCCGTTGATCAGGTATTCGCTCTCGCCGGAACGGTAAATGCGGCGCGTCACCGTGATTTCGGCAAAACGCGGTCGGCGGTAGGGGCGCAATTCCTCAATGGGCGGAATCTGTCCTGCAGAGCCGCCATTCGCATGGCTGGCAACCTGCGCATCTTCGCTGGGAGCGCCGACGATTTCCTCTTCCACCGCGGGCTCCGCCAAGGCGTGGCCATTTGCATGCCCATTCGTGTGGCCATTGCTGTGTCCGTTGGTATGCCCGTTAGTGTGGCCGTTGGCATGGCCATTGCTATGCCCGTTAGTGTGGCCATTGGCGTGGCCGTTGCTGTGCCCGTTGGCGTGACCGTTTCCGGCGGTCTCCGCCTGGTAATCGGGGTCCACGAGCGTGATCGTTACTTGGGCCATGCCCAGCGGCTTGCGTTCGCGGGTTCCAGCAAAGATCACATCCTGCATGCGGGCGCCGCGAAGGCTTTTGGCGGACTGCTCGCCCAGCACCCAGCTGATGGCGTCCGCCACATTCGACTTACCACAGCCATTCGGACCCACAACACCGGCGATGCCACTTCCGTCAAAGCGCAGTTCTGTCCGGTCAGCAAATGACTTGAATCCTTGTATTTCCACCCGTTTGAGTTGGAGCAAAACGCGACCTCGGAGAAAGAGTTAGCAGAACGGCCTTCAAAGAGCCGTCTCGGGGGGAGTTGTATTTAGCCTAACTCCGGTTGAGAGCAAAGTAAAGCGAGAAATGCACTGCATGAAGTGGCTCCAATCAAGGGCCTACCATATATTGTGCCACCTTTCCGGGTTTTGCGCGCATCTGCCCCAGCCTGCTGTGGTTCTGGCGGCTCACAAAAAGTGAAATCGCAGCGCCAAGGAACAGGAGCTGCCGCCAGTTGGCATGCGATTGGGATGCACTCTGGCAGAATTCAGTTGCCACACGCGCCCATTCATCGCCCAAACCCCGAACTCTACCCTCAGATTGCCTCAATCCGCCGGAGATTGGCGGAGTGGATAGTAGAATAAAGACTACGGAAACGGAACAGGCTCTTCGTCCATCTCCGGAGTGAGGGATTCACCATGAGGAAATCAGTTCTAGGCTGGGGTGCATGCACAGCCGGACTCGCCCTATTATTAGCGACGACGGCATCTGCGCAATTGGGAGTGCAGGCACCTCCGCGTCCTGCCGCCGCCTCAACATCGGCGAGCCCTGCTCCGCAAGACGATCCGTACCGCATCGTGCAGGATGTCGTGAACATCGTGGTGCCGGTAACGGTTCGCGGACCAAGCGGAACTCCGGTGGGTGGCATTCGATCTCAACAGTTCCGCCTTTTTGACATGGGCCGTCTGCAGGATATCCGCGTGGATGCGGACTATCTGCCGGTTTCCCTGGTGATGGTGGTGCAGGCCAATAGTCGCGCTGAAGGTGCAGTGGAGCGCGTCAAGAAGACTCCCGCACTCATTCAAAGTCTCATTATCGGGGAACAGGGCGAAGCGGCAGTGTTGGCATTTGACCACCGCAAACAGGTGAAGTGCGAATTCACCAACGACTACGAAAAGCTGAAGAAGGGGATTGAGGACATCAAGATCGGCAGTTCCACAGCGGCACTCAACGATGCCGCTATGACCGCCATCAACATGTTGCGTCAGCGCCCTGGGAATCGACGCCGGGTGATGCTGCTGATCGCCGAGACCCGCGATTCCGGCAGCGAACTCAGCACCAGGGAAGTGGTGAACTACGCAGAACTGCATAACGTGCAGGTGTATGCCGTGAATATCACGCAGGTCTTGAAGCAATTTACCTCCCGGCCCCAACCTCCCCGCCCGGAGCCGATTCCGCCAGAAGCCCGTGGACTATACCCCGGAACCGTGAACACTCCCACCACGGTTGCCCAGATTACCGGTGGACAGGGCGGCAGCGCTCAGTTCGTCCCACTGCTTGAGGAACTATATCGAGGGGTCAAGGGAATCTTCTGGAAGAACCCGCAAGAGGCTCTCGTCGCCGCCACTGGAGGCCGTGAATTCAACTTCGCCACACTGCGCGGCCTGGAGGAAGCGCTTTCGGCGCTCGGTGAGGAATTGCATTCGCAGTACATCCTCAGCTACACCCCTAGCACGCGCGACGAAGGTGGCTACCATGAGATCCGAGTGGTGGTGGATGGTTATGATCCCAAGTGGGTGAAGCATCGCCCCGGGTATTTCTGGGGAGGCATCCCAGGCGCCGGAAACTGACGGAAACGAATAATGGCAGTGCGTTCTATCGCCTTACGTGTCACACGGGTGGCGAATCTGCGATCCTCATAGAGAAGCATCCAACGGAGAGGTACGGCGGCATGTTCTTTCGGCGAGTGAAAGCCAAGGTGTTGAATTTCGAAGATCACCTTGAAAAATTGGAGAAGGCTGGATTTCGTGTACAAAAGCTGAGTGACGGCGTCCGAGCCGAACGAGGCTATTGTGCAGCCGAAGTGCGGCCGGGCACCGCAGAAGAGCCCGCACCGCGAATTGGTGATACCGGTGTTCTGCTGGGAGACGAAATTGCAGTGCTGGTGTCGCGCGGCTTCCAGATGACACTGGAAACCAGCAGCGGCAAGAAGGTAGCTGCTCAGGCTCCCCAGCTAAAGGCCCTCCATGCTTTCCAGGAAGACCTCCGGGAAACACTGGGCCTTACCAGCCTGTATAACCTCTCGCTAGGAACCGTCTCCGCGCGCCACAATTACGACCGCGTGGAAGAGCGCGATACTGCCCATGCGCCCAAGCCTTGGGAGACGAAAAATCAGGCTGGGGCCTGAAAGAACGAAGGCCAAAAGAATCAGGCGGGCTGATCGAGCAATCGTCAACCGCAAACAAATATGCGGCGGGCTCCCATCCGGGACACCCGCCGCTTTTTGGTTTCTCAGCGTCGAACTTCGGCTAAACAGCAGCCAGCGCGTCGCGAAGTTCCGCTACACCAGTTTCAATGTCGACTAGCTTCTGCTCCCAGGTAACTCCCTCACGTTCAATGCACAAGGGACCACGATAGCCAATCTCCCGCAGCTTGTGCACAAAGCGTCGCATCCCAACGTCGCCCGTACCCAAAACCTTCTCAACCCCCAGGCTACCCGGCCCACCGGCTGGCCAAAGGCCATCCTTTGCATGCACCGTCACCACCAGATCGCCCAGTACATCCAGAGCCTCGATCGGATCGCCCGAGCCGTAAAGGATCATGTTCGCCGGGTCAAAATTCACCCGCAAATTCGAACGGCCCACATCCGTGATGAACGCACGAAGTGCAGTGGCTGATTCCTGGCCGGTTTCCAGTGAGAAGATCTGTCCGTGGGTGGCTGCGTAGTCCGCTACGTCACGCGTAATCTCGCGCACCGCAATGTAATCCGGATGATTCACATCCTCCGGAACGCACCCCACGTGCAAACCGATCGCCTTCACGCCCAGCATCGCGGCCATGTCACTCACCTGGCGGGTACGCGTCAAACGTTCCGCACGAAAACGCTCCGGCAGCAGGCCTACTGTATCCTCTACGGTGGGGATGTCCGCGTAATCCTCTCCGGTGTACGCCGCGAAGCACGTAACGATAGGAAAGTCCTCCGCCTCCAGCGCCTCTTTCCATGCCGCCGCAAATTCCGCAGTCAGCGGCACACTTCCTTCAAAGCCAAGCTGACCGCAGGTGACCCCGGCTTTCTTCAGTGCTTGCAGCGTCTCGCGGGGCTCTCCGGCCGCCCAAAACATGGCGCCTAGTTCAAACTCTTTCACTGCTCTCATGCGATTCGTTCTCCGTTCTTACGCCGCGCTTCCTTCAGGCGCTCGGCCAGTTTCACCCCTGCCGCTGATTCCTCTGGCGGACAGAAGTCTGGGCTCTTCCCTTGGGAAGCGCATTCCACAAAATACGCGATTTCGGCTTCATAGCCGTCAGTCTCAGCAAGGGTCAATGGTGCCTCGCTACCGTCCACTCCATAACGAGTGGGCTCTTTGCCCGCCGAGGAAAATTCGAAGGTGGCTTCGTCACACACCACGTTGTACTCCATCGAGAACGGGAAGGCCTTGGGGTGATACCAGCCACCCTGAATCATGACATTTAGGTTGTCAGG
>CAZUAX010000095.1:11368-17405 GCA_964618435.1 uncultured Solibacteraceae bacterium
AAGCGCTTCCACGACGTTGTCCACATGAAAGAACGTGGGCGTACAGAAATCCACCGCTTCCACATTCTCGTCTTTTAGCAGGTCGCGCCAATCCTGGTAGCGGCCAATGCCAGAGAAGTCATACTTCTCACCAGGTCCGCCCAGGTTGCCCTGGATGCCCGAGAGGTCCCCTTGCAGGATCTCCTCCTTCGGGTCAGAGACGGCCACCAGTTCCACGCCTTCAATCTTATTAAATGCTTTCAGATGGGTACTACCCATGAAGCCGAGACCAACAAGACCAATCTTCATCACACCCTAAATCGTAGCATCGCCAGAGGGTCTACACGGTGTGAGCGACAATCATTCCTGGTTTTGCAGCACATGCTCCTGGACCACGCGCCGCACTCGTTTCTGCTCAACCACCACCACCAGATGGCCGCCTCGCTCAAAACTCAGCAATCGAGCCCCTTCAATCCGTGAGACAGCAAACTCTGCGTTTCGATACAACTGCAGGGTGTCATCCGTGGCGTGGACGATGAGCGTCGGCGCTTTGATGGTGTCGATCCGCTGTCCAGGAAGCGTTGCCCGGTTATCGAAAGCAGCGCCCGCCGAGCGCAGGGATGCGGGGTTCATTCGGTCCACGAATTCGTCCGCTATTCCAAACTGCTCGGCCTGAAGGGCATTGATAACATCCGGGTTCACACCCATCAAGCTCAGGAACTGCGTCCGAAAGAATCGCGTGAACGCCCAATAAGGGAGGTCGAATTGGAAAATCCTCTTCAACCAATCACCCTTACGATTTGCGGCTTCTTGATCGTTGGATGCCGCAGGGGCCACACCGCAGCTCAGACAGCTCAGGGAACTTACCCTTGTGGGATGCAACACCGCAAACAGCAGAGCCGAAGGCCCTCCCTGAGACATCGCAACAACGGCAGCCCTGCGGATCTTCAAATGATCCAACAATGTTGCGTAGGCATGAGCCTGATCGTCCCAGGTAGCACCCTCCAGCAGCGTGGACCCCAGATAACCGAAACGGGAGGGCGCTACCCAGTGAAACCTATCGCCCAAAACGGTTTGGGCCAGCAGTTGCCCCTGGTCCCAGCCACCCCCGCCACCATGAATTACCAGGACGTCTGGCCCAGTGCCTCCCTGAAGGTATTCGATGTCCCCGTGGCGTGACGGAAGAACAGCAGTTCGCCCCGCAATCCGCTCATAAGCGACATTCATGTCCCGTCGGAATGCTGCTACTAGCCACAGCGCAGCAAGCGCAAGCGCAAGCGCGATGCCAAGAAAAGCACGCTTCCACATGAAGTCTCCCGCACTGCAGGAATGCACGTTCGGTTTGCGTCAATTATGCCGGATGCATCGAATAAGTTACGGCTTCAGTTTACGCTTCGCCGAACCAAGCCTGCCGGATGGCATCACGCTGTGGCGTGGTTGCCAACGATACCAAGATGCCACAAAGGAAGCTGAGGGATAGGCTCCAAACGAACGGGTCAAGCCCCAGCCAGCTCCGGGTTCCGTAAAGTCCGTACTGCACTGCGAAGCTGCCAAGGCCACCTGCCACCGCTGCGAACGCACCCGCCTTCGTAGCCCGGGGCCAGAATACGCCCAGCACGGTGGGTGCCACGTAAGCCGACGCCAGCCCCGTCGCCGAGAAGATCACAATGTACTGCAGATAAGTAGGCGGGTTAAACGCAATCGCAAGGGCCAATCCGCCAATCACAACGGTCGTGACCTGCGAAATCACCTGCGCCTTGCGATCACTGAGGCCGTGCTTCAGATTGCGGTGGTAGAGGTCCCGCACAATCGCGCTGCCGGTTACCAGCAGGAACGAACTAATGGTGGACATGATGGCTGCAAACGGAGCAGCCAGCACCACACCAGCCAGCCATGCCGGCACTACAGCGACAATCGTTGCCGGTATCGCCTGGTCCGGCACCGCAATGTTCGGCACCAGCACGCGGCCCAGAATGCCCAGCGTCATGATGGCGGGGTAAAGCAGCACCACATACACTCCGTTGATAAAGGTAGCTCTTGAGACAGCTTGCCCATCCCCAGTTGAAAGAAACCTACTCATCAACGCCGGCTGGCCCAGCACCGCAAGGGGCCAGATGACAAAGAAAGAAAAGGCTTGGGACAAGGGTAGAAAGTTGTCTGGCCCCGGGGGCCGGAGCAACTCCGGGTTCTGCGCCTCCAGAAAGCTGCTCACGGCTTCCAGGGAGCCGATTTTTTGCAGGGCGAACGCGATGGTCAGCAGAATGCCCAGCAGCATCACAATGGCCTGGAACGCGTCCGTCCAAGCCACAGCGCGAAACCCTCCAAAGGCGGTGTAGACGGTCACCGTCACTGAGACGATCAACAATCCCGCCCAATAGGGCAGCCCTAGTGCGACTTCCATTACCCGGGCACCCGCTACATACTGCGCCACCAGATACGCAACATACAGCAGCAACGTCACCACGGCTAGCACGGTGGACAGCGCGCGGCTCTCAAAGCGGTCGCGTAGCAAGTCGAGCATCGTCAGCGCACCTGTCGCCCGCCCCAAAAATGCGATTCTTCGGCCCAGGATACCCATTCCGGTAAAGGTGAGCGTCATGTACCCTGCCACCCAGAGGTGCACGGTCCATCCATTTTGCCAGCCGAGCGCTGGCGCCCCCACAAACGTTCCCCCGCTGGCCATCGTTGCTACCCACGTGAGGGCCAGCACCCATGGCCCTAAACCGCGGCCAGCCACAAAGAACTCATCCAGGAAGCCCTTTCCCCTGGCCTTCCGGTGCGCCAGACCGGCAACCACGAAGGTGATCACAATGTAGGCCGCGAAGGCCAGCGAGATCGACAAGTTTCGTTCCGGCATGGCTTAGAGGGAGGGCTCGCGTTGATAAACCAGGGTGTACCAGCAGTTGAAGACGAAACAGGCCACCCAGGGCAGGGCAACTCCAAACAGCACCCAGCGTGGTAGTCCAAGAACCATGGGCGGTGGTGACTCCTGTCCCAGCCACCATGACACGCTCACTGTCCAGGCGAAGGCCACCAGCCAGGCAACGACAGCCACCCCCGCCTCGCGTCTGGTACGACGAAAGTTGTCATTTCGTTCGGGCTGCGTCATGACGTCCTGCCTTTGTGTCCGCCCGGAAGGTTCTCCAGGAAAAATCGCAGAAAGTTGCCATGAAAAATGGCGTCGATGGTGTCGTCCCCATAGCCGCGGCGGCTCAGGATATCTCCGAAATGCTGCAGATCGGCAATCGAAGTTACTTCAACGGGGGTCTGCTCATTGCCGAACCCTCCATCCAGGTCGCTCCCGATGCCCACATGCCTGCTCGTGCCCGTCAGCTGGCAGATGTGGTCCACGTGAAGCGCCAGATGTTCTAGCGTTGGGTTCTCCTGGCGAGAGTTGCCCCGCCGGAAGTCCTTTATCGTCATCCAGGCATCCAGTACCACGCCAATCACACCATCGCGAGCGGCGATTTGCCGGATCTGGTCGTCGCTCAGCTGCCTGTCGTGAGGAACGAGCGCACGACAGTTGCCGTGGCTCACGAAAACTGGCCGTGTGTATAGCGAGAGAGCCTGTTCAATTGCCGTGTCGCCGGTGTGTACCAGATCCAGTAGAATGCCCAATCGGTCAAACTCCTTCACCAGTTCCACACCCGTGGGCGTCAACGGCCCATCGCCGCCCGTTCCCATTGCGTACGCACTGGGTCCGTAGTGGGCCAGGCATGCGGTTCGCAAGCCGTTTTCGAACCACTTCGGCGTCTCCTGCACGGAACGGATAGGGTCCGCCCCTTCCATCGAAAGGATGATTCCGATGGGTGGGGCCGATTCGCCCTTGGCTTTCCCTTCCCCGATCCACTGCTTGCAGTCGGCTGCCGACTCGCTTAGGTCTTGCGCGGTCCGTAGCAAGCGCAGCTCACCATCGTATTCCAGCATGCGGTAATAGGCCAATTGGCCCTGTGCGGCAGCGCAGCAGATGGTCTGATTCGCATGGTCGAGGTCCTCTCGCAGAATCACACTGCCCCGCTGCCTGCTGCCAATGGTTGATTCCGCATAGGAACCCTGCTGTTCAATGGAGGGTCTCGCACGAGCCAGCAGCGTTGCCAGGCAAATGCCCACTCCAGCCCGTCGCATCTCCACTAAGCTCGTGGTGCAATTGGCACGGCAGGCGCCGGTCATTCCAGTCTCTTGCTCGCGAAGCGTGCTGACTTCCAGTGTCTGGTCACGATCAAAAGACATTGCGTTCCACGCAAGGTCCAGGTGTGCGTCAAGAAGCAATCGCATGGAAACTCACAATCAAGGATTTCGGTGGCCAGATCCACGGAGGAATCGGCGAATTCTTCGAGTGTACCCCACCACAGCCTAGAGCCTGTCCGAAATCCAAACCATCGAGTCGGGAACGGTTCTTCAGTCGACGCTACACGCCGCGTGGCTACCGTCATAGGGTGGTGCGCATTGCAAAGTACTGCCATACTTTCCCTCGCAGACTAGTACTATCAGCAGCGGAGAACACACTCCCATCGACAGGGTTCGTTTTCGACGCTAGTCCATGTGCATAGTACTAGCTCCATTGAAGAATCCTATTTGCAATCAGTTACAAACTTGTCGATAAGCTTCAGATGGCAAACCTAGGACTGTACTGCAATGCCTTCATCTTATCTTCGCCTAGCGGCACACATCACGGATCCGCCAAAGTGGAACTGTCCCGAGCAGAACTGCTTAAGACAAGCCAAGGCTGTGGCCCCCTTGGCAAAGGTTTTACTCCCAGTTAGGAGCGAGCTCTCATGTCGATGCAAAGTTATGTGGCAAAAATCCTCGTGGCCGGCCCGGTAGGTGCTGGCAAATCTACGTTTGTCCGCACTTTGTCCGATACGCCTTTTGTTGACACCGACGTGATGGCGAGCGAGGAAATCGGCAAACTCGCAACAACGGTCGGAATCGACTTTGGCACACGAAATGTCGACGACCTGCGTATTTTGCTCTTTGGCGTCCCGGGACAGGAGAGATTCGATTTCATGTGGGAGGTAACCTGCGACGGCGCCCAGGGTTTGGTGCTTCTGGTTGCGTCCGATCGTCCTGCCTGCTTCATTGAGGCCAAACGGATGCTTCGTTTTATTCGCGAACGGATCAACGTACCAGTAGTCATAGGCTTAACGCGCGCGGATATCGGTGAAGTTTGGGACTTTCAAGAAGTAGGGGCTTACTTGAATGTTCCGCCGGAATGTGTTGTAAGCATTGATGCCAGAGACACTTCAAGCTGTATGGAGTCACTGAGGCTGCTCTTTGAGTATGTCACCCCGAAATCAAATTTATTGGTTTCTGAGGAATCATTTAGTCTCGTTTAGGAGTACAATTCAGCCATGGAAGCAGCCATCCATCAACGAATCCAAGTGCCGCTAGAGGAATTGTCTATTGCCACTCGCGGCATCCGTGGCTGTCTTCTGGCAACAGCAGACGGCGTAGCCATTTTGCACCGAAATCTTGATGAACATGCCGAATCGCTGGCAGCGCTAAGCGCGTCGGTGCTCGGCATCGGGCGCAAGGTGAGCGAGGTAGCCGATTGTGGCCCCCTGGAAGAGATCTGCTTCAAGGGAGTGGAAGGCTGGGTAAGTGTCGTGGCGGTAGGCAACCGTGCCGTACTCACCACCGTCGCCTTCGAAGGCTGCAGCATCGGAATGGTGATGTATTACTCGCGGAAGTACGCAGACGAGATCCTTGCCATTATTGACCCTGAGCAAGCCAGGCTGCGAGAAGAGCGGGATGAGCAACGGGAAGAGGAAGAGTTGGGCAGCATGAGTTCAGCGCTAAAGGCGCTAGCAGCCTTGGATAGTGCACCTGTGGAATACGAGGAGCACGCTGAGCTGTCTTAGACGTCAGCAACTATACTAGAGCGACGATAGACAAGGCCCGCCCCGGTCACCGAGACTGGGGCGGGTTGTTTTGTTATTGCTCTGATGTAGGGGATGGGTTAGCGGCTGTTGCATGGAATCCAGTTTGTCCTGAGCAGCCTGGCGAGGCACCAGACGCAGCAAAGCCCGCCGGGTTAGGGGCGGGCTTTGAGGCCTTC
>CAZUAX010000096.1:0-13197 GCA_964618435.1 uncultured Solibacteraceae bacterium
AGCGGCCAGATCCGCAAGCAAATGCTGTTCAACATGGATGCTTCCGTCAACAAGAACTTCCAGGTAAACGAACGGCTCCGCTTCCAGTTCCGCGCCGAAGCGTTCAACCTGACCAATTACTACTTCTTTGGTCGCGACTCCAACTTCAACACCAATCCGAACGACCCGAACTTTGGAACCCTGTTCCCGAGCCAGGCCTGGATTGGCAACGGCTATCCGCGTCAGGTCCAGTTGGGCTTCAAAGCCTACTGGTAACCCACCGTCTAGCTGAGTTCACCTTCACCGGCCTGCCGGAAGCACAACGCTTCCGGCAGGCCGGTTTCTTTGTGCACACGTGGCCAACATCGCGCCTGAAGTCCAGAACAAGGCCAGCGCACCCCCTCCGCACAGTGCGCTACCCCACGATGCCGCCTCTTTTGTGAGCCTCGCTTGCGCCCAATCCTGGAAACACAATGCGCTCCGCGGCTCCCATCTTGCATCCACCCGCGATAGGATAACCATTACCCGAGGCACCGTTGTTTCGCGCGCCCACTACACGTCTTACGGCCGTCTTCCTGCTGGCTCTGGCCATGCTGGGCAGTTTTGTGCTGTTTGCGCTCTGGCAGATTGGCCAATTGCGTGACCAGCAGCTCCACGTCATCGACCGTAACCGGCGTAGCACGCTGCAACTCTTGCGGATCCAAAACACGCTCAACAGCTTAGCCCTTGCCGCACGCGACATGCGGGAAGCTGGCGGCGCCTATCCCATCCCCGCCTACCGGCCGCAGGTAGACCGGTTACTGCTGGACCTTACAGACGCCCTGCGCCAGGAGCGCGAATTTTCACCGGTCGAGCGGCTGGAAGCGCAGCAGGACCTGCTAGAGCAACATTCCGACGAACTCCGCGAGGCCTTTCATCTTGCGATTCGTCACGCCGAAGAAGGCAATGCCACCGCCGCGCACAACCTGTTGCGGGAGGGCGTTGACCGGCAGCGCAGCGCCTTGGGTACCTTGATCTCGCGACTTCTTGTGCAGAACAACGAGGCCGAGGAGCGTGGCATCGAAAATACACTGGTTTCGTATCGACGCGCCGAAGAAACCCTCTTGGTTTTCGTCGGCATCATGGCACTAGTGATGATTGCGTTTGCAATTGCCGCCCTGCGCTATAACCTGCGCACCCAGCGCCAACTGGAAGCGCTTTCGACTGAACGCGGAGGACTTGCCCAGGCAATGATCGGCATGCAGGAGGGCATTCTGCGCAGTGTCTCGCGCGAACTGCATGACGACTTTGGCCAGATTCTCACTGCCGTGAATGCAACTCTCCAACGCCTTGCGCGCAGCCCGCAACTGGCGGATAGCGAGTCACTTCGCGAGCAGATTGAGGAAACGCGTGGCGCTACCCGGGAGGCGCTCGAACGTGTCCGCGACCTCAGCCAGATGCTGCATCCCGCACTGATTGAAACTCATGGATTGCCCGGCGCAGTCGAGCGCTACCTGGCAGGATTTGAGCGGCAAAGCGGCATCCCTGTCCATACCGATGAGGTTTCCTTGCTGGAACTGGTGCCGGAGGAGCACGCCATCCATGTCTACCGGATTGTGCAGGAGGCGCTGAGTAACGTTGCCCACCACAGCAAAGCGGTGCAGGTTTGGCTGCGCGTGAGCCTGAACGAAGGTTGCCTGTTCCTGGAAGTGGAGGACGACGGCGTTGGCTTTCGCCCCAAATTGCAGAGCCGGGATGGGGTTATCTGGGAAGGGTCCAAGAGCCATCCCACGGCCATTGGGGCCGGAGGACTGGGGGTAATTGCCATGCGTGAGCGCACTGCCTTGCTCGGCGGCGAGTTCTGTCTTCAAAACACCAGCGCTGGCGCGATGGTGCGCCTGCGGATCCCACTGGGTCTTGAGGACGAGGATGCCTGAGGCCGTACGAGTGCTGCTTGCCGATGATCATGCCCTGGTTCGCAGGGGCTTTCGTCGTTTGCTTGAGGATTCCGACGCCATCGTGGTTATCGGCGAAGCATCCACCGGTCGCGAAGCCCTCGAAGTGGCCGAGAGCAACCCACCCGACGTCGCCGTCCTGGACGTCACCATGCCCGAGATGGATGGCCTCGACGCCACGCGGGAACTCAAGCGCCGCTTCCCCAGCGTAAGGGTCTTGATTGTAAGCATGCATGCGGACCCCGCCTTCGCGCGAACCGCGCGGCAAGCTGGGGCCTCTGGTTACGTGCTGAAGTCCGCCGCCGAGCTTGATCTGGAGGACACCATCCTCCGCGTGGCACGCGGGGAACTGGTCTTTCCCGAGATGATCACTGCCGATTCCACTCCGGAGCAAGACAAGCTGCGCACGCTTACCCCCCGGGAGAGGCAGGTACTGCAACTGCTCGCCAGCGGCAAAGCGAATAAGGAAATCGCTGCGCAGCTTGGCCTTAGTGTAAACACGGTAGCGGTACACCGCGCACGTCTCATGGACACTCTGGGCATCCGCGGGACGGCCGAACTCACGCTCTTCGCTGTGCGCTGCGGGCTGGTTTCGCCACGGTAAGGGCTTCCACGCGCAGGTGCTTTTGGAAGGCTGTAGGGTTATTTGGTAGTTTGCGGATGCACGGCTTTCTCTGACGTCACACGTCCCCTAGTGGAAGTACATTTCGGTTGAGGGCATGCTCTGACTGGGGATAGCAACCCGGCAGAGATCCATCCTTGATCTCAACCCTGACTTATCGAAAAACAGAGGGGCCAGCCCGCCCCTTGGCGCACTGGCCCCTCAGTTCGTTTTGAAAATCCGGGTTAGTTCCGGTTCTGCTGCAGGTACTCAAGCGGAATCTGCGAATCGCGCGCTACCTGTCCACTCTTGGCCTCATCCACACTGATGGCGTTGGCTTCAAGGGTACGGCCAATTACCTGGTCGAGGTTATTTTTGGCCTTCGCATAAGTGCCAAGTGCAGACACTTCAGCAGACCGCGCCTGTGCCAGGTCCCGCTGCGACTGGATGACGAAGAAGATAGTGGTGGCTCCAAGGGCAAACTTCTTCTGCTCGGCGTCGAGCGTTTGCGCCTGCAGTTCGCGGGCCTTCTGGGCGCTGCGCACTGCAGCTTCGGCCTGCTTCACCGCCGTGATGGCGTTCTGTACGCTCACACGCAACGTATTCAGCTGCTGCCTTTCGCGAATCTCCTGCTGGCGGAGGCTGATTTCCTCAATGATCATGTCGGCCCGCGCGGCCCGGTTGCGGATGGGCACGTTCAACTGAAAGCCAATGCCGTAGTCGGGAAAATTGCGACGGAATATCTGTTGCAGCACTTCCCCGCGCCCACCGAGGACGAAAGGATCTGGGAAGGACGGAAAGGTTGGGGGAATCAGAGCGTTCGGCGATCCGGCCAATCCATTGTTCTGCAAGCTCAGCTGCAGATCCAGAGAGGGTAGCAATTGGCTCTTGTTGCCCGCGATACCAATCTTAGAGTTCTGAATGTTAATCTTCGTCTGTTCGATTTCCGGACGGCTCGACAAGGCCTGCTCATAAAGCTCGTCTAAGTCTAGGTTAGTTGCCAGCGTTGGGATGCGAATCGCGTCGGTTGGCACAATGCGCGCCGCCTTCATCGTCTCGGAACTGATACCGCTTCGGCTCAGCACGTTCTTGATGATGGTCTCCTGTTGGAGTAGTTGGGTCTCGCTCACCGTCATTTCCTGCTCTGTTCGGGCAAGCTCCGCCTCGGCTCGAACGACTTCAATGGGTGCCAGCGTACCAATCTCCACCTGCTTTTGGTTGTCTTCAAACAGCTTTCGCGCCAACTCCACCGATTGCTTCTTCACTGCATAATCCGCGTTGATCGAGACCAGATCCCAGTAGAGTCCGATGATGTTCGAAACCGTAGTAATCACCTGCTGCTTAAACGTGAGGTCCGCAATCTTACGGTTGTTCGAAGCAATGCGAATGTTTCGGTTGTTCACCGCGATGCCGAAGCCCTGAAGCAACCGCTGAGTAACCGTGAGGCTCAGGTTTCCCTGGCTAATCGGGTTCAAGTCGCTTCGAATGTTGTTGTTCTCAGTAAAACTCTGGCTGTAACCCAAGCTGACGGTGGTGCCGCTGACAAAGCCCTGCTGGATATTCGTAAAGAGCGATCGCGTGTCGATTACCAGGCCCGTGGTTCCCGTTCCAACCGTATTTGCCTGTGGACGGGACAGGTGATTCACCTGGAAGCCTGCACTCACTACGGGATCGAGGTTGATGATGGTGGCACCGGTTTGGGTGATCACCGTACCGCCGGCAGTGGTCCCCAGGTCACCGCCGCCGGGTCCTCCAGTCGCTCCACCAACGCCGGTTGAGAGTCCGCCGGTGGACTGCTGTACTGCAGAGTTCGGGCCGGCCTGCACAGAAGTGCTCACACCACGCAGCAATCCACCTGCCTTCGTACGCAGGAGGTTCGCCTCGGCCTGTTGAGGGCCGTAACGCTGGAGTTCAATATCGAGGTTATTTTCGAGTGCGATTGCAATGGCATCCTGCAGACTCAGGTAAAGGTTTCCCGCTCTGAGCAAGGTTTCGAGCCGCGATGAATTCGCAAAACTTACTGGCGCCAGTTGAGTAGGCACGTAGTTCCGGACAACCCAGTTCCGGTCCTTGTTCTGCATGTAACCGTAACTTTGAGACAAAGCGCTCAGCGGGGCCAAAGTAAGGGCCACGCAAATGAGCGCAAGCAACTGACGCGTCGTTTTCATGAATGCTGTTCCTCTGTGCACAATTGCGCCGCCTACCAGCGAACGCCTCTCACTGGGAGCACAATCGCGCCCACCAGCAATGAAATTCACAACCAAACCTCTACTACGGTCCACCAAGCAGTGTGTTCCCGTGAAATTCGGCAAACTTGGCCGCAAGTCCCAAAATTGATGGTTGCCACCAGTGTTATGCTACCCACTGGTGACTGAACAAGCGCAAGACATCCAAAGTCTATTTGAGCAGGCTGGAGCCTTCTTGAGTGGACATTTTTTGCTCACAAGCGGCCTCCATAGCCCGAATTACTTGCAGTGCGCGCTCGTCTTGAGCCATCCGGCCCGCGCCGAACTACTGGGCAAAGCCCTTGCCAAAGTGTTGGAGGATATCTCCGGCGCCCGTCCGGACCTCGTGATATCTCCCGCCTTAGGTGGCGTTATCATCGGCCACGAGGTTGCACGTGCACTTGGCGTGCCATTTCTCTTCACTGAGAGAGACGCCGAAAGAGTGATGACTTTACGACGGGGCTTCATGTTACAGCAAGGCCAGAAAGTCTATGTAGTCGAGGACGTCATCACCACTGGCGGCAGTACCCGCGAAGTGATAGATGTCGCACAATCCGCTGGGGCGCAAGTACTTGCAGCCGGGTCCATCGTGGACCGAAGCGGTGGCACCGCCGATGTTGGCGCGCCACGGGGTGCACTGTGGCAGCTCGACGTGGAATCCTACCCCCCGGAAGTGTGTCCGCTTTGCGACAAAGGAATCCCAGTAGTGAAACCGGGTTCCCGTCCTGGAGCAGCAAAAAGTCCGTAAGCATTTGCTTCACGAGTGTCTTGACCAAGGCTTAGGATCCGGGGAGTTACTCCCCAGGGTGGGTCCCCAGGAGCCGCTGTCCTGGCTGCGCACGAAGTTTCTTCACCAGGCGTTCTACCCGGGCGGCAGTAGCTTCCCCGGGATTCTGCTCTTCGAGGCGCCGGGCGTAGGCCAAAGCCCTTGCCAGGTTTGGGATCCGCCGCTCATAGAGGATGGACAGGGCTTCCAGTGCCTTGGCCTGAAACCGGTTCCGGAAGCCAAGTAACTGCTCCAGTGGACGCCGAGAATCTGCAAACCGCCCCAACTGTCTCTCCGCCACCGCAATCTCCCAAAGTGTTGCGGCCAGAAGGTCTTCTGGAATCACACTGTCAGCGGCGCGCCAAAGAAAACGAATGGCTTCCTCGCGTCGTCCAAGCTGCAGCAACCAGCGACCCAGCCCGAGGCACTCCGCGGGATGCCGGGGCCTAGCCTTTTCCGGATTCTCAAATACTGCAGCAACCAGACTAGTAAGGCATGCAAGGCTCAAGATATCCAGAGCGTTGTGGGTGAAGACGGCCGCCAGACTGCCCGCATCTCCTGTGCGTAAGTAATTGGTATATAAAGATGGAATTAGAAAACCGGGAACATCTCCCACTCGTTCGTAGCCCAGCACCTCGCTTTCCAGATTAGTAAGTTTACAGCTCTCAAACCTCAGTTTCCATAGGCGACGGCAGGCGAATAGCAGGTCGAGGTGTGGCATCTCCGCGAACGGCACCCGCATCCTCGCCATGCGGTAGCGAGTTTCTAGCAATGGAGCATCGAAGGTCCGTCCATTATAGGTAACCAGGGTCCGGAAACGCTCCAAATCGCCAGCTAGGCGACTGAGGACGCTGGGCTCTTCGCCAGGCTCCCGCAAAAAGTACTGGCGGACCCGGAAACCATTGGGCTCCAGAAATCCGAGGCCGATGAGAAACGCAAAGCTGCCTGCTCCGCCAGCAAGGCCGATGGTCTCCGTATCCAGAAAGGCCCAACACGCATTGGGAGAACCTCCGTGCTCTGGACATAGGGCATTGAGCAGGTTGTCCGGCAAGCCATCCAGTCCTGATAAGGCAAAATTGCCGTGAAGCATGGAAAAGGGGTAGAAGGCCTCACACTCGAAGTGTTTTCCAAACGATGTCTCCACAATGGAGCCCGCAACGCATGCTTCGATTGCCATTGTCCCGGAAACCTGGGCGGAAACCCCACCCCAGATTCCATCTGCTGCAGGGCTCTGACGATCGTGGGCAGAGTCGTTTCTGCGAGTCTCCAGGCTGGCCTCGAACGCGTCCTCTGTGGTGCTGCTCTCCCAGGGGAGGATCTCCTTGGCAGCCTCCACAGTTCTCGCAAGCAAGGGCTTCGCCGGAGCGACAGCGGATCGCTGCTCCATCCGCCGCAGTTTCTCCCGCAAGCTGTCGAGTTCTTTTCGGATATCCCGCATTCGCTTCGCTGTTTCTTTGCCAATATAGGGGTTTCTGGCCTGTTAGATCAAGCACCCCGCGCTCTTCCTAAATCCAAAGGCATTTCTTGTGATCCAACATTTGGCAGTTTCCGCAAGTACGAGTAGGCAAGGTAAGCGCCAGGAAAGGCTGCCTCGGGAGAATTGCATGGGTAAGCGAGTTACGATCCAACAGATTGAGGTACAGTCGCTCGAGGGACTGGCTCGGGTCCGAAGGCTGATTGATGGATTGAGTGACGCGCAACTGCTGTGGCGGCCCTCGCCGGGTTCCTGGTCGATTATCGAGTGCTTACATCACCTCAACGCCACCCTGGCTTCTTATCGTCGCCCCATGCGCGTAACCTTCGAACGGGAACGACAGAATGCGCCGCTGGCACCGTCGTCTTTCCGCGTAGGCTTCATTGCCAGCAAGTTCGCGGGGATTCTGGAGCCACCCTACAGAATGAAGGTGAAGGCTCCGGGCGCACTGCTACCGCCTGCTGAGATTGAACCCGCCAAGGTAATCGCGGAGTTCACTCGAACCCGGGAGGAACTTCTTGAGTTTGCGCGGGATGCATCCAGGGTGGATATGTCCTCGATTCGCTTTGCAAGCCCGGTGATGTCACTGCTGAAGCTCTCGCTTACAGAAGCCTTTCTGGTGATTTTGGCACATGACCGGCGACATCTCTGGCAGGCAGAAAACGTGCGCAATCAGCCGACATTTCCCCACGCTTAGGCTACTCCTAAGCGGCCAGTAACTTGGCGGCGTCGTATTCCGGTATAGCGCCCTGATGCGATGCCACAAAGGCCCCCAACTGGTTAGCCTTCCGTGCGCACTGCGCCATGCTCCAACCGCTGGAAATGCCGTGCAGCAGCATCGCGCTAAAGGAATCTCCAGCACCAACCGTACTTACTACGGTGACACTCTCACCCTCAACCTCCACGGTCTCGCCCCGGTGGTAGACAGAGCAGCCCCTCCCGCCCCGGGTTACGCAGATGGTCTCAATCGCGTATTCCTTGGAAAGATTCTCAGTCAGCAGCGGAAACTGCTGTCCCTGGTAGCCGGACTTGCGCGCCACCCAACCCAGTTCATGCTCATTCAGCTTCACCACATTTGCGGTATGAAGAAGCGTCTCGACGGTGTCCCAATGATAGTGGCCATCGCGCAGGTTCACATCGTAGAAGCGCCGACCTGGAGAGGATTCCAGCACCTGTCGCAGGGTATCGAGACCGCTGGCTGGGTGTGCAAACAGGGTGCCAAAGCAGAGCCACTGAGGCGCAATCTGGCTCACCTTCTGAAGAAGGGCAGCGCTGGCGGTAACATCGTCGTATGCTGCCGGGCGCAGGATCGTGTAGCTGGCTTCCTCCGCACCGGCTCGAGAGACGCTCACGATCCCTGTGGGATTGCGACGTGAAACCACCATAAGGTCCTTCTTTACGCCTAATCGTTGCATTTCAGCCAGAGCGCGTCTCCCGTAGCTGTCTTCCCCCACGGCGCTCAGCAGATAGCTCTCGTTTCCCAACCGGGCAGCGTGGGCCGCCAGGTTGAAAGGAGCGCCTCCAATGAACTCGCCCTCGGGAAATACATCCCAGAGTATCTCCCCGATGCTTACCAGTTTCATGCGAATCCTTTCATTCAAGGCATTTCGGCGTATCTCGATTGGTCTTGAGCACCACCCACCGCCTCACAACCCGTTGACTCTGGCTGGCTCTTGCGAAACAGTGAAGACACGATGCAAGGACAACCGACCCAAGGCATCCGCTGGAGCTGCCCATGAGTAGCGCCCCAAGCCCCGTAGCAGACACCGCCCAGTTCCGTGATCTACGCCTGGAGATGGTGCGCGCCCAACTCCAAATGCAGGGTATCAAGAAGCGGGAAGTGCTGGAAGCGATGCGCAAGGTACCGCGACACCAGTTTGTGCCGGATTCCATCAAGCCCTATGCGTATCGAGACCAGGCCCTGCCCATCGGCTTTGGCGCCACCATCTCGCAGCCCTACATCGTCGCCCTGATGACGGAACTGCTCGACGTAAAGCCATGGCATAAGGTACTGGAGATCGGAACCGGTTCAGGCTATCAGGCAGCGATTCTTGCTGAGTTGGCGAAAACGGTGTACTCCATCGAGATCGTGGAGGAACTGGCATTACGTGCACGACGCGACTTAACAGCAAATGGCTATGGCCGGGTTCGGGTGCGACATGGTGACGGATATCTTGGGTGGCCCGAAGAGGCCCCGTTTGACCGCGTCATCATTACCGCCGCCCCACCTGCAATTCCGGAGGCCCTGATTGCTCAGGTTGCGCCTGGAGGACGCTTGGTTGCCCCAGAGGGAGATTCGCCGCAGGCACAGCAGTTGATGATTATCGACAAAGCGCACGATGGCAAGGTGACGCGCACCACCTCGATTCCCGTAATCTTTGTACCAATGGTGCCTATGCCCGACCCGGCGAAACCATGATTCTGCGCGTTCACTTCGCTGTGAGTAGCTCCAGCGCCCTCTGGATACCTGGGTCAAGCTCTGCTTCCACGCGCTCACCGTATTCCACCCCGAGGCTCTGATTCAGGATCTCAGCCATCAAACGGATGCGAATGTAATCAGAATTCGCTATCCACATTGAAAGCGGTGGCCGGAAGTTCCTCTGCGAAAGGAAGAACTGGAATTCGTCCAGCACCATGCCGTCCACCTGAAAGTGCTCGTCGATCTTGCGGTCGTTGCGCAGATACTCTGTGGCGAAGCTGGCAAAGGCGCCGCTGCCCTCCAGAGCATAGCGCAGCGGATTGGTGGCAGCAGGTTCTATAGTTTCATCGGGCGCAATTCCGCCCTGTCCCGTCAGCGCCACAGGTGGTTCCTGGTCCATCGAATCATTGGCCTCGTCGTCCTGCCTACGCACTTGGCTATTTTTCAGGGGGCGCTGGATGCTTTCCCCATCGGGAGTGAAGTAATACGAGGTGGTAAGCGCCAAGCCGTTACCCTCCGATAACGGAAATACGCGCTGCACGAGACCCTTTCCATAGCTACGCTGCCCCAGCAAGCGCGCGCGCTTGTGATCCCGCAGGGCACCGGCGACGATTTCCGCCGCACTCGCTGTCTTCTCATTCATCAGGATCACGACGGGAAAGCGGTATGGCTTGGCGGCTGCGGGAACCCGTTCGGTGACGGGAGCCTGTGCACGGCCCCGGGCATGCAGAATTACCGCACCCGGATCCAGCAGAAACGAACTCAGGTCGAGGGCGGAATCGATCACACCTCCGGGGTTGTCACGCATATCCAACACCAGTCCGCGCAGGCTGTCGCCTCCCAGCTTTTCCACTGCATCGCGAAACTGCTTGGCGGTTTCACCCTCAAACGCCTTGATGTGGACATACGCGATCCCTTCCGTCAGCAGAAAGGACTTGTCGACGCTGCGGGAGTCCATCTCCTGGGGCACCAGCGTGAATTGCAGAGGACGGGGACTATCGGCGCGCCGGACCACAACCGCAACCTGCCCTTGGCGAGACTGGCTAAGGAGTTCCACGATCTGCTCATCCGTGAGCGCAGAAATCATATAGTTGTTCACCGCCAGGAACTCGTCGCCGGGCTCAATGCCCGCGCGGGCCATCGGCGTTTCAGGCAACACCTGCAGCACGATGATGCGTCCCGGCAGAATGGAGACGATACTGCCGAATCCCTTCTCACGGGAACTTTGCATTTCCTGAAGTTGCACCATGCGGTCCGCGGTAAGGAATACCGAAAACGGGTCCAAAGCGCGGACGGCTCCGCTAAGCGCGCCGTCGTAGATTGCCTGGCTGGGTTCCACTGGGTCTGCGGCATTCTCTTCCATGGCCGCATAGACCTTGGTGAAGGTGCGCAAGACGTCCTCAAAGGACTCCTGCGCGGGAGCCATGACGCAGAGCGACGACAAGGCGGCAGCAAGGATGAGCGAACGCATGGCTAGCGGCTGAATCGGAGCTTCCTCCGGCGCGTGTGGCGCTCCATGGCGAGAGTGAGCAATCGTGTGAGCAAGTCGCGATACGGAACTCCGCTCGCTTCCCACATCTTGCTGTACATGCTGATGGGGGTAAATCCGGGAATGGTGTTCACTTCGTTGAGGTAGATGGTGCCCGTAGAGGTTTCTCTGAAGAAGTCCACTCGCGCCATGCCCTCCACGCCCAGGCACTCTGCTGCCCGGATAGCCAGCTGCCGCACTGTGTCCTGATCCGCGTCCGTGATGCGGGCTGGAATCAATGTTTGTGCTTTGCCATTAAGGTACTTGTCTTCGTAGTCGTAAAACTCCTTGCCGGGTACAATCTCTCCGACAATCGAAGCAGCGATTTCCTGGTTCCCAAGCACGGCGCACTCCAGTTCCTGCCCCTCGATGGCACGCTCTATGAGGATGGACGTGTCGAACTGGAAAGCGGTAGCGATGGCTGCCAGCAATTCCTGCCGGTCTTGAACTTTGGAGATCCCCACTGACGAGCCTAGATTTGCGGGCTTCACGAAACAGGGGTACTCAAAGGCGGACTCCACGCGGGAGGCCAGTTCGTTCGCATCCTGACTAGTCTGGGCTGCCACAAACTCCACGACTCGAATTCCGGACGCGGCGCACATGCGCTTCGTAGCCACCTTATCCATGCAGAGGGCGCTGGCCAGCACCCCTGCACCCACGTAAGGGAGATCTGCCAATTCCAGCAGACCCTGCATGGTGCCGTCTTCGCCGAAGGTACCGTGCAGGACGGGAAACACCACGTCAATGCCAGGATTGGCCCCCGGCTCTGGAGCAATCTGTCGCTCTAACCAACGGCCGTCCGGCCCAATGGGAAAAGGAATTGGCGTAAAGCGTGCGGGGTCCAGTGCTTCCATCACGCCTCGGGCGGAGACGAGAGACACGTCGTGCTCTCCGCTGCGCCCTCCGAAAAGCACTGCTACCGTGATTTTTTCTGCGGTCGACTGCATGGGCGAAAACGCTATACCCTTCTATCCAGTGTGTCGCGAATGGGCGAGTTTTGTCACCAAACACAAGGAATGCGCCGCAAGCGCCCAGCCAGACCGGCCCAGATCACCGGCCAGATCCCTCTTCCGGGGAGTATCACCGGCACTCCGACCAGCACCTCGAACTCCCAGGCCTACAGCCGTATTTCTTCCTTGCCTTCGTACAGCTTGTTCACTTCCGTGCGAAACTTCTCAATCACCCGTGCTCGCCGGAGCTTCATGGTAGCCGTCAGTTCTCCGCCTTCCACGCTGAAGTCACGGTCCAGAATCACGAAGCGCCGGATCTTCTCAAAATCCGCCAGTTCCTTGTTGAGCCGGTTCACCGCCCGCTGCACCTCCGCGTGGACCGCAGGCGCGGTAGCGATCTCAGCGTACTCCTTGCACTTGTAGCTCTCCATCCCCGGCAGGTTTTCCGCGATCTGCTGGTTAATGGTGAACAGCGCAGTCACGAAAGGCAACTTATCACCCACCAGCAGCACATGGTTAACCAGTGGCTCCATCTTGAAAAAGCTCTCTATTCGCGAAGGGTAAACCTTCTTTCCATTCGAGCTCACGATCACGTCTTTCTTTCGGCCGGTGATGGAAAAATACCCTTGCTCGTCCACCGTGGCCAGGTCACCCGTGTGTACCCAGCCATCAATCAGCACACGGGAAGTGGCTTCTGGATCCTTGTAGTAGCCAGAGAAAATCATGGGTCCACTTACCAGGAGTTCCCCGTCTTCCGCCACCTTCATCAGGGCACCCGGGAGAAGGGTGCCGATGGTACCCGGCTTCGGGTTGTCCAGCGGATTGAGCGCGGTAATGCCTCCCTCGGTAAGGCCGAAGCCCTCCATCAGCGGGAAGTTGATGGCCAAATAGAACCGCGCCAGATCGCGACCCAACGGCGCAGAGCCCGAAGCCGCAAGCCGCATTTCACCGCCAAAGCGGTCGCGTACTTTCTGGTAAACCAGCCTGTCCGCCAACTTCTGCGCGAGCTTGATGTGGCCCGGCACGGGCTTGCCCTCCAGGCGGCAATCCAGCGCCGTTAGCCCCACGCCCAGCGCCCAGTAGAAGATCTTTTCAGCTAGCCCGCCCTTTTTCTTCACCTCGGTGCAGATGCTGGTGTAGATCCGCTCCCATAGCCTCGGCGGAGCCACAAAGAAGTGCGGCTTTACGGTCCGGAGGTCCTGCGGCAATCGCAAGAGGCTGTCGGTGAAATAGACGGTCATTCCACAACGAATCGGCAACAATTGCCCCGCGAGACGTTGCGTAATATGGGCGGCTGGCAGAAACACCAGGGTTCGCTGCG
>CAZUAX010000096.1:13297-16985 GCA_964618435.1 uncultured Solibacteraceae bacterium
CGGATAGCTAAGGTACACAGCCGCTGCCGTACAACCTGCCGTCATCACGGAAATGTCTACCAGATAAAAATCGGCGCAAGTATCCGCCGCAATAGCCACCACATCGCCGCGCTGCAAGCCGAGCGCCCGGAAGCCGCAAGCCCCTTCCTCCACAATCTCCTTGAACTGATTCCAGGAATAGGTCTGATAGCTGCGGTTGCCGCTCTTGGTTACCGGCTGGTAGAGCGCGGGGCGGTCGCCCAATTCGGCGGCGGCATCCTTCAGAAGTGTGTAGACAGTGCGGCGCGGCATTCTTCGGATGCTATCACCGCCCGCAAACCCCGGGCAAGGCGCAGCGCGAAGCGGAGCAGCAGGTCTGCAAACCCCGTATTTTCAGTCTCCTTGCTGCCGCCGCGCTACAATGATCCCGATGGCTTGGGAACTCGAACTGAACACCGCGCGGAAGCTCCTGTTGGAAGCTGGCAACATCTCTCTGGATTTCCGCCGTAAGGGCTTCCTCACCGAAATCAAGGAAGATGACTCACCCGTCACCGAGGCCGACAAAGCCACCGAAACTTTTCTTGTAGAACGCCTCACCGAAGCATTTCCCAACGATGGATTTCTAGGGGAAGAAGGCAGCAGCCGGGAAGGCACAAGTGGACGCCGCTGGATCCTTGACCCTATCGACGGCACAAAGGACTACTCCCGGGGAATTCACAGCTACTCTAACCTGCTGGCGCTGGAGGCCGACGGAGAAATCGTCGTGGGATTGGCAAATCACCCCGTCCTCGGCAACCTCTATTCCGCAGCCAAGGGGCATGGGGCTTGGCATCACGGCGCTTCGGGAGAGGGCCGACGGCTTAATGCCTCCAGCGTGGATAGTTTCTCAAGGGCGGTGATTGGCCTGAACGGAATCAATCACTTGGCTGGGAAGTACTTTTCCGGTTCCATCACCGATTTCCTCAGCCGGTTCTGGGCCATCCGTTGCTTTGGGGGGCTTGAGCCCGTCTACGTGGTCGCCGGGCAGATGGACGCGTTTCTTTCCGTCACCGGAAAGCCGTGGGACTATGCTCCCTCCAAGATCCTGATTGAGGAAGCTGGCGGCTGCTACTTCGATTTCGAAGGCGCCTCCACCATCTATTCAGAAACGTGCGTGGTCTGTAACAAGGCACTTGAGGCCCCCATCCGACGCTTTTTCGATGAAGCGCGGACAGGGGCCTGATTGCCAGAGGCTGGGCCTTACTTTTTGCTCCCGCTTACTTGAAGAAGGGGAACATCGCCTTGAGTTCTTCCGGTGAGGGTTGACGGCCGTACTCGCAAAGTTCGAAGGCCTCGGCGTGACGAACCTTATCCGCCTTCTCCTTCCCGTACAGGCGCACCAGAGTTTCGCGCATTGCAGGGGTAATGCTGCCCATGCGGGTCTTGGCCAGCCAAGCACGGCGTGCCTTGGGGTCCTTCGGCACCTCGTTCAAGCGCCCTGAGGTCCAGGGCAGCCACTCGTAGAACTGCGAATCCTGGGCATCAAGCGCGTCCACCTTCTGTTCCCAAACATCATCAATCGCTACTGCGATATCCGGGCGGAAGGGGTTCGGGCGCTGGAAGTGGTCCGAAAAGTAAAGGAACACCGGATTCTTCTGCAGTGCCGGAGTGTCGGAAGCGATGTTCGGCACAATCACCATGTAGGCGGCATCCTGAACCAGCATCGCCGTGTAGCGGTGGTCCGGGTGGTAGTCATTAGTGCGGGGGGCAATTACGATGTCAGCGTTCCAGCGGCGAATCCGGCGAATGATCTCCTTGCGGTTTTCAAGCGTGGGCATCAGTTCCCCGTCATGGTTGGGCAGGACTTCGTACTCCTCAATGCCCAGCCGGCGGGCGGACTCCTGAGTTTCTTTGAATCGTCGTACGGCTAGCGGCCCGCCGCCGATCTCGTGGTGCCCGGCATCCCCATTGGTTACGGAGAGGAATTTCACGTGATGCCCTTGTTTGGCAAACATGGCGGCAGTGCCGCCGAACTTGATGTCACAGTCGTCGGGGTGCGCGCCAATTGCAATGATGCGCAGTTTCCCGTCAGGTCCCTGGGCAAAGAGCATGGCGGAGGCCAGCGTCAACAAAAGTGCGGTAAGGAGGATTCGTTTCATAGTTGGATCTAAGGTATCAAGCCCGCGTACTGATTTCCAAGCCCTTTCAATCTGGGAACGGCAGCACCTTTTCGGGACGAGTGGCCCAGTGGCCGCATCTATAAGGTTGTGCAATCCACCAACCGAATCATCGCCCGCCTCCTAGAAGGCATGAAAGCATCGGATGGCGCGGGCGTTCAGCTACGCCGCTACATTGGCGCTCACGAGGTAGAGGATATGGACCCCATCCTGCTATTCGACGAATTCCGCACGGATGGCGCGGCGGATTACGTGGGAGGTTTCCCTGACCATCCCCATCGTGGTTTTGAAACCGTCACCTACATGCTGCGTGGCCGCATGAGGCATCACGACAATAAAGGAAATTCCGGTTTGCTCGAAACCGGCGGCGCGCAATGGATGACTGCCGGTTCCGGGCTGATTCACTCCGAGATGCCGGAGCAGGCCGAGGGCTTGTTATGGGGCTATCAGCTTTGGCTGAATCTCGCCGCGGACGAAAAGCCCCTCCCCCCGGCTTACTGGGATCTGCCGGCAGCGGCGCTGCCCAGAGTGGCCTTTGGCAGAAGTTCTAATGCAGTCGTTCTTGCCGGTGAGCTTCTCGGTACGCGCGGACCCACACCACAACGCCGCACGATGCCCATCTATTGGGATCTCCATCTCGCGGTCGAGGAATCCGTGGAGCTTTCCGTTCCCTCTTCGCACGCCATGCTTGCTTTTGTGTGCGAGGGCGAAGCGCTTATAGGGGGAGAGTTGGTTCGAGCTTCCCAATTGGCCATCCTCACGGAAGGCGCATCGCTGCACTTGGAAACCGGCGCCACAGCCGCTCAGGTGCTCCTGATTGGTGGCAAGCCGCTCAATGAGCCTGTTGCCCGCTACGGACCCTTTGTGATGAATACCCGCGAGGAAATCCAGCAAGCCTTTGCAGACTACCGTGCGGGACGGATGTGAGCAATCTTTTTGGGGAGGTGGCCTCAAGGGTCCCGGCGAATCGTAGGAGCTGCCTCCCTCATCCCATAGGGTAGGAGGCATACCCTACTTGCAGCATCAGGCCACGCTCTTGGAAACCCGTGAGATCGCTCCCGATATCCGCCACTTTGTCTTCGCTGTTGACGGTGTGGACTCGTTTCACTTCTCGCCTGGGCAGTTCGTTTCGTTCACTGAGCATTTCGACGGGAAACCCATTACGCGCGCCTATTCCATCGCCTCCACGCCGAGCGGAAACCGCTTTGAGCTGTGCCTGAACTTGGTTAAGGACGGAAGATTTTCCCCCAGACTCTTCCAGATGCAGCCTGGGCAGCAGGTTCCGATGAAGGGGCCTGTAGGCACGTTTACCCTGCGAAACCCCCAGCGCGATGCCCTTTTTGTGGCCACCGGTACCGGCATTGCCCCCATGCGCGGATTGGTGCGCCAGGCTCTAGCAGAGCAATCCAGCGCGAATTTCACTCTGCTGTTTGGTGTCCGACATGAGCACAGCCTGCTCTATCGCGATGAATTTCAGGCATTAGCCGCCGCATCGGCTCAGTTCCGGTTCGTCCCCACGGTCTCCCGCCCCAGCGATTCGTGGACAGGGCGAA
>CAZUAX010000097.1:0-9438 GCA_964618435.1 uncultured Solibacteraceae bacterium
GGTTGCGGTGAATGGCTTCCAGTGAGTCGTCCCCGCCGCAAGCTTTCACCGCATGGGCAACTACCTCATGGGCCTGCCGGAAGGATAGCCCACCCTCGCGGACAAGGGTATCCGCTAACTCCGTCACCGTAATGAAGCGGGCACGGGCAAGCGTCTCCATGCGCTGGGTGTTGATCCCTGCATCGGTTAGCGCGCCCTGAAGCAGGCGCAGGCTGCGCGCGGCGTCTTCGGTGGCACGGAAGACGGCGGGCCACAGGTCGTCTTCGCTGTCCACAATGTCGCCGAAGGGAGTGTTGTGCGCACAGGTGAGCACTGCCTGGGACTGCGCGAGGGCCCGGCTACATTGGATGCGAGCGTGCTCAAAGGCCACCGGATTGCGCTTCTGAGGCATGATGCTGGATATCTGCGCCCAGGCATCGCCCACCCGCAAGAATCCGAATTCCTGCGTGGACCACAGCAGCAGGTCCTGCGTGAACTTCCCGCAGTTGAGCATCGCCACGGCAATCGCAGACATCGCCTCAGCCACGTAATCGATGGCGGCTATGGCGCCGATGGAATTTTCCTGCAAGCCTTGAAAGCCCAAAAGTTGAGCGGTGCGATGGCGATTAATGGGGAAGCCAGTGGTGGTGATCGCGCATGCGCCTAAGGGATTACGGTTGACCGTGGCATAGGCCGCGCGGAGGCGTTTCGCATCGCGCTCCAGGCATTCCACAACACCCATCAGATAGTGCCCCAGCGTAGTAGGCTGCGCTGGTTGCGTATGGGTGTAGGCGGGCATCAAAGAGGAAACGTGCCGTTCCGCAAGATGCAGCAGGCTATCCTGTAGTGCCAGAAGGTTGTCCAGAATCAGAAGCAGTTCCCGCCGCAGAACCATCCGATAAAGCGTGATGTCGATGTCGTTACGGCTCCGTGCCGTGTGCAACTTGCCGGCCACCTCCGCGCCGCAGATTTCCGCCAGCAAGCGCTCAACGTGAAAAAACAGGTCTTCACAATCGCCGGAATAGCCAGTTGTGGCAATGGCATCTACATTCAGCGCATTGAGGGACTGCAGCAACTGGGCGGCTTCACTGGCGCTGAGCAGGCCGCATTCATGCAGCATCACGGCATGTGCCCGGTGCATGGAAAGCAGGGGGTTGAGGAACCAACGCTGGGCGTCCTCAAAGTTGGGCCTCAGCACGGTTTCAGCATAGATCGGGTGGGGAAACGAAGCATTGTGCATACGGTTGCGGATTAGTAGATTGGCCCGAGCGGCCAATCCTCTATTGTACGGGGATTGCCCGGTACGTAGATTGCATGATCGCCGACGATTCGTGTGTGTGGCCGCATGTGCAAGGCCAACGCGCGTTGGCCGGTGCCGCATTGTTCGTTGAAGGGTGGGTTTTTACCGGTTCCCGATATTTGTGATTCACACAGTAACCTGATGGCCAAAACGCCATTTGGTGTGCATCTGTTAAGGTGGCAATGAAGGAAGGTAGGGGAGTCTTCATCGCAGCATGAGGACAAGAACCGATGCAGCATTTCGATGAACTACTGAGGGAATGGAAAGAAGCGCGCCTGGCGTCTGACCAGATCTTCACTGTGCTGGCGGAAGGGGCACTTTATCATCGCGCCGTGGATGAGCGCCACCGTTTTATCTTCTACCTGGGCCACCTGGAAGCGTTTGACTGGAACCTTCTTGGTACGGGCCATCTGGGCCTGACGGCTTTTCATCCGGAGTGGGATAGCCTGTTCGCATTCGGGATTGATCCCGGCCCGGACGCGTTGCCGAATGACAGTGCCGAGGATTGGCCCGCGGAGATTGCTGTGCGTGGCTATTGCGAAACGGTGAGGCGCACGCTGGACCGCCAAATCGCAGAGATTCCCGCGCACCTGCTTCAGGTGGCCATCGAGCATCGCTGGATGCACGTGGAAACGCTGTCGTACCTGATGTACAACCTTGATTCTGCCCTGAAGCAGGGCCAGGATGAGCCTTACGCAAGCAGCGGCTATACCCCCGAAAATCCCTTGCTGTCTGTGCCTGCGGGGCGGGCCACGCTGGGCCAGCGGGAAGGTGTCTTTGGTTGGGACAACGAGTTTCCCTGCCACATGGTGGAAGTGCCCGGCTTCCGAATGCAGCAGCACAAAGTAACCAACGGCGAGTATCTGCGCTTTGTGGAAGCCGGAGGTGCGGTGCCCCACTTCTGGAGATGGAGCAACGCGGGTTGGATGCTCCGGCGAATGTTCAGCGAAGTGCCTCTGCCGCTGGACTGGCCCGTATACGCCACCCACGTTCAGGCGTCGGCCTATGCGGAATGGGCGGGAATGCGCCTGCCCACGGAGGCGGAGTTTCACCGGGGAGCATACTCCATGCCGGACGACTCAACGCCGTGCGGGGAGGATCGCAGCTATCCTTGGGGCGAAGCCTCACCTGAACCGCGCTACGGCAATTTCGGCGTGAAGAACTGGAATCCCATGCCCGTGGATGCCCACCCTGCCGGCAGCAGCACTCTCGGCTTCTGGCAAATGGTTGGCAATGGCTGGGAGTGGACGTCCACTCCGTTTGCTCCCTTTGCCGGATTTGAACCATTCCCGTTTTACCGTGGTTACTCCGCGGATTTTTTTGACCATCAACATTTTGTGATGAAGGGCGGGTCGCCGCGGACAGCCTACTCTTTGCTGCGCCGGTCCTTCCGCAATTGGTTTCGTCCCGAGTATCGTTATGCCTTTTCCACGTTCCGCTGCGTTGCGGATGCCGGACCCCGGCGCTAGAAGATCTGATGGCTCCGCCGCACTGCGTGAGCGCGCAGTGGACATCGCACCGCCGCAAGCGCAGTTTGAGGCCGCGCTCACTGCAGGATTACGCCGCACTGAGGGTAAAGAAATCCCTTCCGGCTGGTTGTACGACGAAGTGGGCTCCGCGCTGTTTGAAGCCATCACGCGCCTGCCAGAGTACGGCCTAACCCGCGCCGATGAGCGGGTGATTGCCCGTTGCGCGCCGCAGCTTGGAAAGTGGATTCCCGCTTCCGTCTTCGTGGCGGAACTGGGTAGCGGGTCCGGGCGGAAAACACGAGCAATCCTCGAAGCGATGGTGACCAACATCGAGAGCGACTCCCCGGTTACCTACGCGCCGATTGATGTTTCTCCATCCGCACTGGAGGCCTGCGCGCGGGACATGCAGTCCATCGTAGGGGTGGAGGTTGCGCCCACCGTGGGCACCTATCTTGACGGTTTGGAGTCCGCGTTGAGACACCGCCGGGGCGAGCAGGCAGCGCTGGTGCTCTTTCTTGGCAGTACCATCGGCAATTTCCAGCGAACAGAGATTCCCTCCTTTGTGCGGAACCTGCGCGCGTGTCTGAACCCGGGAGATTTCCTGCTGATAGGCGCGGATTTGGAAAAGCCTCCCCGTACGCTGGAACTGGCTTATGACGATCCCGCGGGCGTAACCGCGGCGTTTAACCGCAACCTGCTTGGGCATATCAACCGCAGCCTGGGAGCTGATTTTCAGCTGCATCGATTCCGGCACCTTGCAATCTACAATCGGCAGGAACGCCGCATTGAGATGTACCTGGAGGCCATCGAAGCACAGCAGGTGTGGATTGAAGAACTGGACTTGCGCCTCGAACTGCACAAGGGCGAACGCATTCTAACCGAGTACAGCCACAAATTTCGTCTGGAGGAACTGCGCGGCTATGCCCGCGCTTCCGGGTTCGAGCCGGTAGAGGAATGGGTGGACCGCGAATGGCCCTTTGCTGAGTGCCTCTGGCGTGTTGCGTGACCCAATGGCGTGCATCAGAGCCGCAGCCCGGTGGCTATTCAATTGCAGTGGTGTAACACCCAAGAGGTGATGCTAGTTGCTAGTTGCGGACGCAGCAGGCACAGAGGCGATGGTTGCGATAGTGGGCGAAGGCAATGAAGCATCCGCCGAGGGCCATGCCAGCGCCAAGCAGCACGCCGTGGTCCTCCAGCAGCAGGTGGGTGCCCAGAATGAATGTGATCCCCATCCAAAAAAACAGCAGGGCACTGGGATTCCGGTGTTGACGATAGCTGGGCAACAGGCTCGCCAATGCCACCAGAAACGCTGAGCCAATCAACAGCAACTCAGTGGTTTCAGACGCGACCCACTCCGCCCCCATATAGACAAGGCTCCCCACAACAAATGGCATCAAAATGCAATGAATCGCGCAGGCGCTGGACAGCAGCATGCCGATGCGATCGAGGGAGCGGGGTTCGGACTTGGCGATGGGGCTGGCGGTGAGGGTGCTCATTTGTTTCGGCGAGGGCTATTTCATGGGCGCGTCAGACGACAACCACGGAAACCCGGCTTGATTCTTCCTTCTCAGTATGGATTACCGGATAGGTGGCAGTCAATTCGCGCGGCAGTGCGCCGCTTAAGAAGTTAGCTAGGGACCCAAGCGTTCTGGTTCGCTCGCGAGTTACCTCCAATTCGGCCCATTCGACAATTTTGTGCGCCAGGCCCATGCGGCCACCCTGTGGGGGTACATCTCCTGCATTGCTTCCAGCTTCACCAGCGAGTTGCCGCGCATACGGAAGAAGCCTGCTCCAGCAAGGCTTGGATGCCTTGCCACCAGACCCCTGAAACTCACCGTCTGGATAACGCGGTTCTTTGCGGATTTCTTTTAGTGTTAATCTGCATTGACTGATAGGCTTGTTTGAGACTAGAAGGGCGCTGGGATCTGCTTTTCGCTTACACTCCTGGGGCAGTGTGCCTGCGCGATCCCCCTGTGTCCTCAATCAGCCTTAGAAAGGTGAGTGGATCTGAAGTGAGCTTTTTTAATCGTGGACCCAGAATTGGAGCCCCGCAGCCTGTTCAGGTAACGCAAGGCAATACAAATTTCAAAAACTACGGAGTGGTGGTGCAGCCAGGTGCGCAGTTGCCCAGTGGCGGCAATGCGCAGGCAACCATCCTCCGTCACTTGGGAGAGATAGAGGCTTTTCCGCCGGGTCTGGCTCTGCTGCAAGGCATCCAACAATCGGGTAAGCAGGTTGGGGTCAAGTACATGGGTCCCGGGAACAATCAGGCCGCTGGCGCCGTCCGCGGCTACTACGTATTGCGCCAGAAACACGACGGGGGCGTCGCTGCAACCTTTGGCCTGGAGTTCACTGCCACAGTGCAGCGGATGACGCAGGCGGGACGCAATCTGAACTGGCTCGCCGACCAGCTTTACCGTGTGCAGATTCCGCGCTGGACTGGTGGCACGATGCCGAGCCCGTTTCGCAATCTGCCTGCGGCTCCAGCGCCCGTAATGGGCGGTGCCAGGCCCCTGCCCCAGTTGCCTACCGTGCCTATCGTGGCGATGCTCAATCAGTATTTAGCGGGCGCAGTGCTTCCCACTCTTGACCAGATGGATGCGCTTGCTCTGGTGATGGAACCTTGGATGACCCCTGGTCTTGGATGTGCCACTCGCATCGATTACGATCCCCAAAAGACCGTTGTCAACGGCCAGAACCGTCCGCCGCAGGTGGGGCTCTATCATGAACTCGTGCATGCCTACTACAATGCCGTCGGCAAGCAACTTGGCCGCGAAGACAGCCTCAACGAGGGCAACGGTGGCCGTCTGTTTGAAGCGCAGGCCGTGGGTCTGGGTGAATTTGGCAATCGCGCCATCTGTGAGAACAAATTTCGCACCGCATTGAACGTGCCTCTGCGGATGACCTATCCGTAGCTTCTGATCGTGGTAGGGCGTCTTCGTCTTTAGCCGGGGCGTCCTTTGCAGCCACATTCCGCGTCGCTCTCGATGCTCCATCGCCGGCGAACAACTGGCTCTCCGCGAAGGCTTGGCCGATCACTCCGCAATTGGCTCAGCCGGTCTTCTCTCCGGCTAATGACTATTGCAGTCCAGCCAGTTCGCAGGGAAAGACCTTGAGATCAAAGGAGGCAGTTATACCCGAGGGGAACCAAAGGCGCTTCAGCCGGAATGAAGTAAGGGGAAGTGGTGGGCTCGGGCAGACTCGAACTGCCGACCTCTACCGTGTCAAGGTAGCGCTCTAACCAACTGAGCTACGAGCCCTCTGACGAAACTTCAAGTTTACCATCGCTTTCCCCATTTTGAGTGATCAAATTACCGTGTGAGGTCGCAAAGCCACAGCGGGCAATCTCAACGCTACCTTATGTTAGGCGGGCGGCTGCGTTGCCGGTACATGATGACGCCCAAGTACAGGGTTGGGCAATCGGGACATCACTCCCGGCCGATGTAGTGTAATAAGAAAGGAAATAGTTTTTTGAGGCGGATGTCGATCTTCCGAATGCCAGCTTGGATGCGTATAGCCCTCGTGGTCGTGGGCTGCTTGTTTGCGTGCGTCCCCGCCTGGACGCAAAGTGCGAGTGCCTTACCTGGCGAGTCTGGGGCCGAAAGCGCCGAGGAAATCCAGAGTCGTCTGGAGGTGCTTTACGAACTCCGTCCTGCGTCCTCGGAAGTGCCCGTCTTTCGTTACACCTGGACTGAAGGCACCATTAAGCTCGCGATGGCGGGAACCGATCTTGCGCGGGGCGCTTCAGGCGAAGTGCGTGTACGCAGCCGTTCCAACTTCAACGAAATTGACCTGCGTGTAAAAGGCTTGCCCACTCCCCAGTCCTTAGGCCCCGAATACCTCACTTACGTCGTGTGGGCGATCTCCGCGGCGGGCATCGGGTCGAATTTAGGGGAACTGGCGCTGGAGCGCGGGGAGGGTCGACTGAGGGCGCAGACAGACCAGCAAGCCTTTGGGCTGATAATCACCGCCGAACCGTATTTTTCCACTGCCATGCCCAGCGACAGCGTGGTTCTGCAGAACGCACCATCCCCCGACGAGCGCCGCACTCCGACACAGGTTCCCGTTCTAGCTCGCATGATGCCGCGCGGCCAATACCGCGTGGGAGCCGAAGTGGGGGAGGTGAAGCCGCTGACGTTTGAGCCAGGAGTTCCTCTCGATATCTATCAGGCTCGGAATGCCTTGGCCATCGCCCGCCGCACCCGCATGAACCAGTTTGTGGAACCCGCATTCCAGCAGGCGACGGAACTGCTTGGTCGCGCCGACGAGGCGTATCAAGGTGGCGATGCCCGCTCCGCTACCGCTATCGCCCGCGAGGCGGTGCAGGTGGTGGGCGATGGCGTTCGCATCTCCTTGGAGCGTCAGGATGCCCTGCGCAACGAACTCTTGCAGCGGGCTGCGGACGACCGAGTGAGGCGGGCAGCCAATACCGCGGAGGACGCCGAGCGCCGAATGCGGGAAGCACTGCAAATGCAAGCTAGCGCCGAAGCCGCAGCGAAGCTGGCGGAAGAGAAGCGACAGCGCGCGGAAGAGGAAATGCGGCTTGCCGTCGATGAGCGCCGCCGTGCCCAGCAGGAAGCCCTTGAAGCTCGCGCCATTGCCCAGAAGCTCGTTCAGGAACAGCACCAATTGAGGGAGCTTCTGGTCCAGCGTCTCAATCAGGTGCTGGAAACGGCCGACACCGATCGCGGCCTCGTTGTCCAACTCACCGATATTCTCTTCGATCCTGGGAAGTTCACATTGAAGGCCGAAACCCGGATTCTGCTGGCCAGAGTTGCGGGTATCCTCTCTTGGGCTCCAGGAATTCAAGTGCAGGTGGAAGGGCACACGGACAACACCGGAGACGCTGGCAGGAACCAGTTGCTGTCCGAACAACGCGCTGCCGCCGTGGCCAACTTTTTTGTGGAGCAGGGACTGCCGGCATCCAACATAAGCTCTGTGGGCTACGGCGAGTCGCGGCCTATTGAGCCGAACGTCTCCCGTGCGGGTCGCGATCGTAACCGGAGGGTGGAATTGGTGCTCTCCGGAGAGATGATTGGCACCAGTATCACCTCCGTCCCGGCCCCGGCGCCGCTTGAGGCTCCGGTTCAGTAGCCAAATCGTTTCCGCAAAAAAAAAGACCCCGCCAAAACGGCGGGGCGTTTATCGAGGAGGCAACGCCACCTTAGCGACAAACTCAAGACCCATCAACAAGTGTGCACGTTCATGGCCAAATCTAAATTGTTGATTTATCTGGGAATCAAGCGCGACAAATTTCCGATCTCGGGATTTGTTCCCAATATTGTTCCGCAAAATCGTAGTTTTTTGGGCCTGTCAGCCAATCGCTGTCCGTCGGGCTAGACCGTTGGTTGTTACAATACCCTTCGTGAAGCCGCCAAAGGCAGTGGTCCACCGCCAAGGGGCCAATACGCATCCGCGGAAGCATCCGGCCCAAGAGCCTGGCTCCCCAACAGCATCCAAGGGCACATCAAGTTCCGGCCCGTCGGATGCGGTTCTGGCAGATGCAGCGCCGCCAGCCGCAATTCCTGACAGTCTAACCTCCGTGGCTCCGAGTGGCGCTCAAAACGATGCCCCGGCGCGTACCCTGCTCGCCACCGTGTTCCTTTTGGGCACACTGCTCACGCTCCTCGGTAGCGTCCTGCCGGTATGGGGCTACCATCGCCTTGACGAGTTTATTGCTGCTGGCAACCACTTTCTGTTGCTGGCCCTCGGTTCCACTTTCGCGAACGTGCTGGCTGCCCGCAATGCCAGCCGGTATCCGAATCTGGTGTACAGCCCCCTTCCTGGAGCCTTGATGGCGCTGGTTGCCATCCTAATGTTTGCCCTGCTTCCTCCCCCGTTTCCCCTTGGCTTCCAATTGGCGGGGGCCTTTTGCGCCGGGCTCTCCATCGGCTCTCTCAACGCAACCCTGTTTCAGCAACTGGGTGCCCTAGCCGCCCTGCGCAGCTCAGTTGCCTTTCACCTCGCAAGCGTGTTCGGTTTGGCAGGGGCGGCAGTAACTCCGCTCGCCGTGGCTACTGTGGTTAGCCCGAGTAACTCACTTGCCTTGTTGATCCTGATTCCCGCACCGCTTTTGGTGGCCATCACGCTGCGTTTGCGTCAACCTCCAATTGGGGAGCCTCGTGGCAACCGTACTTTCCGCGAAGCCTTGGACGATTTCCGTAACCCTCCCGCCATCCTCCTGGCTTTGCTCCTCTTCTTCCAGTTAGGCAACGAAATGGCTTTATTCGGCTGGATACCGGTATTTCTTATCCAGCGGCTCGGCGTAAGCCCCGCTACGGCTCTTTATGGTCTTGCTGCACTTTCCGTCTCCCTTTTGGTGGGGCGAGTTGGGGTGCAGGCTCTCGCGCGGCGTCAGTGGCGCAACCGTCTGGTGCTAAGTGGCCTTTCGGTCGCTCTGCTTGGTTGCCTGATGCTGGCCTTCACCAATAATTTGTTCGGAGCGCTATTCGGAGTCTGCCTCGCTGGAGCTGGTTTCGCCCCCATTTATCCGGCAGCGCTTGAGCTTATCGGGTCGCGATTTCCCTACTTTCACCCTGGCATCTTCAACAGCATCTTCTCCATTGGGCTGGTTGGCGGCATGCTTGCTCCCTGGAGCCTGGGCCTGCTTACACATTCCTATGGGATTCAATTCGTGATGGTGGTGCCGATTCTTGGCCTGTTAATGGTGGCGTTGATTCTGGGACTACT
>CAZUAX010000097.1:9538-16952 GCA_964618435.1 uncultured Solibacteraceae bacterium
GGAGTTGCCGTTGCTGACCCTACCAACGGCGATCTCTTGTTTAGCCGTAATGGGTCCATGCTCTTCGTTCCTGCATCCAACACTAAGCTCTATTCCACCGCGCTGGCCCTCAGCACGCTAGGTCCGGAGCACCGCATGGAAACCGAGCTCCGGATGGAGGGCGAGTTGCTGCCAGCCAGTGGCCGGCTTCGCGGAGACCTTGTTCTAGTCGGGAAGGGGGATCCTTCCATTGGCGGTCGTATCTATCCCTATTCCCGGGATACGGCACGCCAGCGCGACCACACCCTGCCTGCCCTTGAAGATTTCGTGGATGCGGTGCTCGCGCGCGGAATTCAAGTGATTGAAGGCGATATTGTGGGCGATGATACCGCTTACCTCTGGGAGCCTTTCCGCGAGGGCTGGGCTCAGGACGATGCACTTTATGAATATGGCGCTCCCGTTAGCGCACTTACGCTCAACGACAACGCAGTCCGCATCACGATCCGTCCTGCAACCAAAGTGGGCGATACCGCCGAGATAACGGTCCAGCCAGAGTCGGAGTACTTCGACATCCTCAATGAGGTCACCACCACGAAGGGAGCAACCGCTCGCCTGGATTGGGAGAGAGTTCCCGGCGAGCGGCTGTTGATTCTTCGCGGCGAACTGCCGCCTGGGTCCTCCCCTCGGGTGGAGCGCGTTGCGGTCGACGATCCCGCGCTTTTCACCGCGCACGTCTTGCGCCAGGCGCTGTTGCGCCGCGGCATTGAAGTGAAGGGGAATGCGCGTGCCCGTCACAGGCTTCCCGCCGAATCAGACATCCCCGCCGCTGAAGCCGAACATCAGCCATCCTCCTCACTCATTCATGTGCGCTTATCGCCCCCCCTTTCGGAACTCATCACCGTGGTGAACAAAGAGAGCCAGAACCTGCACGCGGAACTCCTGCTTTGTGAGGTGGCCCGGGTGAAGACCGGTGTGGGTTCCCGTAAGGAAGCTTTCAACGAAATGCGACGATTCCTGGCAGCCGCGAAGGTGTCCCCAGGCGCAGCTTTGCTTTCCGATGCCAGTGGTTTAGCGCGCCTGAATCTCGTGAGCCCAGAGGCCACAGCCGGGCTCCTCTCCGCCATGTGGCAAAGCCCTCATCGTGATCTTTGGGTAGCATCCCTCCCCGTTGGTGGAGACGATGGCACCCTGCGTAACCGCTTTTCGGGCAAGCCGCTGGCATCTTCGATAAGCGCCAAGACCGGCACCCTTCGCGGAGTGACCGCCCTTGGCGGCTATGTGCGCACGCGTTCGGGCAAAGTGCTGGCGTTCTCTGTAATGGTGAATAACCACGGAGGCCCCAGCAGGCAGGCCCGTGCCTTTCTCGATACAATCGCATTAGAAATTGCTTCGCTGCCCTGAAGGAGTTCGCCATGCCGATTCGTGAGTTTCACTGCACCGATTGTGGCCAGGACTTTGAAAAGATTGTCCGTGCCACAGCGGATGCTGCTTCCATACCCTGCCCTACCTGTGGAGGCCATCACCTGGAGCGCAAGCTCTCCACGTTTGCACCTCGCATGGGTACCTCAAAGTCTGCTCCGGCCGCGATGGCATGTCCGTCCGGTGGCATGTGCCCCACGCCGGGAATGTGCGCCAACCGCAACTAGTGCGGGCAATCCCTGTCGCATCTCTGGTGGACTCTTTTCATCGTCCCACCACCGCATCGCGCGCTGCTTTCTCCACGGGTGATGTCTGCCTCCTGAGGGCCTTGGGCGCAATGGGACGCGCTTCCTGGGTTGCTGTTGCTCTTCCTAATCGTTTTCTTCGCCCTTCGCCTTTTTTTCTTGACCTTCGGCATTTATTCGCCTAATTTAATTGAAGGGACTATTCCTCAACGCACTCATTTCACCGGGAGCAGACCATGGCATTAACGAAGCGCCAAAAAGAAGTGCTGGATTTTATCGCGGAGTACATTCAGGGACATGGCTATAGTCCCAGCTATGAAGAGATTGGAAGGGCACTCGAACTGGCCTCTCTGGCCACGGTTCACAAGCACATTTCCGCGCTTGAACAGAAGCAGTATCTCCGCAGGGCCTACAATCAGAGCCGGTCGCTGGAACTCGCTCCTCGCTACTTCCAGGATGTTTCCCGTAGCATGAACATGAATGAGAGCACGCTCAGCATCCCCCTGCTGGGACACATCGCGGCTGGCGTCCCGGTGGAATCTCCCACCACTCCCGATTGCCTCATCCTTTCAGACTTTGTATCGAACGAGAATCTATACGCACTGAAGGTGCGTGGCGAGTCGATGATTGAAGACCACATCTGCGATGGCGATTACGTGCTGGTAGAGCGTGTGAACTCCGTCAAAGACGGCGACATCGTGGTAGCGCTAGTGGAAGGTATGGAAACCACGTTAAAGCGTTACTTTGCTGACGGGATGGGCCGTGCCCGCCTGCAGCCGGCCAATTCCAACATGCGGCCGATAAACGTGAGTATCGACGACCTGGAAATCCAGGGGCGTGTCCTGGCAGTGTTGCGAAAGTACTCGCAAAACTAACCAGCGGCAATTTGGCGCGAGCCCGTTATCGCCATGCCAAGGTTGCCGGGTTGGGGCTGCTCTCGGTAGCATGAGGACGATTTGTGCTTCCGGAGGTAATGGCATGCCCCAGCGTGTAGGTCGTCGAAGCTTTCTGCTCACTGGCGGTGCGTTGGCCAGTTCCGCATCAGGATTTCCCTTGTTGGCGAAGGCTAGCCAGTCCGCACGCCGGCCTCAGATCCTGCTCCGCAGTTCCTGGCAAAGCGTGAATATTGGCGACATTGGCCACACCCCGGGTGCGTTGAGCTTGCTGCGAAAGCACTTTCCCGAAGCGGAAGTTATCCTGTGGCCGGGGGGCCTTGGACACGGCTCACGGAATCTTCTCACCCAGGGCTATCCTGGCCTGAAGTTTGCCGAAGGTTCCGTGGATGCCAACGGCAAGCCCACAACGCCTGCGCTTGCCCAAGCCTGGCAGCAGGCAGACCTTTACCTCAGCGGATCGGGCTCGGGTTTCCCCGCCAGCAATCACGCCGTTGCTTTTGCCAGGGCAACGGGTAAGCCCGTGGGTGTCTTTGGCGTGAGTACGGATCCAATTTCCGGCTTCGGTGGGGGGCGTGAGCCAGAAGGCGGAACCCTGGAAGAGATTCGCGCAAAGGCATCGCGACTGCCGTCTAACCATCTGTCCGGCGACCTCCGTTACATCATGGACCGCTCGGCCTTCTTTTTTTGCCGTGACACCATCTCCCGTGACTACCTGAAAGCCCAGGGAGTGAAGACTCCCATCCTCGAATTCGGTCCGGACGCGCAACTGGGCATGCACCTCCGCGATGACGAACGGGGACTTGCGTATCTGAAAGCCAGCGGACTGGCATCGCAGCAGTTCATCTGCGTTATCCCGCGGTTACGCTATACCCCCTACTACAAGGTGAACAACACTCCTCGTGTCCCCACCGACGACATCAAGGATGCCATCAACGCGCGTACCACTGAGCAGGACCATGCCAAACTGCGGGAGATGATGATCGCCTATGTCCGGCAAACCGGCAACAAGGTGCTAGCTTGCCCCGAGATGACCTATCAGGTGGAGATGGCCAAAGAGGTGCTTGTGGATCCGCTACCCACCGATGTGAAGCCTAAGGTTGTATGGCGCGACCGCTTCTGGCTTCCGGACGAGGCAGCGGCAGTATATGCCAAGGCCCAGGCGGTAGTGAGCGTTGAATGCCACTCGCCGCTGATCGCCCTCCATAACGGCACGCCGGCGTTTTACGTGCGGCAGCCGACCGATACGTGCAAGGGGCAAATGTATCGTGACTTTGGGGCAGGGAACTGGTTCTTCGAGGTGGATGAAACCAGTGGAGCGCAACTCTGGAACCGGCTTCAGGGCATCGTTGCCGATCCAGCGAAGGCAAGGGCGGACGCGCGCGCCATAATGGCCGCTGTGGAAGGTCACCAGAAGCGAATGGTGGACGCTGTCCGCACGGCAGTGGCGCGCTGATGTGGCCACAGGCCTTAGAGTGAACCTTCCTTCGCCGGGGTATATACTGACGGCAAACCGGCAAGGTGACTGCAGCCTGCCAGAGAAAGCGAGTTTGCAATGCGTTTGTCCGTTACTGCTTTTGTGCTTTTGTCGGTGATCTTCCTTTGCCCCTCCAACGCCCGCGATTATATCGTGAGCGCGACTGGCAATGATCAAGGCCACGGAACTGCCAAGGCGCCCTGGCGCACACTGGGCAAGGTGAATGCGACGAGCTTCCAGCCCGGTGATCGTATCCTGCTGGAGGGCGGCCAAACCTTTGCCGGGCCTCTGGAACTGGGCAAGGACGACCACGGGACACCCACCGCGAATATCGTCGTCGGCTCCTATGGCGCAGGCAGGGCAATCATTGATGGAGGCAACGGTCGCGCGGTGACGGTGGACGGGTGTGACCACGTACTGGTTCAGAATCTGAAGCTGGTGGGAGCCGGACGCAAGACGGGCAATACCGCTGATGGTCTATATCTCGCGCACTCCAAGGGCTCAACTGTAGACCACGTGGAAGTGAGCGGTTTCCGGCATTCTGGCATTGAAATCAGCGGCACACAGGATGCGAGGATCATGCATGTGCATGCCCGCCAGAATGGTTATGCGGGCATTAACTCTGGCGGCGACCTGTCGCGGAATCTGTATATCGGCTATTGCCTGACGGAGGACAATCCGGGCGACCCCTCTATCCTGCGGAACCACAGTGGGAGCGGCATCATCGTGAGCCGGGTGGAAGTGGCTTTGGTGGAATATTGTGAGTCGCGCCATAACGGGTGGGACCAGCCCTGGACTGGCAATGGTCCAGTGGGGATATGGACCCATAATGCTGACCGCGTGACCATTCAATACAACATCGCGCACCACAACCGCAGCACCGCCGCGGACGGCGGTGGCTTCGACTTCGATGGCGGGGTGACAAACTCCATCCTGCAGTACAACTACTCGCACAACAATTACGGCTCCGGCTACCTGATTTGTCAGTATGATGGCGCACCGCGCTTTGCCGACAATGTCGTGCGCTATAACGTGAGCCAGGATGATGGACTCTTCGATCACAATGCTGGCATTTTCGTGTGGGTTGGGGGCAAGGATATGGTAAGTACCCTGGTCCACAACAACACCATCTGGAATACAAAGGGCTCCGCAGTGGCCTACGGTATCAGCCAGAAGTACGCGAAGGAACTTCCTGAGATCCGCTTCTATAACAACATCTTTGTCAGCCAGGGGCCGCAGATTTTCAACCGAACGGACGGTGTTGGGAAACTCGGCGTGTTTCAGGGGAACCTCTACTGGGCGATGGGAGAGCGCGGATTCCGGGTGGACGAGTTCAAGTCGCTGGAAGCGTGGTCGGCTGCGACTGGCCAGGAAAAGATTGGCGCACGGCTGGTGGGAATCTACGCTGACCCGAACCTCCGCAAAGACGGAACCGGTTTGCTGGCTGATCCCTCCGAACTGCCTCAACTGCTCGAGTATCTGCTGCTCGATAACTCTCCCGCCATCGGCGCCGGGATAGACTTGCGAAAGGAGTTTGGCATTGATCCGGGACGGGTTGATTTCTACTGGAATCAGTTGCCCGCGAGCGGCCCACTGGCGATTGGGGCACATCAGCCCTCACCAAAACGCTAGGGAGTAACAGTGGTTCGCCCATCGGGAGAATGCCCGGAGTGCGGATCGTTAGAAGCTCAGCACCAAGTGCCAAATGTAGGCGGATGCCCGGCCCTGCATTTCCGCATCGATGCGCAGCAATGGGTCGGATGGAGGCGCCACGGCAGCGGGAACAGGTGGCAACTCGACGAGGGAGTCGCGCGTCTCGCGGTAGCCCCCATAGCGGCGCGTGAAGTCCGTCATTGCGCGGACATTCTGGGGGCGCGCGTCGTTCTGCATGATGGCGGAAGCGTCCATAATGTAGCCGCCCTCAGCGCCCAGCAGGTCAATCAGTTCCTTGCACTTGGCCTCCACCTCCGACGGGGATCCAAAGGAAAGCAGGGCATTCGGCACACCGCCCGAAATGGCAAAGTGGCCTCCAAAAACATCCTGTACCTTGGCTGGGTTTGACCGATCGATATGGAAGATGATGCCGCCCTTGGGCAGGGTAGCAAATGCCTCCAGGTGGGCGTCCCAATTGCCTTCAGCATAGAACAATACCTGATTGCCGCGGGCGATGATTTCCTCCGCGATTGGCTTCAGTGTGGCCCAGTAGATGGTGTCGAAGTGCTCATAGGAAATGAAGGGCACGCAGCCCCTGTGCATCCAGATGGGGATGGGAATTTCGCGTGCTGGGTCAAGCCCCCCAACAGCGACATCGCGCAGATAGGGCTGCAGTGCCTGGCAGGCCGCCATCACCTTTTCGGGACATTCCTTGAGGTCAAAGGCCAAGCCAAGATAGCCGCGGAACTTATCGGCAAGGACGTCCAGCGGTGCCTTCAGCATGCCGCTGATTGCCGATACCGTAGCGGTTTCTTTCCGCATCCGCTCAATCTGCGGACCGAAGGCAGTGAAGTAGTCCGCCATTGCCCAGGCGCTGGTTGCGAGGGCTTGTGAGGAACGGCCTTCAGCGAAAGCACGCGACACGCGTGGCAGCCAGGTGTTCCAGAGAAACGCCTCGGGGTTGGCGATGAACTCGTCGTAGTCCTCGCGGCGCATCCAGGCCTTGTCCGGGTCTGGCTCACGATACTGAAAGGCAACATCGGCGGGGATATCAAGCCCGGGGACGGCGTAATACTTCAGGCCAGCGGCATGGGTGAGCCCTGTCCATACGTACACCATGTTTGGCACGGCGGCATCCCAGTCGTAGTCGGCGCAGCAGCGCAGAACTGCGTCGAAGGCGATGCGATAGTCATGCGTCACCTGCTGGCAGGTATAGCCCGTGTGCGCAGCCGTGAACTCGGCGGCGAAAGGGCGAACGGGCACGCAATCCGGTATCCCTAACCGGTTGGCAGCGAGATAGCGGCGGCGCCGTTCTTCGTAGAGGGCATCGAGGTCGCGGAACATGGCGAACCCACTTTATCAGACCGGAAAGTCTGATTTCACTCGGCGTACACAATCTGCAATCAAGTGCTGGCAAGGATGCGGAACCCTGCCAGCCCCGTTAGCGCTGCTTGCGCAGCAGTTCCTGCGTCAGAATGGCGGCACGTTCGGCCAGGCTATTGGCAAGGGTAAGGTCACTCTGCCTGAGTTGCTCGGCACGGGCCAGAATGCTGCGTGCCTCTTGCAGCACGCTGCGCTCGTTCTGGGCCAGTTGGCTCTCCAGGATTCCCGCCAGATTACGGCGGGCCCGGTCCAAGTACGCCTGTGTTTGCTGGTCAAGCTGGCGTCGGTCGGCGTCACTCATCATGGGCTTCAGCGTAGGGGGGCGTTGCTCCACCCGGGCGGGCTCCGGCTCGGTGGCTACTTCC
>CAZUAX010000098.1:0-7042 GCA_964618435.1 uncultured Solibacteraceae bacterium
AGTCCGCAGTGCAGCACATTGCTGTTGTGGCCGCTTTGATGGCTGCCTACCTCGGCTTCCTTCTCAAACACGGAAATCTTGGAGCCAGGCCAAAGGTCCAGGGCGCGGTACGCCAGGGCCAGTCCTACAATACCCCCACCAATGATCGCCACCGATGCAGGAGGCTTCCAGCCATCGGCAACTATGGAAGATGCTGTGCTTGGCGCGTCCATTAGCCCCATTTCAGCAAATACGGAACCCACTCTGAAATCAGCGCGAATTCTCCCCACCTAAGCTGACCAAGTTCCTCGGCTAGACTGCGGGCACCGGAGGACTTGGCGGGAAACCTTTCCTGGCTCGCAATTCCAATCCCTTTTGGTGTCCGCATGCGGGCACCTGCCATTGACAGTGCGCCCATCGCCTTCCAGAGGCGTTTACGGCCAGCGGATGATTGCACCACTCCACGAATAGCCCACTCCGAAGCCAAGCAAAGCGACCTTTGCTCCGTGTCGCAGGCGGCCCGCCTGCTCCATTTCCGCTAGCGCAATGGGAATGGTGCTCGATACCGTGTTTCCAAAGTCTCTGAGAGCACAAACTTCTCTGCCGGAATCCCGATCTTCCGCCGCAGGTGCTCCAGCATGTAGGTGATGCCGCTTTCAAATAACTTCTCAGCCGCCTTTTAAGCGAGGTCAGTGGAGCACTCGCCGTCGGCGGCAATATGTCGCCGGCGGATCCCGGTTTTCTCTTCAGTCTTTTCGGCTGTCCACTCAGGGAATTCCTGTACCAGCATGGCGTTATCCAGCAGGTGTTGGGAATGTGATGACGAATGCCCTGGATTCGCGCCTGGACCTTAGATGGTTCCACGCTTGGGCTTCCGCATTCCATCGTTCTGGCTCCGCGCGCGAAAGACAACCATGCTCTGGCAAGCGCCTTTGTGCAAGACGCGAAGGCCAAAGGTCTCTCGCCCATTGAGAAGAATGAACTGGCACGCGAGGTCGCGTCCTCGTTGGGTCAGGATTGTGAGCAGATCCTGGCCATGCGGCAGTTGCAATTGATGAATCCGGACGAAGTGCGGGAGACCGCCCGTGCTGGCATGGATATCCAGCTTCACACTCACCGGCACCAAACACCGCTGGACAAAGCACTTTTTGTTCGAGAAATCGAGGACAATCGTGCCTGGATCCGGCGCGAACTGGGTGTGGAGTGTACTCACTTTTGTTACCCCAGCGGTGGGTATCGCCGGGCAATGTTGCCTTGGCTTCGGGAATTGGGCATCGAAAGCGCCACCACTTGCGATCACGCCCTGGCCACGTTGCACGACGATCCGCTCCTGCTGCCACGGTTGCTTGATTCCATGAGCATTTCGGAGACGGAATTGTACGGGTGGTTAAGCGGTGTTTCTTCACTCCTGCCACACCGGCGCGTGAACGTCCCATACTTGGCATGGTTGCGAGAGCGATAAACCATCTATGGTCGGATCGCCACCCACACTTTCGGAGCGACGGCGGTTTCCCGGAAACCGCCGTCTTGGTCTTCGCCTACCGATAGCTGAATGGGTAGGAATTCCCCCGGCGGAACGTTCAGGGTCGCAGGTATACGCAGGTTTAACTGGATCAGGCCGGCGGCGAACCCTGGCGCGGCCCCGAAGTATTCCACCAGAAACTCACTTCCCGTGATTGCCCCTCCGTACTGGTCTAGCAAGGTAGCGCGCAATCTTCGCAGCGGTTCGTTGTAGGGTGGCTGCGCGATTTCGCCATCCTCCACCGCTTCCCGCCACACACCACTGCCATTCATCCAAAGCGTAAACACGTCCCCCGGCCGGAGCGGTTCAAGTTGTAGCTCCGGAGGCCTGCCATAGATGTCGATAATGGCGAACGGCTCCGTGCGCTCCGCACCGCCGCTGTTCCACGAACGCACCAGGCTGAACACGTGGGGCTGTGCATCCGTAGCTCGGAGTGTCGCGTGCATGCGGGCTTCCCCGTGATAACGCAGTTCAACCATCAGTGAGCCATCGGTCCTCGCAGCCTGCGCACCAAACGGGACAATGAGATTCACCTGCTCTCCGCCCGCATAGAACAGCGGACTGGCGATCCCGTTGATCAGGACTTCAATGCCGTTGAGGCTTCGCGGCAGCCGATGGTTAGCGTCCAGCACGGCCACCTGTCCCGTGGACGGGCCGAAGCCAATGCCATAGAGGGCCGCCATTTCTCCGGGCGACAGTTGGCCTGAAGTTTTGTATGCGGCCAGGTTCGCCGTGCCAAGAACTGCCCGCTGCACCGGTTGCTGGCGCTCAATTCCTTGCAGCACCCCCGCTTCTGATACTGCCCAAAGGCCCCCCACCGGCGCGGCCAACAGTTGCAGATTTGCGTTTCCATGGGGGAGCAGCGCATATCGCGTAGTCTTCCGGAGTTGTGGATCGAATCGCAGCACGTACTGGCTGCCACTGTGGCTCTCGGGCGGCGCGGGCTCCCACAGTGGATACCCAGCTGGACCCGCCAGCCAGTAGGCGCCGTCCGCGTCCAGAAGGAAGGCATCGAGCGATGCATTGGAATCCGAAGCCAAGGCATCGCGTTGTAGCAGCGTCCGCCCATCAGGCGAAATGCGGATCACATCAATGGTGAGCGGACGGTCCGCTGCCTGCGCATCATCCACCCAATCGTTCAGCATCGCCACGTAGCTTGTCTCGCTATCATCCACAGCGAGTTGCGGGGGTCTAAACGGACGTCCTACGGGCTGAGGCCCACCCGCTCTCGGATCCAGGAACCCCACATCGGCCTGCCAATCCAACGTTGCTGACCGGGCATGGATGCGCAGCAGATGATATCGTGTACCGCCAACACTCTGCGGAGCCAGCCCATAGTTCCCCGTCAAATCAAGCGCGCCCTCTGTCCGCGCAAACGAGGTACCCGTGGTGAGCAGCGTTAGCTGGCCATCCCCGGTGGCGTGCAAGCGCCTCACGGAGCTAGCGATGACTCGCGAGAAGCAACTGCTTGCTCCGACACAAGGCGATGGGAGGATCCCCAACCTGCCCGAAAAGTCCAAATTCGCAAGGTCCCGATCAAAGCCCATCACATAGGCTTCTGGGCCAGCAAACGGTCCACTGCTGTTTCCTCCATCCGGTGCCGGAGGAAGCGTGCGCCCCTCGCCTGCAACAGGCAGGTCAAGATGAGTTGTTCCTCCCGTGACGTAAATCCGGTCGTTGCCATCCACTGCAACCAGCGCGGCATCGGTGGCTGGAAACTGGCGCCACATGGCTCCGCCAATCAGCGTAGACCGCAAAACGCGCGATAGGTCAGCCGCAATCAGCGCCACGAAACCTTGAGACTGCGTTGTGCCACTTGGCCCTCCGCTCACACTAACTTGAGGGAACAGCGGTTCTACCACGCGAAACGATTCCGAATTGGTTCTACCCACCACAATGATGCGGCCATTGGCTTGCACGGCCACGTCCGCAATCAGTACCTGCCGGGTGCCACCCCACTGCATCCTGCCTTGGAGTTCCCCGTTTGCGGAGATCAGGCGAAGAATCGACCAGTCCCGTAGGACTCCCGCTTCGAGCGTTGGCTCCTCTAACATCTCCCTCCGGTGGGATGCCACCACCAGCCGGCCATCGGGAAGTGCCGCTGCCTTCACCAGCACTTCCCCGGCGGGCAGCACGGCGAGATAGGGTAGGGCAGTTTGGGCATTCAGCAGGAAGCTAGAGGTCACCAGCGTACTGGTAATCACCAGTCGGCAAAGGCCGCGCGCCGGGAGCCGACGCACCGTACCACGTTCGCGCATATTAAGATCACCTTTCCCGGAATCCTCAACTAAGATTACTCCCAGGAAGAAGTGGGCGCGACGGGGCAAATGGTCAGCGCATGCAGACTACTAAGAGGGCCGCGAACCGGCTATGCCAGCGCTACTCCGGGAACTGTGATGCATCGATGCCGGGCACTATGCGCAGTGCGTTTTTGTAGTAGATCTTCTTCAAGACGGTGTCGGGCAAGGCCAGCCCGTACATGCGCCAGAACGCGTGATACTTCTTGTGATAGGGGAAGTACTCATCCGCCGTCTCTAAGGTGCGGAAGTACGTGGAGAATTCGCCGGGCACCCAGCTGTCCTTTCCAAACAGAACGCGGTCCTGGTAGCGGATAAGGAACTCACGCGCTGCGCGCGGCTGGCGTCCTAGCTCCGCAATCACCGCGCCAATTTCGGTGTAAACATTGGGCAGACGGTCCAGCAGTTTTGCCAGTCTCGCCAGATCATTGGCATACCAGCCAAGGTGGGCGTTGATGAAGATGGTGTTCGGGTGCTTTTCAAACAGCCTGTGTTGCTCGGCCATCACCTCATTCCACGTGGGGAATTTGTCGGCGGGACGTGCGCGGCTGGGGTAAAGCGAGAGTTCCAGCCAGCGCTCGTTGTGTTTGTCGATGGGGTCAAAGAATGGGGCCGGTTCCCCCGTATGAATCAGCACCGGGATCTTCAGTTCCGCGCACTTACGCCATACCGGATCCAGACGAGGGTCATCCGTGGCTACGCGGCCTTTTTTGTCCCGGATGGTAAGCCCCAGATTCTTGAAGATCTTCAGCCCGCGCGCGCCATTGCGGTAGTCTTCCTCCAGTTGCTTTGCCGCTCCCTCACCCCAGCCGGGTTCATTGATGCCCCAGAAATCCAGATTCGCAAAAATCACGAAACGCCCCGGGTGCGCCTTCACCAGTTGTTCCATGCCGATCTTGATGTTCTCTCCCTGCCCGCCGCTGAGGTTCACCAACATCCGCACGTTCAGTGCGTCCATGTCCTTCACCACCTGGGCCATGCGCTCCGCGGTGGACCGTGGGTTATGGTGGCTATGGATATCAATCACTGGAAACTTGGCACGGCTTACCGGGTTTTCCGGCACTACCAGCGTGGAGGCGGGTTCGTATTCCACGAAACCCATCGGGGGCAGTGGCCGCTCTGGCTGTGCGTCGCGCCGTTGCGGTCCCATACCAGCGGCGGCGGGGCGATCCTGAGCCGCCAGCGGCAACACAAGCGACAACGCCAAAGTAAGAAAGAGGAGGCCCGCAGGATGCTTCATGGATTCCGTAAGTTTCCCCGTTTCGGGTAAGGAACGTCAAGCGTAACCACCGCCAGACCCGGTTTCTAACATCCGCGAAACCAGCAAGTGGCGGCGCTCGCTGGCCTGCGCTACATTCATGAATACGAATGGTGCGCGCCGCTTCTCGTTCCGTCCCAAATCCGCATCGGTCTGCTCCAACTGGCCGCACGGTTGGCCGTATCGAATCTTTCCGCGATTCCCAACTGGACGAGCTCTACGACATCGAAGCAGTGAGCTTCGGAGAGGATAGTTACCGCGAGGAGTTCTTCCGGCGGCTGTGCCTGGATAACCGCGAACTCCTGCTGGTGGCGCGGGCTGGCCAGCGGTTGCTGGGTTACGTGATGGGCGAGTGGCAACAGGGTGCCGTGGAAGTCATTTCCCTTGCCGTTCACCCGGAAAGCCGGGGGCAAGGGGTGGGCCGGAAACTGTTGCACCGGCTGCTGGTGAGGGTTGCCCGCGCCGGGGTGGACCGTATCTTTCTGATGGTTCGCGCGGATAACCAGGTAGCCATTAATCTCTATCGGAGCATAGGTTTTCGCCGCGTGAGACGCGTCCCCACCTATTACATGGATGGCCAGGACGCCATCCGCATGCGGCTCGATTTGGAAACGGCAGGCTAGCGCTTCTTCTCTTCGAAGCTGATTTCCGTCTTGGGCCAGGTTCCGTTAAACAGTAGGGTCATCTGCTTCGGCTTGTGCTTGCCGTTCAGAGGGAAGTAGAGCAGCCCTTCCACTGGTTCGTTGATTTCGCCTTCCCGCAGCACCTTGGCCTTCAGCACTTCTAACCAGGCTGTCTGTGAGTCGGAAGCCTTGTCTTCCTTGATGGTCTGCTCCACACCGGTGGCTCCCGCGGTGGGCGACCCAATGGATCCTCCGGAGTTGCCAGGCGTATCAATCCGACGTGGGCCGCCCATCGGAACTGGCCCTCCACCGGCTGTGGGGCCCCAAACTGGCCCGCTTTGCTGCCCGGCCACGGGTCCCGCGGATATCATTACCTGGCTCACCACCATCGTGGATGTGCCTGCCAGTTGTTCTGGCGCAAATGGCTGGGAGCGTTGCCCATCTTTCGCGCTCACCAGTACAAAATCGTCTCGGAACAGCCGTATCGGTTCCTTTGCGCGCAATGGCGTAATCCTCACCTTAACGGCCACCAGGTAGCCATCCATGCTATTGCCGATCAACTGCTCCACCTGGCCCTTGTCCATGTAGAGTTCCGCCTCAATCTGCACGGTAGCTGCCTTCCCTGTGCCGGGATAAGGACCAACGAACTTTTCGGCCGCCAGAAGCGGATTGGCGAAGCTCATCACCATCAGCAACATCGCCATCCAGAAACAGAATGTGCAAGGAAATGAAAGGGTTCGGACCATGCAGCCAGTGTATCGGAACTGGGGGCAACCTGACCGGCTGCGGGTGTCGGTGTGGCCAGCACCCGGCGTATTACTTGGCATATTGCACCCCCATTTCTTTGACCTCCGCAGGTCGTGATTGCGTTTCAGCCTGCAGATTTTCCGACGGGTTTTGGAACGCAAATCTCCGCAAAGCGTCGTATAGTTGTACCAAGTAGAAAGAACTATGTCTGATAAACGTAGGGTAAGGAGGCGAATATGAGGCGAATCTCTCAGTGGTTAGCCGTGGCAGCGATTGTGCTGGTAGCCCTCCCCGTGATGGCGCAAGAGGCCATTTCCGCCAAGGCCGGCTTGGTGAACTATTTTGAAGGCAAGGTGCTGATGAACGGCGAGGAGCTGGAATACAGCCTCACCAAGTTTCACCAGATCCCCAACGGTGGCATCCTGGAGACTCCTGCAAACGGTCGTGCGGAGGTGCTTCTTTCCCCTGGCGTCATGCTGTGGCTGGGAGAGAGCAGCCGCATGGAACTCGTCTCCGACAAGCTCGATGCAGCGCAGGTGCGTCTGCTGGCGGGCGATGCGGTGGTTTCCAGCACGGAATTTCCCAAAGATACTTTGGTGGCCCTGTTTGTGAATGA
>CAZUAX010000098.1:7142-13766 GCA_964618435.1 uncultured Solibacteraceae bacterium
CGACAGGCTCAGACCAACGGCGGCTATTCCCGCTTAGGCACCATGAGCATGCTGGGCGCTTACAGCGGCTTCGGTGGCTGGATGTTTAATCCCTACTTCGGAATGTACACGTTCGTGCCCTTCGGGTCTGGCTTCGCCAGCCCATTTGGAGGTTACTACTGGGGTCCGCGTACCGTGATGAACGCCTACTCCCCGTATTTGTGGGGTGGTGGCGGTGGCTTTGGCTCGGGCAGCACTGCCCGGGGCGTGAGCGCACGCAACTCGGTTTCCCGCAGTGGCTTCAGCAACAACGCAGCCTTCGCGGCCTCTCCCTATGGGCGCGGTGGATCCAGCATGGGTCGTGGCGTCGATAGCGGGTTTGGCGGCTCGCCTCGGCGCGGTGGCTTTGACGCTGGTATGGGCGGTGGAGGATTCTCCCGCGGCTCCGCAGGAGCCTATAGTGGGGGTGGCAGCGTAGGTGGCGGCGCGGTGAGTGCTCCCTCCTCTTCTGGTGGCGCGTCCATGGGACGTGGCGGCAGCAGCGCCGGTGGCGGTGGTGGCCGCGGCGGCCGTGGCAACTAAGTTTGGCTAGTCACATCCTCGCACCAACTCAGGGGCCAGTTCTTCGGAACTGGCTCCTTTTGCGTTTGGGTGGAATGCCTGGCGAATAACAGCCGCAGGGCCGTCCTGTGAAACAATGCTTGCATGGATTCCGCCGCCCTTCCCAACCCTAAGCATCCATCTGCAGCCTCACTCAGGCGGCGCGATTGGCTCTTTCTGGCTGGCAGTGCATGCATCGGCGCCGTTGCCAACCAGATGGCGCTTCCGGCACAGGCCCAGCCTTCGCAATCAGCCAGGCGGCGTCCCAATGTGCTGCTGATCCTCACGGACGACCAAGGCTATGGCGACCTCAGCAGCCACGGTAACCCGGACCTACAAACGCCGAACCTCGATCGTCTGGCGGCCGAATCCATCGAATTCACCCGCTTCTACGTTTGCCCCGTCTGCGCGCCCACCAGGGCCAGTTTGCTCACCGGACGTTACAACATGAAGACCGGCGTCCACGGTGTCACCGCGGGCAAGGAAACCATGGCTACCGACGAAACCACAATCGCCGAAGCCTTTCGTGCATCCGGTTACCATACCGCGCTGGTGGGCAAGTGGCATCTCGGTGAAACCTATCCGCATGTTCCTCATGCGCAGGGCTTCGATACCTTCATCGGCATGCGCAACGGCCACTGGCTCCAATACTTCGATAGCGAAATTGAAAAGAACGGCAAGCCTTATCTGGCCAAAGGCTATATCGCCGACGCCCTCACCAACGAAGCCATCGAGATCTTCCGCGAACATCGCGAGGATCCGTTTTTCCTCTACCTTGCCTATAACACCCCCCATACCCCCTATCAGGTTCCTTACCGCTTTTGGCGGCCCTTCATCGAGCGCGGCATGGATGTGCCCCTGGCTGCGATTTATGGAATGGTAGCCAACGTCGATGAGAACGTCGGACGATTGATGGACGAACTGGAGACCCTCGGCATCGCGCAGGATACCATTGTGATTTTCCTCTGCGACAACGGACCCAATGGGGTCCGCTTCAACGCGGGCCTGAAAGGCACCAAGGGCTCTGTGTATGAGGGAGGCGTCCGCGCGCCTTTCTTCCTGCGCTGGCCGGGTCGTGTTGCAGCCGGACGCAAAGTGGAAACCATTGCCGCGCACATCGACGTGTATCCAACGCTGGCGGAACTCTGCGGGGTGCCTCGCCCTGCCGGCCTTCCCCTCGATGGCGTTAGCCTGCGCCCTCTACTGGACGCGGTGTCGCCCGCGGCCACTGCCGAGGCCGAAGCAGCGTGGCCCGCGCGCGATCTCTTCACGCATCGGGAAAGGGAGGGCAGGGAAGACACCATGTACCCTGGCACCATCCGCACCCAGCGCTACAACCTTGTGAACGGCACGGAACTCTACGACATCCAGAACGACCCCGGAGAATCCAACAACATTGCCGCAGCGCATCCGGACCTCGTCAACAGCATGCGTGAGCGCTATGAGCGATGGTTCCATGCGGAAATGGCGGCCCGTGGATTTCATTCCACACCGCTGGGCGTGGGCTATTCGGAGGAGAACCCCGTGTTCCTCCCCGCCACCCGCGCGTCGTTCCAAGGCAAGCTTCACTTCCACGGCCGCTTCGGGTACTCGCATGACTGGATTACCGGGTGGACGGAGCCGGAAGACTTCATTACCTGGGATGTCGACGCGGTGGCGGATGGCCTCTACGCCGTTACCCTGCACTATCTTTGTCCTCCAGAATGCCTGGGTGCTGAAATCATGGTGAAGGCGGGTGGCGCGTCCTGCCGGGCGACCATCCTGCGTCCCACGGCCATGGAGCCACTGCCGGATAAAAACCTGGTCCTGCTGGAGCGCAACGTCATCATGCCTTGGGGCAAGATGCTGCTAGGCGAATTGGCACTGCCCAAGGGCCGCGCCTCGCTGGAGCTTCGCTGTCTCGCCAAGCCTGGCCCTCGTGTGGCGGATTTGAGAGGATTATCGCTAGAAAGGCGGTAGCGGTGTACCCACTCCCGTCCCTGGAAGGCATGCGATGCGCTGGCTAATCCTGCTGGCAGGGTTGTTCCTCGCTCTGAACACCCTTGTCGCCCAGAAGACGCTCACACTCGAGGGCCGGTTCACGCCTCCGGCCGTTGGCTCCGTTTCGCTGCACGGGGCCACCACCCCGTTTGTTGACTCCACCCTCAGCCAGGCCAGCGGCACCTTCCGCTTTCGGCGCGTAGAGCCTGGCACCTACACCCTGAATGTGTTTGTGCCGGGTCGTGGGGAAATACGGCAAACGGTTGTCGTGACACCCTCCAATGCGGATTCCAAAGGACGTGTCCGCGTGAACGTTGCCATGGACGAAGCGCCCATTCAGCGGGAAAGTGCATTAGGTGTCTCCGTCCGCGCGCTCTCCGTGCCAGATAAGGCGAAGCGAGAGTATCAGCAGGCACAGAAGAAGCTGGCGCGTCGCGACATCGAAGGTGCGCAGCAACATCTGCGCAAGGCGGTGGAGATTGCGCCCCACTATGCCGATGCCTGGAATTACATGGGCACCATCGCCTACCAGACCCAGCGCTACACCGAAGCGGAAGCGCTCTTCCGCCGCTCATTGGAGGAGGATGCGGATCTCTATGCGCCCCTCGTTAACCTGGGCGGCGTACTCATCAACTTAATGCAGTTTGAGGAGGCAGCCAGTTACAACAAGCACGCCGTACTTCGCCAGCCGCACGATGCCCTGGCCCATTCGCAACTGGGTATGAGCTTTCTGCAACTCGGCCAACTGTCGCAGGCGGAAAAACACCTGCGCGAGGCCATCCGCCTGGACCCGGCGCACTTTTCTTACCCTCAACTCCACCTCGCGGAAGTGTTGCTGCGACAGGGGGACATCGCCGAAACCGCAAACCTGTTGGAGCAGTTTCTGAAGCAGCATCCTGACCACGAAGCCGCCACCGCAATCCGGAACAAGATCACCGAATTGCGAGGCCGCTAACCGCCGGTCCGCAGCACCTTAAGCAGGGCCGCTCCATGGCGACGGACAAATGCAGGCCCCAGCCCAGAGACCATCAACAGCTCGTCTTCATCAGCCGGTCGTGACAGCGCAAGTCCCTCCAGCGCCTTGTCGCTGAAAATGCGGAACGCGGGTACGCCGCGCTTTTTCGCCTCTGCCAGCCGCCAGGCCCGCAGCGCCTCCACCAGTAGCGGGCTGGTCGCCTCCACCGCACTCTCGGCCATCGTCTTGCTTGCTGTCGATTTGCCTCGCGATCTCGTCTTTGTGCTGGAGGCCGCCGCCCGTTTCGCGGGCCGCAACGTCTTCACTTTGCGCTTGCTCTTTGTGCTTATAATTCGTTCGCGCAAGACAAGTTGCAGATCTTCGCCGGGCTTGGCTGTCCGTCCCTCGTGGGTAAGCGACACACGGCGGAATCGGATCTCCCGCCCGTCCGCGGTAAAGGTATCGTCCCGAACGGTTATCCATCCGGTCTCGGCCATGGCCTTCAGCAGTAGGTCAAAGTCGTCGCGGTCTGGCCCTTTGCCCGCTAGCAGGTTGCCGCCGGTCACCTGCTCATGCAGCTTGCCCACGCTTTGGCCATCCCTGGCGCGAAGCGCCGCAAGCACTAAACGGGCAATGGCTTCCTCTTCCGCGGAGGCAGCACGAGTGGACTGTGCTTCCACATCATGCGGTGCGCAGAAATCACAAATGCCACACGGTTGCTTGGCTCCCTGCACGTCTCCAAAATGGCCCACCAGGCTGCGCATGCGGCAATGGCTTTCCTCGGCGTACCGCAACATCTTTTCCAGTTGCTCGCGCTTCTGCGCGGACATCGCCGCGTAGGCTTCGCGCCAGGACGCCTCTCCGCGGGAGACGTTCTCGGCGAAGTCCACACTAGCGCCACCGTGAATCCACAGTTTCTCCAGCGCGCGGTCGAAATCCTCTTCTGCAAGGCGCGCTGCCACCGCCAAGTCGGCTTTCGGTACCGCAGTGTCCGTCAGCAGTTGAAAGATGCGGTCCAGCACCTCCACGGCGGGGTAGTCGCGCTCGAAGAAGAAGTCATGGGTGTGCCGGTCTGCGTAGGAGTGCATCAGCACCGCGCGCGATGGCAGGCCATCGCGTCCCGCGCGTCCCACCTCCTGGTAGTAGCCCTCAATGCTCGATGGCAGCGCGGTGTGGATCACCGTCCGCACATTGGGCTTATCAATGCCCATGCCGAACGCGATGGTGGCTACAATCACGTCCAGGCGTCCATCCAGAAAGCGCGTCTGCACCCGCTGCCGGGCTTCCGCTCCCATGCCCGCATGGTAAGCATCGCAAGGGAATTGCGCCTGTAGCTGCGCTGCCATGTCGTTCGCCTGGCGGCGGGTGGGCGCGTACACAATGGCCGGTCGCCGCTCCTCCGAGGAAAGCAGTTCCCGTACCAGGCGCAACCGTTCTCCGGGGGGCGCGTGTACCACCTCAATGGCGATGTTGTCTCGCCGGAAGCCCTGGATGAACCTGCCCTCGGTGGCAAGTCCTAATTGGCGCGCGATATCATCCTGCACCTGCGGCGTCGCCGTGGCCGTAAGGGCAATCACCGGCGCGGGACGCAGGTTCGGCAGGTGCTTGCCAAAGGACCGGTAGTCCGGTCGAAAATCGTGGCCCCACTGTGAGATGCAGTGTGCCTCATCCACCGCAATCAGGCAGGGCCTGCGCTTTGCCAGCATTTCAGGAAACCCTGGCACTCTCAACCGCTCAGGGGCCACAAACAGAAACTGCAGTTTCCCGTTCAGGTAGTCCAGGCAAACCTGCCGGGAGGTGGCACGGTCGCGCCCGGAATGAATCCGCTCCACCGCAATCCCCCGTGCCTGCATCTGCGCCACCTGATCCTCCATCAGGGCAATCAAGGGGCTAATCACCAGTGTGGTGCCACCCAGCGCCAAACCTGGCAGCTGATAGCACAAACTTTTGCCCGCGCCTGTGGGCATCACTAGCAGAACATCGCGGCCATCCACCACTGCCTGGCACACTTCTCGCTGATAAGGCCGAAACTCCCGAAATCCGAATACCTGATGCAGCAGGTCTTCCAGGCTGGCGCTTGTGGGAATCTCCACCTGGCTGAAAAGCGGAAGTGCTCCCTCGCCCGCGCCTGTCTCGCCAGCACCATTCGTCACCGCACTTGTTTTCTTATCTGGGATGGCTGAAGCCTGGCTTCTGGAAACCGCCATGCCGGATGCCAATCCTGTGGCCTTCGGCTTCGCGGGGGCGGGGCCTTGACGCGCCTTGCCCACCACCTCGGTCACATAGCGCTCAATATCCTGCAGGAAGGGCTCCAGTGCGGCCTCACCCCGTTCGATGCGTTTCAGGCGGGCTTCCCACTGTCCGGTCATCACCGGGCTTTTCACCTCTGGATGTACCACCTCAATTAGCCGGATCCCTTTTTCCGTGGCCGCCAGCGCTTTGCCTTGCCGTTCGATGAAGCCGCGTTTTAGCAGCACCTCAATCATGGATGCGCGGGTAGCTGGCGTGCCCAGGCCAGTTTCCTTCATCGCGTCAGAGAGTTCCTTCTCGTCCAGCGTCTTGCCCGCCGTCTGCATGGCGGTCAGCAGTGTGGCCTCGGTAAGTCGTTTGGGCGGGCGGGTCTTTTTGGTGAGGGCTTCCGCGTCCAACAGGTCCTGCAGTTGGCCCTCCTCCAGATTGGGCGGCAGCGTTTGTCCTTCATTGTCGCCACCCTCGCCCGCGGGGGAAGCTCCCGCTGCGGCGTTCTCTGTCGCCTTGCCCTTGGTGCCGCGCTTCTTGCGGGCCTCGGTCTGGATGTCCAGCACCTTCCATCCCACCTGGCGGATGAGTGTGCCGCTCGAAGTGTAATGGTCCTGTGTCTCGGCATTGGTGATTACCGTCACCACGGTGGTCACGTCCGTCAGGTATTCGGGATGCCAGGCCATCAGCAGACGCCTGCACACCAGGTCGTAGATGCGCCGCTCGTCCTCGCTGAGATTTGCCCGTGCGGGCGACGACGGAGTGGGGATAATCGCGTGGTGGTCGCCTACCTTGGCATCGTCCACAAACCGGCTGCCCAGTGGACGCTCCCCCGTTCCCGGCGCAATCATGCCCTCGTACCCAGGCGAGAT
>CAZUAX010000098.1:13866-16919 GCA_964618435.1 uncultured Solibacteraceae bacterium
CCATCCGCGGGCAGGCGCATCGCCTGCTGCAGGCCCCCCTTCTCTCCCGTCCCCTCCGTGGTCTTTTCTGCTTCGGTTGCCTCCGCTGCCTGCAGGGCCGGGCGGAACCAGTTTCCCGTATACGAAGGCCGCGGCCGGTCCGTCCGATTTTCCTGGGGCGAAAACGTAGCCACCACCTCGGTGTACTCTTCCGGCCTAAAGTCCCGAATCGCCAACTCACGTTCCACCACGATGGCGAGCGTGGGCGTTTGCACCCGGCCTACGGAAAGGTCCTCATTGTAGGCCAGCGAGTAAGCACGGGAAAGGTTCAGCCCCACTAGCCAGTCTGCCCTGCTGCGACCCCTTGCGGCTGCCCCCAGTCCGTCATAGGCGCTCGCGTCTTTCAGCTTGCGGAAGCCTTCGCGGATGGCGTCGGGAGTGAGCGATGAGATCCACAGCCGCTCCACCGGCTTGCTGCAAGCGGCGGCCTCGTAAATGTAACGGAAGATGAGCTCCCCTTCGCGTCCCGCGTCTGTCGCGCAGATCACGCCCGATACCTTAGGCGAATGCAGGATGCGCCGCACCACCTCAAACTGGTCGCGGGAATTCTCGTAAACCACCAGCGGCCAGGTGGCTGGCAGCATCGGAAGGGTGCGCCAGTTCCACTGCTTCCACTCTGGGTTCATTTCGTGCGGCTGCGCCAGCGCTACCAAATGTCCCACGGCCCAGGTGATTACGTAGCCGTTGCCATGCAGGTAGCCCTCGCCGCGCTGTGACGCGCCCAGGGCCTTGGCGAGATCCCGCGCTACGGACGGTTTTTCCGCTACAATCGCCAGCGTCGATTGCGGGGAAACAGCGGGCGGGCTGGGCTCTTCGGCTGCAACTGGGGGGATCTGTGACTTCCTGGGCAATCGGGAACTCCGCAAGGGGAGGAAAGCCTCATTGTAGCGGGCTTGCTACGTAGCGGGCTCGCCGGCGGCACAAAAAAATGAATCCTAGCGCATACACCCTGCACGGCCTACTTCCCGCGAACGGCGCTCTGTTGTACGATAGAGGCTCGCATGCGGCATTCAGAGCGACAGTCCGGAAGGAATCGGCGTCCCCTTGTTCAATCGCTGTTCCCCCGCGGGAACGCTGCAGAACCCAACGACGCTTCCCGCCCCTTTCCCGTCATTCCCCACTTCAGCGATTTGAAGGAATTACAGGAATGGTTTGCCTTCGCCAGCGAGTTTTTTGCTGACTTTCGTACCACGGCCTCAGTGGTGCCAAGTTCACCCCAGTTGGCCAGGAAAATGGTATTGCCCGTTGCGGATGTGGGGGCGGAAGTAGTGCTTGAGTTCGGCCCCGGCACCGGACCAATGACGCGGGAAATTTTGAGCGTGCTGCCCACGCATGGAAACCTGTTTTGCTTTGAGATCAATCCAAAGTTCGTCGATTACCTCTCCAGCCATTTTCCCGACGATCGGATGCAGTTGATGCAGATGGGGGCCGAACGCGCCCCTGAGGTGCTAGCTGGGATGGGTGACGTCTATGCGGATGCGGTTGTGTCCTCCCTGCCGCTCAGCTTTTTCCCGTCTGATCTTCGCCATGCTATCCTCGGCGCGGCGGCGCAGTGCCTGCGGCCCGGTGGTGTGTTTACGCAGTTCCAGTATGCTTCTGGCTTGGATTGCAGCGGACGTCTCCCCAAACCCTATGACCTGCGACCCCTGCTTGGGCGTTACTTCCCCAGGGTGGAACGCCACCTGGTGTGGATGAACTTCCCCCCCGCCTGGGTCTACCACTGCTACCTGGATTAGTAAGCCGGCTTCAGCTTAGGAAGTGGCTTGTCGTTTTCCCGCTTGTAGGTGGATTCCAGGATTCGATACCCAAAGTCACCTGCGCTCCAGATGGTGGCCGCAATGTAGCGCTCCGGACTCTTGGCGTCGTTGTAGTAATACACGCTTACCAGATTATTGTCGGTGCGTAGGAAAGTGCGCACATAGCCCAGATCCCAGCCCCCGCCGTCGTTGCGAATGCGTAGTTCCTGGCCCCACGTCTTCCCGAAATCTTCGCTGATTCTTGCGCGAATGCCGAAGGGCTTCCGGCGGAACCCATAGGTGAGTACAAGCTGGCTGGTAAGGGTCCGCACCAGGCTTCCTGGGTTCCCTCCGTTGCTTTGTACAATCAGTCCTTTCGACTGCCAGCTCTTGCCCTGGTCCGTCGATGCGAAGCCTTCAATGCTTGCCCGGTGCCGCACGGCGGTAAACAAATGCTCACGGCTCAACTGAACCGTTGACGGCATAATTGCATAGTCGCCGGGCTCCGGCTCCTGGCCAAGGATACTTTCGGTCTTCCATGTCTTGCCGCCATCCTGTGTGCGCAGCACCGCGGGGCGTCCTTCCTTGCCATCCGCTTTAGGCACCGTCACCAGCAGCAGCATGTCGTGGCGGCCAAGCACTACATAATCCGTGCGCGCGGCCATGGCTTTGTGGTCGGGCGTTTCCAGCTTGAACGGACCTTCCCAGTTCTTGCCCTTGTCCATGGAATAGTAAAAGCGCGAGGGGCCTTCGTGAATATCCAGCATGCGGGCAGTGAAGGTAAAGCCGCGTGACATAAAGTCAATGCCACCCGGGCAGTCCACTGGCTCTTTGCCAGCCTCGCCAGTGGGCACGCCGGCCACCCTGCCGCCCGCGGGCGGCTGCAGCGACGCCGGACGCTCAATCTCCCAGGTCTCGCCCCCGTCCATGCTCCGCGCCAGCACGTGTTCTGCCGGTTTGGTGTAGTCGATGGCATGGCCCTGGTTGGTTTCCTTGTAGGACCCAATTTCAAAGCCGAACAGCAGTTCGTTACCCCACTGCCAGGCGCCATGGTTGGCAGGCCAACCGGCGTAGCTTCCTGGCTCGCGGAACACCTCCAGGTGCTTAATCACCCGGGGAGGGTTGGGCTTGCCGGGCGAGGGGGCAGCCTGAGCGCCAAGCACCGCCATGCTCCCCGCAGCCATGCTCCCCGCAGCCATCCGATTGAACTGTCGCCGGTTCCACATCATACCCATATTGTATCGTGACGTACTGAGGGGGGCTTTTGGTTTGCCTGAA
>CAZUAX010000099.1:0-1516 GCA_964618435.1 uncultured Solibacteraceae bacterium
ACTGATCCTCGTCTTTCAGCTCCTTCTTGAGGGCGTAGAGCTTTTCTTTCAGCTGCGACACCAATTCCTGGGCCTCCGGGTTGCCATAGATGTTCTTCATTTCCGCGGGATCGGCGACCAGGTCGAAGCACTCCCACTGGTCTTTCTTCCAGAAATGGATGAGCTTGTGGGTTGCGGTGCGGATGCCGTAATGGGCGCGGGTATTGTGATCGCCGGGGTCGTGGTAATAGCGGTAGTACATGGCGTCGCGCCAGTCAGCAGGGGTTTCGCCTTTCCAGATGGGGAGGTAGCTGCGGCCCTGCATGTCCGAGGGGACGGGGAGGCCGGCCAGGTCAAGGAAGGTGGGGGCGAAGTCGCAATTGATACCGATGGCGTCTGAAACGCCGTTGGGCGGAATGGTTCCCGGCCAGCGGACAAGGAAGGGCATGCGCAGGGCTTCTTCGTACATGAAGCGCTTGTCGTACATGCCGTGCTCGCCCAGGAAAAAGCCCTGATCGCTGGTGTAGATGACCACGGTGTTTTCCCGGAGACCGTTGGCGTCGAGCCAGTCGAGGAGGCGGCCCACATTGTCGTCCACGCTCTGGACACAGGCGAGGTAGTCCCGCATGTAGCGCTGATATTTCCAGTCCTCAAGTTCGGTGCCGGTGAGTGTTTTCCTGACGCCGTCAATTTCGGTTTCCACCTCGGTGGGTTTGACGGAAAGCCACTGGCGGAGTTCGTCGCCCTGAAGATCCGGGGGAGGCGGGATCTTGAGATCGCGCCGGGTCATGTCCCGGAAGACGGATTGCTGCTGCTCGCGGATGGCGTCGGTACGGGTGTCGTAGTTGTCACGCAGATTGTCGGGCACGGGAATCTGCTTGTTCTCAAACATCTTCCGGTGCTTCTCACTAGGGGTCCACTCGCGGTGGGGCGCCTTGTGCTGGGACATGACGAAGAAGGGTTTGTCGGCGGGACGCTCCTTGAGGTAGTTGATGGTGAGGTCCGTAATGACGTCGGTGGCATAGCCGGGATAGGTTTCTGAGCCATCCTTGTCGTACAGGATGGGGTCGACGTAGCGGCCCTGACCGGGAAGGACATTCCAGTAGTCAAAGCCCGTGGGGTCACTGCCCAAGTGCCATTTGCCGATCATCGCGGTGGTATAGCCCGCTTGCTGCATCATTGCCTGGACGGTGGGTTGGGAGCTATCGAAGCGATTAAAGACCGGAACCCCGTTGAGGTGACTGTATTTGCCGGTAAGGATGGTGGCGCGGCTGGGTGTGCAGATGGAATTGGTGGCGAAGACGTGGTTCATGCGCATGCCTTCGGCGCCGAGACGGTCGAGGTGGGGGGTCTGGTTCACTTTGCTGCCGTAACTACTGATGGCTTGGGCGGCGTGGTCGTCCGTCATGATGAACAGGATATTGGGGCGCTTGGCCGCGGCGGTCCCGCAGGAAAGGCTGGCCAGCGGGAGAGCGGCGAGCGAGGAAAAGAGCATCTGGCGACGAGTGATGGCTTGCATGATGCCCAACATCATACA
>CAZUAX010000099.1:1616-2888 GCA_964618435.1 uncultured Solibacteraceae bacterium
TTGAGCCCCTGTTCAGCATAGAAACGGGTGCGCTCTTCGTTGAAGGCGGCGTAGTCGCGATCGATATCGCGGAGATAGCAGGTAGTGCGGACGATATCGCGCCAGGATGCGCCCTCAGAAGCGAGCAGGGAACTGATGTTGGCGAAGGTGCGGTGAAGCTGCGCACGGAAGTCGCCCACATGCACGGTGCGGCCCTGGTCGTCGATACTGGCGGTGCCGGAAATCAGAAGGACGATGGTATTGCCGAATTCCAGACGGAGACCTCGCGAGAACGCGCTGCCATAGTCAATGGCTTCATTCAACGAGCCCGGGGCCTGAATGGCCTGGCGGCGGATGTGGGACGCGGCAACAATCTCCGCAAGAATTTCTGGCTGCAAGGGTGGCTCTCCTATCGCGTGGGGGCTTGCACCCCAACATCCTATTGTAACGAGATTGCCGTGCGCGCCTCAGTATGGGCGGGGCAGCCAGCCGCCTGGCTACGGACATTGCCGGAAGCAGCAGCGGAGCTGGCAAGTACCTTCAGACACCCTTTGGTTGAGCTGCATGCACAGGGTCCTGGTTCACTTCCTGACAGGGCTCTGGGCTGAGGCCACTGAGGAGGTGACGGAGGACGTCCGCGGCGGAATAGTGCAGACCGGTGGGCGGCAGGAAGCGGGCCAGATGGGCGACATCGTTGCCGGCAGTGACAATGCCTTGCTCCACCCACTTCGCATTGCGGACCTGTCCCAGACCAATGTTGGCCATGAGGGCGTTGCAAAGGCACTTGCGTCCGGGAGATTCGGCAGGGTCGCCCCCTTTGGCGACGAAGGTGGTTTCCGGTTCGGCGGCGCAGCGGAAGCCCGCTGTGCCATCCGAGGCCTTATACGCCTCGCGGAGGTAGCCTAGATCGCAGATGCGGGGGCGGGCTTCGTAGACGGCGGGGTCTGACATGGTGCCCTCCACGGGAGCCACCTTGAAGGGGAAGCTGGTGGGAGAGGCGAGAGGATCCGTAAACACCTGGGCGTGGCCGTCGCGAGCATCCTGAAGGACGCGGAGGCGGTGGGATTCGGCGAGTCCGGATTCCGTGCAGAAGGCGAAAGGCGTTCCCACCTGGATGCCGGTAGCGCCCGCGGCTAGCGCCTCGCGCAGCTTTTCAGGACTGCCATAGCCTCCCGCCAGCCAGAAGGGAACACCCAACTCGCAAAGCTTCGGCAGGTCAACTACGTCGCGTTCTCCATAGATGGGTTCGCCGTGGGTGTCGAGTTCGAGTTTGCCGCGGGGCGGGGCATTGTG
>CAZUAX010000099.1:2988-9798 GCA_964618435.1 uncultured Solibacteraceae bacterium
AGATGGGTTCGCCGTGGGTGTCGAGTTCGAGTTTGCCGCGGGGCGGGGCATTGTGGCCTCCCGCGATGGGGCCTTCCACGATAAAGCCGTCAACCTTTCCGGATGCCCGCTTTAGCATGGTAGCGGCGAGGGTATTGGAGGAGATGATGGCCAGGAATCGAGGCCGCATGAGCACGGGTGCTTCGCCTTCAACAAAATCGAGTGGCGTGAAGGTGGAGCAGAACGCATCGGAGGATTCGGCACCTTTCACAGCCAGGGGATAGGTGGTGGGTTCGTAACGGGAAAGCGCATCCAGCGCGCCAGGAATCTTCAGCGGGATGCCCGCGCCCATGAGCACGTAATCCACGCCAGCAAGCATGGCGCCGAACATCGAGGCGAGGTGAGGCAACTGGATTTTCTCGAGATAGTTGATGCCCACCGGATTCCCATGACCTTCGCGGGCAAGATACACTTCCACAAAATTGGCGACGACACAAAGTTCCTGAATGACGCGGGGTCCATCCGGGGCATGCGCGGGAGTGCGGGGGTAAGGCGCATTGGCGGCCTTTCCGCCGGGCACAAACCAGGCATCCAAAACGCGAGACGCCATTGAGGGAAAAGGGAAATGGGCAAGGGCGCGGCGCATGTGGCCACCCGGGTCACCGTCCTGCAGACGGCGGAGCAGCACCTGATCGAGGGCAGTGCCGGAAACCACGCCCAACTGGCCCTGAGAGGATACGGCATTGGCAAGCGCCCAGTGGGAGACGCCCACGCCCATGCCGCCCTGAATGATGATTGGTAATTCCATAACCACATTTCATTGTTTCAGAACTGGAACCCCGGAAATGTCTGATTTTTGTAACGGAGGTACTGTTTTTTCCGGGGCAGAGGGAAATTACAGCGTTGGGGAGACGCACGTGGAACGAAATGGACGCAGTGGAGGCAAAAAGGATCAAGCGAAATGTAAAGGTGCGGTGCGAAGGCCGTCGAGTTGGGGGTTGAGTGCCGCGATGTAGAGCTTGCCCTGGAACTCCAGCAGCTCCGGGGCTGCGACGGGCAGGCGGGCGACAAGGTAGCGATCGTTGCCGAGTCCAAAATCGAAGGGATCCTGGCTGCGGTAGACGCGAGTCATGGGCTCCCATTTATAGCGTTGGGTGCGGAACAGGAAATACCAGGGCGTGCCTGGAAGGCGGTAGACCCAAGGACACTCTGCCGAATAGTAATTGGTGCCGGACTCTCCGCCCCAACTGACGATGCGGGGTTCATCCCAGGTTTGAAAATCCGGGGAGGTGCGGGCGTAAACGCGTCCGATGCCATCGGGGTTGGCGGTGTAGTATGCGATCCAGCGGTTGCCATCGCGGTGGAGCATGATGTCGCGACCGCCGCCGCCGACGACGCTCTCCTCGCCCTGGGAAAAGGAGTCAAACACGCCAAAACCAGACGAACGCAAACGGTGCCGGGCAAAGGTTTTGCCGTCCTCGCTACGGGCGACGAAGGTGCGTCCGCCGCTGGAGTAGAACATCCAATAGTGGCCGTCGATGGTAAGCACATAGGGTGCCTGCATGGAGCCTTGACGCTCACCAAAGGCGGGGTCAGCGCGCATGGCGACGCCCATTGCATCCCATCCCGGTTCCACGGGGCTCAAGCCCTGCCAGCGATGGAAGAGCCTGGTGGCGCCGGCTTCCGCCGTATGCCGAATGCAGGACCAAGCCTGCCAGGTGCCGTCGAGTGCTTCCCAAATGGCGAAATCCACCACCTCTTGCTTTTCGGTAGCAAAGGGGCCGAGTTCGGGTTTGCCGGCGATGGGCACCCAGGGGCCTGCGATGCGCGGTGCAGGCGCACTGACGCCCTGAAGCAGAAGGGCTCCGGCGAAGAGTTCACGGCGTGTCATGACGGAGTAACAGGACCAGGACAGCGACAGAATAGGCTCTACGGGTATGTTAGCAACACGATGGCCACCGACAATGGCGCAGCTCACCTGCACTGCCGAAGCTAGCTGTTACTGAAGCCCTTGGCAACATCCTGGTAGCGTTCCTTGAGGATGGCGAAGTGGTGACGCTCATGGCCGCAGATGAACCAGGCGAGGGCACGGACGGATGCGGGATTTCCAGAGACGGTACCCTTGCTTACCCAGGCCTCCGGAGGGATGGCCGCCATCAGGCTGAGCGTGGCTGCCCGCACGGTACGCAACTCGGCGGCAAGCTGTTCGGGGGTCCAGGTTCGGTATGGAGCCGCTTCGGCGTAGGCATCTTCGTCAAAGGATGGAAGCGGAGTGGTATCTCCCCTGGCGATGGCGAGGGCGCGATAAGCCAGAATCCGCTCTGTATCGCAGATGTGGCCGATGACGTCGCACAGGGTCCATTTACCGGGCTCGTAGCGCCAGGTGCGGGCGCGCCCGGGATCGGCGGCCATCACCAAGGAAAGGGTGTCTTCAAGGCTGGCGCCGAGGGCAGCGAGGATGTCTTCTTCGGGAACCCTGGCCAGGTATTTTGCGGCATAGGCTGGGTGTTCGTCTGGTTGTGGACGGCCGGGAAGAAATGGAGCCATGCCCGCAGTGTAGCAGCCGTGGGGATGGGGGCAGGAAAGACAAATCAGGCTGTGGCGGAGAGAGGGTGCGGGGTCTAGGCGTATGCGCTTGGTATTCTGTTAAAGGTTCCCCGCAAGCAAACAAATCATGGCTCTCCAGCTCTTTAACACCCTTACCCAACAACTGGAGGAGTTCTCGCCTCTAGACCCACCGGTGGTGCGCATGTATACATGCGGCCCCACGGTGTATCACTTTGTGCACATCGGCAACTTTCGCACGTTCACCTTCCAGGATATCCTGCGGCGGTGGCTGCGCTGCCGCGGCTACCAGCTACAGCACGTGATGAACATCACGGATGTGGAGGACAAGATCATCCGCAGTGCGATGGCGAAGAACCAATCGATTGGCAAGTATACGGCGCAGTACGAGAAGGCCTTTCTGGATGATAGTGCGCTGTTGCGGCTGGAGCGGCCGGAGCGCATTGTACGGGCCACTGAGCACATTGCGGAGATGATCGCCGCGATTGAGACACTGGCCGCGAACGGACATACCTACCAGAGTGAGGGCTCCACGTACTTCCGAATCGCCAGCTTTCCTACGTATGGGCGGCTATCCCGGCTGCACATTGAAGGCATGCAGGCGGGGGCGCGTGTGGATGTGGATGAGTACGAGAAGGATGACGCGCGCGACTTCGTGTTGTGGAAAGGGCGCAAGGAAGGGGAGCCCTATTGGGATTCCCCCTTTGGCGAGGGGCGGCCTGGCTGGCATATTGAGTGCTCCGCGATGGCCAACAAGTACCTGGGCGAGACGCTGGACATCCACACCGGAGGCATTGATCTTACTTTCCCGCACCACGAGAATGAAATCGCCCAGGCTGAGTGCGTGAACCATAAGCCATTCGTGCGCTACTGGCTGCATGCAGAGCACCTGATTGTGGAAGGCCAGAAGATGTCGAAATCACTCGGCAACTTCTACACGCTACGGGATGTCGTGGAGAGGGGCTATAGCCCGGAAGCGATTCGCTATCGATTGGCGGCCGTGCCTTACCGCAACAAGCTGAACTTCACGTTCGCTGACCTGGAGGCGGCGGAGACCGCGATTGATCGCTTGAGGAACTTCGACCTCCGGCTGAAGACCGGCAAGTTCAATGCCGGCAAGTGCCCGGAAGTGAGCGCCCGGATCCAGAAGGCCCGTGAGGACTTTGAAGGCCACATGGATGACGACCTGAACACGGCGGCGGCATTGGGCGTGATTTTTGAGTATGTGCGCGAGACGAACGCAGCGATGGACTCCGGGCAGTTCTGCGCGGGCAATGTGGAGGATGCGCAGGGTCTGCTGGGTTTGTTTGATGCGGTGTTTGACGTGCTGAAGCCGACCGCCAAAGAAGGCGGGCTAAGTGACGCAGAAGTGGAGGCGCTGGTAGCCGAGAGGCAGCAGGCCCGCTCTGCCCGCGACTTCAAGCGTTCCGACGAGATTCGGGATGAGCTTGCCGCGCAAGGCGTGGTGCTTGAAGACACCCGTGACGGTGTGCGGTGGAAGCGCAAATAAGATAAAGCATGGCTGTTTCGGCCCTGCGGCGTTATGCGCTCTGAAGTGGTGGGCGGTCCCTCCGCGCCCGCGCAAGGGGATTTCCGAAGAGTGCACACGGATACCCCAAAAAGAACAGGCGCCCGCCGGATGGGGAGGGCGCCTGTGGGAAAAGGATGCGGGTGTTCCGCAGCCATGGGGAGGGCACTAATCGTTGCTGATGTCGTGGGTGCGGCTTTCCCCGCGGGCGGGAATCCACACTGAGTACCAAGCCTTGTGCGCCGGGCTGCCCGCGTACTTGTTGAAGGCATCCATGCTTTCAAACTCCATGACGATGGCATTGTTGGCGTACTCTGGCTTCGGACCCTGCACCTTCAGACCCTTGGTCCACAGGCGGGTGAGCCCCGGGGTGTCGCGGGCCATCTTTTCGGTGGCTGCCATCACTTCGGCCTTCTTGGCAGGGGTAACGCCGTCGGCCCACATGAAGGTGATCACGTGAATCACGCTCTTGGGCTTCTGGAGGTTGGCGGCGCCAACCAGCGTGCCCACGCCAAACACTGCGCCAAGAACCGTAATGGCCGCAAGGGCCTTACCTGCTTTGCTGAAATTCTTCCAAGCAATCATTGGGGTATTCTCCTCAAACTGGAATCGTGAGTTTGTGTTGGTTGGGCCCGAAGGCCGAGACCGCTCCATGTGGCACAATGCACCATGGAGTTGGGCGGATTGGCCCTGAGATACTTGATGTCCACAGGGCCGCTAAGGGAGCGCAAATCTTCTTCGCGGAGTTCCGGGAAAAAGCTCAAATCCTGGGCTGCGGTATAGCTGGCGCCGCCCACCTGATAGCTGTAAAAGACCACAGATCCGCGGACCTCATCCACGTCTCCGAGAGTAAGTCGGCCTTGTTCGTGAAGGGTTTGCAGCCGGCGGTGCTCACGGGCAGCGGCGTCCGGCTCTCGCCGAAACAAAAGCACTGCGCTTGTGCCCGCAAGGGCGACTCCCGCCGCGCCTATGATGACCAGAGATGTGGTGTCCACAGTTGGCAACCAAAGTTCCAGAAGCGCGATCTCTAGCCAGCCTTCTGGGCTGCAAAGACCTTTTCGTAATCTTTCAGAAAGCGCTCCAGGCCGCTATCGGTGAGCGGGTGGTTGAACAGCGAGTCAATCACCTTGAAGGGCATGGTTCCAATGTGCGAACCAATCAGCGCTGCTTCCTTCACGTGCAGGGGCGAGCGCAGGGAGGCAGCCAGCACCTGGGTGGGGTAGTCGTAGTTGTCGTAAATGGTGACAATTTCTTCGATCAACTCCATGCCAGTCATGCCGAGGTCGTCAAGACGCCCAACAAAGGGGCTGATGATGTAGGCGCCGGCCTTGGCGGCCAGCATGGCCTGGTTCGCGGTGAAGCAGAGCGTCACGTTAACGCGGATATTCTCCTTGCTGAGAACGCTGGTGGCTTGGATACCATCACGGGTTAACGGCAGTTTCACCACCACATTGGGGTGAATCGCAGCCAGCTTGCGACCTTCCTGGATCATGGCCTTTGCCTCAATGGCAATCACCTCGGCGCTGATGTCGCCGTCGACGATCTCACAGATCTTTGCGATCTGCTCTTCGATGGGGTTGCCTTCCTTCGCGATCAAGGATGGGTTGGTGGTGACTCCATCCACTATTCCCCACGAGGCGGCGGTGCGCAGTTCTTCAAGGTTGGCGGTATCGACAAAAATCTTCACAGTAGGTTCCTAGCTTTGATGAATTGGGTGGAAGACATACACTAATCGCAAAAGTCCGCGCTGGCGGATCGCAAAAGTCCACGCTGGCGCAGGGCCCAAGATGCGCTACCCGCGACTGTCTGCATGCTAATGTAGGGCGATTCCCTGTCTCTTTTGTTTCTCAGCATTATATCATTTGAGTAGCTCTGCCTAATCCAGAAGCGTTTCGATCTCATGCGATTCCCCATCATCCTGCTGCGCCCTGAGGCCCTAACCGGGGGCCGTTGGTGAGCGTAAATCCCCTAGCTGTCACGTTGTGTGGCATCCCCTTGAAGAATCCGGTAATTGCGGCCTCCGGCACTTTTGGCTATGGGCTTGAGTTCGACTCGCTGGTTGACCTTAACGCCCTGGGCGGAATCGTGGTGAAGGGCTTGTCCCGTGAGGCGATCGCCGGCAATCCTGAACCGCGCCTGTGGGAAACCGAGGGCGGCATGATGAACTCGGTGGGTTTGCAGAACGTGGGTGTACGCGCTTTTGTCGCGGAAAAGCTTCCCAAGCTGCGTGGTGTCGAGACGCCCATCTTCGCCAATGTCTTCGGCTATCAGATGGACGACTATGTTGAGGTGGTGCGAGCGCTGGAAGACGCGGAGGGCCTAGCGGGATATGAACTGAACGTCAGTTGCCCCAACACCAAGAAGGGCGGCATTGCTTTCGGTGCGGACGCCTGTATGTTGGGCGAGGTGGTGGCGGCGGTGCGCGCGGTGGCGAAGCGGCCGGTGATGGTGAAGCTGTCGCCAAATGTGGCCAGCATCGCCCCGATGGCGAAGGCAGCAGAGGAGCACGGGGCAGACGCGGTGTCGCTGATCAATACGGTGATTGGCCTGGCTATCGACGCCCGCACCCGCAAGCCCAGGATTGGCGCGGGGTTCGGCGGGCTTTCTGGCCCCGCCGTGAAGCCTGTAGCCCTGCGCATGGTGTACGAGGCGTGGAGGGCGGTAAAGATTCCGGTGGTGGGCCTGGGAGGCATTGCTACCGGCGAGGACGCCGCCGAGTTCCTGATTGCCGGCGCCAC
>CAZUAX010000099.1:9898-16759 GCA_964618435.1 uncultured Solibacteraceae bacterium
ATTCAGCAGAGAGCGATACACTTGAACATCGATCGGCTGCAAGAGTTCTGCCCTCAGTCGCTCTGCCATCACAAGGCAGCTGTCAGCAATGCACAGCTCGCCCAGCGCTGCCAGGTCAGCGGCATCCACGTGCCACGCGCGCCCGCGTCCGATGGACTCGAGGAGTGTGGCCTCCAGCCGTACTCCTTCGCGGTTTGCCTCCAACTGCTCCTTTCGGCCCTTCCAATAATGATGGAAGTACCGAAACGCCGCCCGAAGGGCTTCCTCTGATTCCGCGGATCCATGAAGCCTGAGGGATGTAGCAGCCGCAGCCTTCAGGTCAACCGCTGGCTGGTTGAGGTGGGCAATCAGGTAGCGTTCCACTACGGGGCTCATGTGGATGGAAGGCAGCCGCGAAATTACCTGGCCACGGCAGAAATGCTCCGCCGTCGCGGGATCCTGTGGACTTCGTTGGCCTTGAGGGGTGGGCGCCATGGCAGGCAACATGCCGCCGGCATGTTCCGGATCTACCCGCGCGAAATACGCTAGCAACTCCACGTTGCATGGCGCCGGTGCGTGCGCATAAACCGCCTTCACGCGGGGCAGCATCTCAGCAGATGCGAAGCGGGCAACGGCAAAGTAGATCCAGGGTAAACGGTGCCAGGAACCCTTGTTCGTATCCTCTTCCAGGGCGCTCACCAGCTCTTCGTCGGTCATACCAAGGGCTTCCCTGGAAACCAGCGCGATGACGGCTGGGCTCAGCCAGGACTCCGGTTTGGTCACCTCGGCTGCAACGAGCCGGGAGGCCCGATTCGGATCCAAGGCATAGAGGAGTCGAAAGGCAGCATCGGCATCGTTCCGCTCCTCAGGCCTCCAGCGGCTAAGTTCTTCTTCCAGAATCGGTGCCCATGAGAATGCTGGGAATGTTTCGACGAAACTAGTGAGGATGTGAATTTGACGCGGATTTGGCAAGGCGGGAAGCAGGCGCGCGAACTCTGCTGGAAGCAAGTGGTACCAACTGGGCCTGCCTTCGGTCGGGTTGGGTTCCCGATACAGCCCTGAGATCAAAAGTAACGCCTCAAGCCCAGCAAGCCGGGCCTTTGGACTCTTGAGGTTCAGGCTTTGAAGCAGCCGGCTGCCATACGTTTCATGAAGGCTTCCGCTGTATGCCATTGACTGGCGCAGATGCTCGATTTGTTCGGGTGATGGCCTGGCTGCGGCCCCAGGATCCGGCGGTGCTGGGGGCAAGTGGGCACGGCTGCAGACTGTCCCCATCGTATGAAGATACTGGCTGCAAACGTACTGTTCGGGAGCACTGATTTGCTGCTGCAACAGCGTGCAGAGCGCAGCCGGTTGTCGCGTGTCGGCCATCCTCGATACAACCATTCCGGTGGTATCACCGGCGTTGGATAGCTGGATGCGCCAAGCTGCCGGACCATCCAGGAGCGCAAGTTGGTGGAGAGTCCGGTTCCGTATAGAGAACTGAGTGCGATCCATGGATCTCGAAAGCTCTACGATGGACGCGCTTGCCGTTGACGCAGTGGTTTGCACCCATGCCTCTGTGGCGGGAACCACGCGAATCCTCACCGTATTGGAAACGGCATAGACGGGTGGGTCCGGCACGCCATAGATTGTTGCGCCCTGATGGTTACCGATTACAACTTGCTTATGGGCGAGGGCAGCCACCCGATACTCACCGGGTGGGAGGGCCTTTGTGTACCTCGTGAGGAGAATCTCAGACGGAGACCGTTCGCGGAAGCTCCGGCCGTCAGTCAAGCGGCTCACGCTCTGCATGTCCAACATCAGGAACCTGCAGAATGGGTTGGCATCCATGCAACTAGGGGCTGGCGATGCGGGCAGGTCCGGCCGCGGGTCCACCAGAATTCCACCAAAACCCCAGCGGTCGCCGGCTGCTTCGCGTGCTGCCTCTGAGCCATGAAGTTGGAAGTCAAGCCTGCCCGCAATCACCTCCATTTCGCGGAAGGGACCAGGAGTTTCGAGAGTAAGCGTGTAAGTGACGCCCGGAGGGTCTGCTGCTGGCAAGCCCGGCCAGGACGAGGACTGCGCCCAGGTGGGATTTGCCGTGGTGAAGATCATCATCAGCAGCAAGAGACCGCACTCGAAGCGCCAACTGAGAGGAAGTGCCTTCTTCGCCATCCGGGACAGACGCAGGGGCGCGCACTCCAGGCCAGCAAAGTGGCATACCGCCATGGTCATCATGTTCCCTTCTTCACTGTGCAGAGTCATAAGTACTCGGTTTCAAAAATACCTTTGCTGATTGAAGATCCGCCTCGTCCAGTGCCTAAGCCTGCCCAATGACACATTTCCCGCTTGCTTAAGGCCTGCGGCTTGTTCGCTAGGGCGAGTTCGCTTCCATCCATATACGAGCCCCCTCCGGGTCAAACGTCATGTAAAGGTGTAATAGCTCCCGCGTCTCATCACTGTCGTAGCCGCGGCTGTCGTTCAATGCGGCCTCCATAAACGCAATCGCTTCGGCGGGCGGGCAAACCGGCAGCATGGCGGCAAGTACCGCGGTGCGGATGTCTTGAGGGAGATCTTTTTGACGCGCCGCGAACTGCTTCATGAGCAACGGCGCATAGTCGTGTGTAAGCACTCTGTTAGGGTCGGGATGGGACGGGAATACGCCTCTGGACCTCACACCGGGACCCTGTACTACCCCGCCTGCGGTGACAGGATGGTAGGGTGATTGCACCATGTTGGCGAGAGTAATGGCAGTCTCCCGGAATGCCTCCGGACTTTTCGCCGTCAGTGAATGCGCAAGATTGAGGCCTATCTCGCGGAGCATGATCTCGCGCCACTGGGTGGACCTTGCTACGGATTGCGCCAGCGTCCGATCTGCCTCCTCAGTGAGGGGAAACGCGATATCCGTACTGGGAGCCACGCCACTATGGGCACGGGTGCAGACCGTGGACCACTGGCTAACGATTCGCGGCGTCACTGCCGTTTCTCGCGCCTGCACATGCCGCCGGAACCATTCGCAGCCCTCTGGAGCTATCCGGCTCTGGACAACTATTTCCATTAGCGCTTCCCGCATGTCCGGATGGAGGTCCAGCGTATTGAGAGCGTGCCGCGCGTCCGGGCCATCTAGGCGGTCCAGTTGCAGCCTGGCTGTTTCAAATGCATGGGCGCGGTCTTCGAAGTCTGCCCTGTTGGTGCGCAGTTCCGCGCGCATTGCGTCCAAACCTTTTACCAGCCGGAAGTAGGTTGCGTGCACCCAGGAGGCATCGGAGGGAGTAACCTCTATCTCGGCTGGCTCGGACACTGCCAGAATCGGCGGTAAGGGGGATGTCTGAGGGGTGCTGCCCGGTCGGCGGGGAGGCCAGTAAGTGCCCTGTGTCAGCACGGTCAGCCGGTAGCGACCGAAGGGCAGAATGGGAAGGTAGTTCGACACGGGCAAGCGCAAGAACACAGAACTCGCATGGTAGTGCGGACTCCCGTGAACGAGACCAGGAAACGTCTCGTCGAAGCCACCCTCGGCATGTCTACAGGGTGTCGTCATCGAACCACAGCGCAATGGAACGGTGCCCGTGAGCGGTTCCACCAAAACCCCTTTCACGCTCCACGTCCATCCAGGCATCCCCCTGCCAGGATGGGTTCCGTTGATACTGAGCGTCACGGTTCCCCACCAGACTTCGAACTGTTGGATTGCTCCATCGTTGGGGACCCGAAGCTCAAGCTCAACTCCTGGCGGGTTCAGGACCGGCGTTCCTTGCCCAGCGGGCTCCTGGGCACTGGAGGGCCAGTATGCTGCAGTGACTAACCAGAACAGGCAGGAAAACCAGACGGCCACGTGCGAGAACCGGGTTGCGGGTTGCCTTTGCATTCTCAATCCTTAAGTCAGGTAGACACCGAAGCAAGCCACACAGTTCCCGTGGAATACGCAGCGGGCTTGCGCTCGTGTGCGGATGCGGGCACCGGCCGCTATTCCACTACCAGCCCAGCAGTCGCGGCCTCTGCGCGGATGGCTTCGCGCAGGGTGTCGGTGTCTGGGCCGCCCACGGATATGCGGATGCGGGTGCCCGCGGGCAGATGCTTTAAGCGGGCTAGGAGTTCCTCGGGGGATGCCGGGCTGTACTGCCCCAACTGGGCGTTGAAGCGCCCCTGGGTCTCGAAGGTAGCCACCATTAGCGGCTGCTGCCACATGCGCAGCAGTCTGCCTGTCTGCTGCAGGCATTGGTCGCTGGTACAAAGTGCGCGCAGCGTCTCGATGCCGTCCTGCGCCAGAGTCCAGGAGCGAGCGCTGGTGAGGGCATGGACGAGACCTACCTCGAAACTTACACCCTCATGATGCCGGGCGAGTTCGTCCTCGCGGCCTTTCCAGTATTGGCGGAAGTGGCGCATGGCCTCCCAGAGCGCTTCCTGCGCAGCGGGGCTGCCGTGCAGCGCCAGAGACTGGGCTGCCGCCTGCTTCAATGGAACATGGCTGTGGAAGAGGTGGGCTACCAGGAACTTTTCCAATACGGGTCCCATGCCGTAGCTGGAGGCTTGCCGCAGGTATTCCCAGTAGCAAGGTCGCAGGGCACCGCGCATGTCCCAATTGCTGCCGAGGATGGTTGCGGCGTAGTCAGGATCCGACCGTACGAAGTAACCCACCAGGGCAACCTGACAGGCTGGGAGTCGCTGCTCGTAGAGCACTCGAACACGAGGTGCGGCTTCGGGCGAGGCGAAGCGCGCCACCGCGGCATTCCAGACGATGTCGTTGGTTCCGTGCGAACGATGGTTGTCCAGCATCTGCACCAGTTCCTCGTCGGAGAAGGGCCTGGGATCTAAGGGTATGAGGTCCAACATCTCCGGCTGCAACCACGTTTCGGGTTTTCGCAGTTCCGAGGCAACCAGATTGGAAGCGCGCCGGGAGTCAAGTGCCGCCAGAGAAAAGAGGAGGTGTCGCGCGGTGCCCGATTGATCGGCAGCGGTAAGCTGGCGCAACTCAGACTCCAGCACGGGCGCCCAGTCCGGCGATTCGAAGTGTTGAGCAACCTGCTCCAACATATGGGTACGCAACGCCGGCTCGAGCGAGGCCACCCATTGGGGAAGTCCCTGCCGGAAACGGGAGGCCCAGGTGGGTTCAGAGGTCATGGCCGGTTGAGGGCCGAAAAAAAACCGGTTGGTGTGGGCAAACGCAAGGCCACCTTGAGGCTTACCGGAAGCTGGCCCCGAGGCGAACTGCTTCACATGCTGGGCAGAGGGAACCAAGTCCAGCAATGCGCCCAGGGCATCTGCCAGAATTCGCCCGTCCCGATTGGGCAGGCTGGCAAGCAGACGCGCGCCTAAGCTTTCTCTCTGCTGAAGATGCCACGCCTGTTGCCGTTCGGCGTAGGCTCGTACTCCGGCCCGGTATTCAGGCGAAGGCATGGTGCCCGGAGGGGGAGGTATCGGATTGGGCGGCAACTCCACCCTGCCGCAGACGACGGTAGTGGTGCGGAGATACTCACTGTCCACTCGCCGGGAGCCGTTATCCAGCCCATCGCGCAACCATGTGCAGGCCTGATCCGGACGCCGTGTGAATCGCAGGCCTTCCAAAGTAAGTTGGTTGCCGCCGAGTCGCATGGAGGCGATCATGTCCCAGGCTGCAGGATGATCGAGCAACTGCAACTGATGTAACTGGTCGAGCCAAGCCCTGTGCACTGCGGGTCCCTGATCCGATAGCGGAGGGTTTGGCGACGGGTTGTTTCGCGTCAACGTCTGCTGGATCCAATCGTCCGCAGCCGGCACAATCGTCAACGCCACCCAGTTGGACACCGCAATCACGACAGGGCGTGGGGATGCTGGCATGGCGGGAGCGTCACCTTGGTAAACCTGGTGGCGGGTGGCGACGGCGGCGATGCGGTAGTTGCCAGGGGATAGCGATGGGAGCAGTTCCGTGATGCGAAGCGGTTGGGGTCCGTCCACTTCCTTGTGGCCGCCTCCCCAAAAGTGCCCATTGGAGATAAGGCCACCGAGGTGGCGAGCGCAAGGGTTATCGGGCACACCGCAGCGCAGGTTGCCTCTGGCCAAAGGGGGATCCACCAGGTAGCCGGAAAGCGACCACATTGGCTCGCCATCAACGCCGATAGGCTGCTGCTGGCGGTCCAACTCCACGGTTCCACGGATCATCTGCATCTCGCGGAAGGGGCCGGAGTCCGTGAGGGTCAAGTGGAGGCGAACGCCCGGAGGGTTCACAATCGGCGCGGGCATTTGCTGCGCCAGTGCAGGGTGCGCAACACCGCTGCTAAAGATGACCCACGCCAGGAAACAGCCTCGCCACCAAGAACGCATGCCGTGCCTCCGAGAGCTTAGACTCCTGCATCCACTTCCGGGTTCCGGCTGAGGGCAGTATTCACATGAGGTTCACTCAATGGAGATGCCAAGAGCGCTACGGCTTGCTGAGCCAGCCGTGGAAGCGCAGCCAGGCTTCCAGGCGCGAGGGCCAAGTGGAGAGGATCGGGTCAAAGGGGGCAAGACCCACGCCATGGCGGCCGTTTTCATAGACGTGCAGTTCGGCGGGGACGCGATGCTTGCGGAGGGCCATGTAGTAGAGCACGCTGTTTTCCACGGGGACGCCAGGGTCGTTGCCAGTGTGGAAGAGAAAGGTCGGTGGGGTCTGCGCGGTGACCTGCTTTTCGTTGGAAAGGTTCTCCACCAGGGAGGGGTCAGGGTTCTGGCCCAAGAGATTGCGCTTGCTACCCGAGTGTGCCACCGCGTCGTCGAAGCTGATGACAGGGTAGGAAAGAATCGCGAAGTCCGGGCGGCAGCCCTCGCGCTCAATGGCGTCCGCACTGGAGAGGTTGCCCTGGTCAAAGTGGGTGGAGGCGGTGGCGGCGAGGTGGCCGCCGGCAGAGAAGCCCCAGATGCCGATACGATTCTTCGCATAGCCATGCTTTG